>NZ_NMUO01000086.1 GCF_002237365.1 Zobellella denitrificans
AGGGTTGGTCAAGATCTCCACTATGTACTCTCTTGCAGCGTAAGACACAATCAAAATGAGCAACCTTGCCGCTGGACCGATCGATGCTTGATCAGGTTGGGCGAAAAATGATCATGCGTCGGCCCTGCCCTTCGGGCAGCTCAAAGGGTTGATCATCCTCAGAGATAGGCGGCAGTGCCTTGGATCTTTTGATTTTTCCCTGCTTAATCAGCTCGGCCTTTTCGGCGGCAATACGTTCCAGTAGCACAGAAGCCGGTTCATCGCTTGAGTCTTGCGGCACCAGTTTGCCGCGCACGGCTAGCTCCAGGATCAGCTCCCGCAGTTTTTTGATGCCATACAGCTCATACTTGTTGCTGCTGCCACGGCCGGCAGTGGATTTTGCCTGAATGGCCCCGGTCCAGGTGGCGATGTTCTCGGTGATAAGTATTCGCGCCCGGCTCATGCGTTGCTCTCCTCGGCGCTTTCTTCGACCCTTTCTTCAATCTCGTCGGCGTCGCTCAGCAGGGCGTTGCCCAGCACGGTTTTAAGCTGATTACGCAAATCACGAATGCTTTGCTGCTGCTGGGTATAGGTTGCCAGCAGCTCGTCGGGATCGTGGCTTACTGTTTCGCCGACATGGGGGTTTTTGATATCAAGGTTGAAGTTGCGGGCAATCACTTCATCAATGCTCACCTTCCAGGCGTGCTCGTTCTCTACTCGAGCGGCAAAGCCGTCTGCCTCGCTGCCCCACCAGTCGATTTCGGCCTGAAACTCCTCAAACTTCATCGGTCGGGTCTTGCTGTAGTTCTTCACGCCGGCCGGGTAGGGGTGCTCATAGAACCAGATGTCTTTAGTGGGCTTGCCCTTGGTAAAGAACAGCAGGTTGGTCTTGATGCCGGTATAGGGGTTGAACACGCCGTTGGGCAGCCGGACTATGGTGTGCAGGTTGCACTCTTCGGTAAGCAGCTTCTTGATCTTGGTTTTTACGCCCTCGCCAAACAGGGTGCCATCGGGCAGCACCACGGCGGCCCGTCCGTTCTCGGCCAGCAGCTCGATGATCAGTTGCAGGAACAGATCTGCGGTTTCGCGGGTTTGCAGCTCGGACGGAAAGTTTTTCTCGATGCCGTGCTCTTCGGTGCCGCCAAAGGGCGGGTTGGTGACAATCACATCAATGTCGCTGTCCCAGCTCGACAGCGGCCGGTTCAGGGTGTTGTCGTGACGGATCTGCACCGGCACTTCAATCCCATGCAGCATCATGTTGGTGGTGCACAGCAGGTGCGGCAGCTGCTTTTTCTCCACGCCCAGGATCTGCTGTTGCAGCACCTGATGGTCATCGGCGTTCTTCACATACTTGCTCTTTACATGGTCAAAGGAGCAGGCCAGAAAGCCGCCGGTGCCACAGGCCGGGTCCATAATGCGCTCGCCCAGCCTGGGATCGACACGGTTAACCATAAAGCGGGTGACGGCACGGGGGGTGTAGAACTCACCGGCGTTACCGGCGCTTTGCAGATCCCGCAGCAGTTGCTCGTAGATGTCGCCAAACAGATGGCGCTCGCTGGAGCTGGTGAAGTCGATTTCGTTGAGCTTGTTGATCACCTGACGCAGCAGGGTGCCGTTCTTCATGTAGTTGTAGGCATCGCTCAAGCCTTCGCGCACCACAAAGCCACGGGGGTTCTTGTCGATGGGGGCGGTCATGTTCTTGAGCGTATGGAACAGCTCGTCGTTCACGAACTCCAGCAGCTCGTCACCGGTCATGCCTTCCGGGTCTGCCGCCCAGTTGCGCCACAGAAACCGTTCCGGAATAGGGGACTGATAATCGTCCAGTTCAAATTCCAGCGCCTCTTCCTGGGCGTCGAACACCTTGAGGAACAGCAGCCAGGACAACTGCCCCAAACGCTGGGCATCGCCATCCACACCGGCGTCCTGACGCATGATGTCCTGAATGGATTTGATAATGGAGCTGATCGACATGATGATTCTCTTTTTATGCGGTTATACAAACAACACCAGCCCCGGTGTGAGGCTGGTGTAAATAGGGTTACAAAGCGCCTCAGGCCTGTTTTTTGGGGGCCAGCTGGTAGATTTCGGCTTCCAGCTCGCTGATGGCCTGCTGATAGTTCTGCTTGCTGCCAAAGCCTTTCTTGACGATTTCCATGGGGTTGCCGAGCCGGTCGAGGGGCTGCACCTTGAGCACATTGATGCTTTCTATTTCCTGCACGCCGGCATCGGCATACTTGTCCAGCAGCGCATTCAGCACCGTTTGAGCGGTCTCGGAATACCTGGTGAAGTAGTTGCGCTTTCTCACCTCGTTGGCCCGTTCACGACGGGTGAGCGGGGGCTGATCATAAACCACATGGCAGATGAGGTCGAAGGGATCGAGATCCTTGCCCACTTCCTGCTCCAGCACTTCCCAGATAATGCCCTCGTTGGTCAGCTCGTCGATAATGGCCTGCTTGCGCTCGGCATCGTTCCAGCGTTTGATGAAGTCGTCCAGGCTGGCAAACTGCCGGGCAAAGGTCTTGCGGGTGTAATCCTGAAAGGACTCGGTGACCAGCTTGCCGTCGGCATCGTAATACTGCACTCGCTGGGCAATGGTCTTGACGGTCACGCCGTTAACGTGAAATTTTCTGACCCTGTGCTCGTCATCGTCGTCACCGCCCAAGGGGCCGTGGTCGCCGTCTTCGGCAGACGGAAATTCATAGTCCGCATCTGGCTCACCAATAGTCAGTCCATCCTCTCCAGTGGCGTCCAGCTCCTCCTGAGACTCACCATCAATGATCTCATCAAGCGTCTCGTCGTCTTCATTGATTTGCTCAGGCGTTACCGTCATCACCCGCTCGGGAATGCCGTCGAAGCGCTCGTCGGCGAACAACTCGGTGGCCTTCTTGAAGTCGAGAATGGTAAACCACAGCTTGCCGTATTTATCGTTAATGCGGGTGCCGCGTCCGATGATCTGCTTGAACTTGGTCATGGACTGAATGTTCTGATCCAGCACCACGAACTTGCAGGTCTGGGCATCCACGCCTGTGGTCATCAGCTCCGACGTAGTGGCAATCACCGGATAGGCTTTTTTGGGGTTGATGAAGTTATCGAGCTGCGCCTTGCCCAGTTCATCATCACCGGTGATTTTCATCACATACTTGTCGTTCTTCAGCACCTGCTCAGGGTTGCAGTTCACCAGCGCCTGCCGCATGCGCTCGGCATGGTCGATGTCGTTGCAGAAGACGATGGTCTTGGCCATGGGATCGGTGCGCTTGAGGTAGCTGCTAATGGTTTCCGCCACCAGCTGGGTGCGCTCGTCGATGACCATGGTGCGGTCGAAGTCTTTCTGGTTGTAGATGCGGTCGTCAATCAGCTCGCCGCTCTTGTCGGTCTGCCCCTTGGTAGGACGCCAGCCTTGCAGGTCGATGTCGATATCAACCCGCACCACCTTGTAGGGGGCGAGAAAGCCGTCTTCAATGCCTTCCTTGAGGGAGTAGGTATAGACGGGGTCGCCAAAGTAATCGGAGTTGGAGACCTCGTCGGTTTCCTTGGGCGTGGCGGTTAGCCCCACCTGAGTGGCACTGCTGAAGTATTCGAGAATTTCCCGCCAGGCGCTGTCTTCGGCGGCACTGCCTCTGTGGCACTCGTCAATCACAATCAGATCGAAGAAGTCGGGAGCCACCTGCTTGTAGGCTTTCTGCTGCTCTTCCGGGCCGGTTAACGCCTGATACAGCGCCAGGTGAATTTCAAAGGCGGGGTCAACCTTGCGGCCTTCTACCTTGGTCATGGCGGAGCCAAAGGGCTGGAAGTCGTTGATGCGGGTCTGATCCACCAGAATGTTGCGGTCGGCCAGAAACAGAATGCGCTTTTTGCTGCGGGCTTTCCACAGTCGCCAGATGATCTGAAAGGCGGTATAGGTCTTGCCGGTGCCGGTGGCCATCACCAGCAGAATGCGTTTCTGCCCGGCAGAGATGGCCTCAATGGTCTTGTTGATGGCCTGCAACTGATAGTAGCGGGGCATTTTGCCACTGCCGTCATCATGATAGGGCTGGGTGATGATGGGCAGCTGCGCCTGAGTGTAGCCCTTCCAGGTGCAGTATTTGTCCCACAACTGAGCCGGGGTGGGGAAGTCGTCGAGGCTGATCTGGGTTTCCAGAGCCGCCGGGTTGGTTTTGTCGTGAAAGACGAAGCCGTCACCGTTGGAGGCGAACACAAAGGGCACTTCCAGCAAACCGGCATAGTCCAGCGCCTGCTGCATCCCCTTGGCAATGTCGTGCTTGTTGGCCTTGGCCTCAATCACCGCCAGCGGCAGGTTGGGCTTGTGATAGAGCACGATATCGGCGGATTTCACCTTCTTTCGCGCCGCCATCTGGCCGCGCACAATCACCTTGCCATCGCGCAGCTTCACTTCCTGGCGGATCTGGGTCATGTCGTCCCAGCCCGCTTCCTTCACCGAAGGCAGGATGAACTTGGTGATGATGTCGGTTTCAGTAAGGGCTGACTTATTTATGGTTGTCATGGCTGCGCTGTCCCGTTTCACAGTCTTTTGGCCATTCTGGCACAGCACACCCCTGGTTTCATTTGAAATGTTTACAACTGCAGCGGCCCCGGCCGCACCCTGGCCTGATTGATACTGGGTTATGGAGCTGTTGTAGGAACCCGGCGATATCACCACCGTATCTTCGGCATTACGGCGAGTGATGATGGTGGTGTCCGCATCGATGACGACATCATCCAGCACCGTGTTCAGGTTATTACGCGCTTCTGTAAAAGATACGACTCTCATTTAGGCAGTGATAGCCATTGGGGCGCGGGCGGTCCGCCTGCGCTCCACCAGTCAGATGCCAATGGGGCTCTAGCCGGGAGAGTCCCGGCCACACCCGGTATAGGCACGGAATCGGTTGCCGGCATACTACTCCCTTCTCGCCAGCAGTGCGCGCAGCGCGGCGGGCAACTGCCGTTGCAGGCGCTCGGTCAGTCGCTGCTGGTGGCGCTGCCAGAGGATGCCGAGGCCCATCACGGCCAGGCCGATGGCGGTGAGGGCGAGGGGAAACAGCAGGCTGTCCTCGAACACCTCCCAGGCCAGCCAGCCCAGGTACCAGGCCAGGCCCAGGCCGCCCAGGGCGACGAATACCCGCCGGGCCAGCAGGGTGCCGGTGGCGATCATCAACAGGTTGACCAGCAAAAACAGCAGTCGCTCGCCGCCGCCGTTGTCGGTCAGCAGGCAGAGCCCGCCCCAGAAGGTAATGGCGCCGAACAGGTAAAGCCAGAAGGCGAAGTCCCGCCGGCTCTGGTTGCGGATGTCCACCCAAAAGGCCAGCAGCACCATCAATAACCCGAACCCGAGCGACACCCACTGGCGGAATTCCCAGCTGGCGACATCCCGGCCGCTCAGCCACAGGCTCAGGTCCATGCTCATATACCAGAGGGTGGCGGCCAGGGGCAGCAGCAGAAAGGGCTGGCGATAGCGCCACAGCATCAGGGCGCCCACCGCCAGGGTGGCCAGCTCCAGGCTCAGCCAGCGGCCGTGGATGAGGCGGTGGTACTGGCGGTAGTCCAGCGCCGGATCCCACCAGCCCAGGGCAACTTGCAGGCCGTACACGGTGAGGGGGGTCAGGCAGATCACCAGGGCGGCGAGAATGCCGCTCGGCACCCACAGCCGCCGGCGCTGCAGCCCTTCGGCCAGGGCCAGGGCGGGCAGGGCATAGAGCACGCCCAGCCCCACCAGGGCCCAGCCGCCGTACTGCTGCCAGCCCAGGGTCATAAAGAGGGTCATGGCGCCGATGGCGATGAGGCCGCCCAGGTAATAGAGGAGATGGGCGAAGCGAAAACCGGCGGGGGCGTCCTGCTCCAGAAACTGCCACAGGGGCGCCACCTGCTCCGCGTGCAGCAGGCCCCGGCGGGCCGCCTGCTCCAGTTGTTGGCGATCTATCTTCATGGCTCAGGCTCCCTTGCCCGGGGATTGGAGATGGGCCAGCAGCCTGGCCAGGTCATTGTGGATATAGCGGCTGTCGATGCAGCTTGCCAGGTTGTCGTTGATAAAGCGGACAAAATTCGCCGCCGGGTAGGGCAGGCGGCGGTTGTTGTGGCACACCAGGTACCAGTGGCTGGTGAGCGGGAACTCGGGCAGCGCCGGTCGGCCCAGGCGGTGCTCGCCTTCCGCCAGGGTATGTTCCGACAGCACCGCCAGCCCCAGGCCCTGCTCCACGCTCATGCGCACCACCTCGTTGCTTTCTATCTGCATCACCCGCTTCAACTGCAGGTTGTGGTTGCGCAGCCACTCCTCGAACACCAGCCGGGTGGCGCTGCCCGGCTCGCGCAGCAGAAAGCGCTCGCCCAGCAGGGCGGAAAAGTCCGCCGGCGGGCGGTGCACCGCCCAGTGATCCGGCGGGGTGATCAGCACCAGCGGGTTGCGGATAAAGCGGCCGCTCAGGGTGTGCTCGCCGGCGGGCGGGTGGCTGAACAGGTAGAGGTCGTCCTGCTGGTGGCGGTGGCGCTCCAGGATGTAGCCCCGGTTGCCCACGCTGATCGACACCTCCACCTCGGGAAAGCGGCGGTTAAAGGGCCCGAGCAGGCGCGGCAGTATGTATTTGGCGGTGGTCACCACCCCGATGCTGAAGCCGCCGCGGGTGCCCTGGCGGGCGTCCTGCAGAAAGCCATTGAAGTCGTCGAAGCGGGAGAGGGCGTCGAGGGCGGCGTGATAGAGCTCGGTGCCCACGGCGGTGGGGCGGATGCTTCCGGCCTGGCTGTCGAGCAGGGGCTCGCCCACCGCCTCGGCCAGGCGTTTGAGCTGCTGGGACACGGTCGGCTGGGTCAGGTGCAGCTGGGCGGCGGCGCGGGACACCGAGCCCAGCCGCACCACGGCCACGTACACCTGCAGCAGGCGAAAGGTCAGGTGGCGTATATTCATAGATGATTATCTATATCTTCTGTTATTAACATTTATTGGTAACTATATACCTTGATCCGCACAATGTCCGCCGCTGTATTCCTGGAGAGGCAATCAAGTCTGACTGGGCGCCGGAAGGAAACTGCTAAGCCGACCGTGACATGCCAGGGATGGCATGTCCGAGCCCCCATGGATGGGTTTATGGCGAGTCGGCGTGTAGTTCCTTCCGGCGGCGAGCTCATGGTCTGACTTACTGCTCTGCTTAATTATCACGAGGATTTGTTATGCCGGATATTGTAGTGGCGTTTTTTGCGCTGGGGGTGGTGGCGGGGCTGGCCCGCTCGGATTTGAAGGTGCCCAAGGCGGCCTACGACACCCTCAGCATACTGCTGATGCTCACCATCGGCTTCAAGGGCGGACTGGCGCTGCACGGCAACCTGCACTGGCGGCTGCTGCCCGAGCTGCTGGCGGTGGCCGCCCTGGGCGTGCTGATCCCGCTGCTGTGCTACCCGGTGGCGCGCAAGCTGCTCAGGCTGAACAGCGCCAACAGCGCCAGCATCGCCGCCCACTACGGCTCGGTCAGCGCCGGTACCTTCGCGGTGGCCCTGGCCTACGCCCAGGGCCTGCAACTGGAGATAGCCCCGCAAACCACCCTCTACCTGGTGCTGCTGGAGCTGCCGGCCATCATCGTCGCCATCTACCTGTACAAGACCCTGTCGGGACAGGATACCGGCAGCAAGGCGGCGGTGTGGCACGAGGCGCTCACCAGCCGGGGCGTGGTGCTGCTCACCGGCGGGGTGTTGATCGGCTACTTCTACGGCCCCGAACAGGCGGCGCCGGTGAGCGATCTCTTTATCACCGCCTTCAAGGGCCTGCTGGCGCTGTTCCTGCTCGAGATGGGGTTGTGCACCGCCCAGGCGCTCACCCCGGTGCCCTGGCGGCGCTGGCCGGTGATGCTGTTCGCCCTGATCGCTCCCCTGGTGCTGGCCGGCATCGGCATGGGCGCGGCCTGGCTGCTGGGGTTGCCGGCGGGATCGGCGCTGATCCTGGTGACCCTGGTGGCCAGCGCCTCCTACATCGCGGCCCCGGCCGCCATCGGCGCCGCCATCAAGGAGGCGGACATCGGCCTGGCCATGCTGGCGGCGCTGGCGGTGACCTTTCCCTTCAATGTGGTGGTGGGCATACCGCTCTATGCCCGCCTGCTGGCGGTGGGCTGAGCCGACGTGGCCCTATCCGGTGCGCTCGCCAGGACCGCGGTAGCGGATGGTGGCCGTGCGCACCCTGCGTCGGCCACCGTGCCCGGCGCCCCGGGCGGGATCTGCCGCCGCTCCGGGTGGGAGAAGGAGTCACTTGGTGTTCAACACCCGCTGCCCGGAAGGCCGTGCCCGCATCCGTTCCAGGTAGTGTTTCAAGGCGCCTGAACCGATCAGCTCGCTGCCGATGGGCAGGTTGGCGACATAGTCCAGAATGGGGGTCAGCAGTGCGTCCGCCAGCGTGTAGCGCGGGCCGCAGATAAAGGGGTGCTCCCCCAGCAGCGTGCCGAGCCGCCGCAGGGCCGCCCGCGCCGCCGGCAGTTTTTCCTCGACCAGATCCCGCCTCACCCTGCCGTCGGGGCCCTTGGGAAAGGCAAACTCCAGCACGATTTCCCGCAGCAGCGCCTGGTCGATGTAGAGCGCGATTTCTCCGCAACGCTCGTCCACCCGTGCCCGCGCCATGGGATCGGCAGGTTGCAGGGCAGGCCCGGCAAAGCGGGCATCGAGATAGCGGCAGATGGTGTTGGTTTCAAACAGCGTCTGGCCTTCGTGAAACAGCACGGGCACCTTGCCATAGGGATGAAGCGCCAGGTGCTCGGGGCTCCTGAAGCCGATCTCCGTGCCCTCGGGGGCCATGCCGCAGCGGTAGGCAATGCCTTTTTCCTCGCAGCAGAGCATGATCGAACGGGCAAAGCTGCTGAATGTCGGCGCGAAAATGTAGACGGGGTTTTCCATAAGCCTGCTCCATGGGGTGATGAGACAGGCACAGTCTGCGGCTTGCCCAGAATATGTTAAAGAACATATTCTGATGCGGTAGCATGCTGCCACCCAGCCCGACAGGAGTAATGATATGCCCTGGCCCAATGACCGCCGTGCCGAAAGCCGTGACCGGATCCTGCTCAGTGCCGAGCGGCTGTTCACCGAAAAGGGATTCGATCAGGTCAGCATCGACCAGGTGATGCAGGAGGCGGGCATGACCCGCGGCGCCTTTTACAGCCATTTCGATTCCAAGCGGGAGCTTTATGCCGAGGCGATACTTTCGGCCGCCCGGCGCATGGCCCGCCACCACCCGCCGAAGGTGGACGACCTGATCCGTCGTTACCTGAGCCCGGAGCACCTCGCCCAGGAGAGCGGGAGCTGCCCGCTGGCCTTTCTGGTGTCCGATATCGGCCAGCGGGACCAACAGGTGCGCGAAAGTTATACCCGCATCTTCACCGCTCTGGCCTCCCGCGTCTCCGCCCGGCCGGACGCGGCGCCCGATGCCGCGGCGCTGAGAGCGGTGGTGATGATGATAGGGGGCGTGGCGGTGGCCAGGGCCCTGAGTGATCCCGCCCTGGCCACGCAGGTGCTGGAAGCCTGTTGCCAGGCTGCGCTGGACGAGCGTGCCGGCGCCGTTTTGCCGGCGGAACCCCAGCACCGATCTTGCGTGGAATAGGGCGGTCCCGGCCGGCCCCGCAGGTCCATCGGCTTGGCGTTACCCGGCCGGACCGCTCAGGCGGTGGCCCGGGGATTCACCCTGCTCCCGCCGCAGCAGGGCGATATGCTCGGGGTGGGTGGGCTTCTGGTAGAGGTAGCCCTGGGCTTCGTCGCAGCCCAGCTGCCTGAGCAGGTCGTTTTCCCGGGGGTGTTCCACCCCCTCGGCAATCACCCCGAGGCGGAGCAACTGGCCCATCTTCACCATCAGCTCCACCAGCCCCAGATCCTGCTCGCTCTCGGTCATGTGGCCGATGAAGCTGCGGTCTATCTTCAGCCGGTCTATCGGCAGCTCCTGCAGGTACTTCATGGAGGAATAGCCGGTGCCGAAGTCGTCCATGGCCACCTGCACGCCCCGGGCGCGCACGGCCTGCAGGGTGGCAATCAGGGCCTGGTGGTCTTCCATCATCGTGGACTCGGTGATCTCCAGTTCCAGCAGGCCCGGCGTCATGCCGGTCTGGCCGATGATTCGGTCGAGGCTGTCGATAAAGCCCGGATCCTTGAGCTGGCGCACCGACACGTTCACCGCCATGCGCAGGGCCTGGCCGGTGTCCCGCTGCCAGGCCCGCTGCTGGCGGCAGGCCTGCTCCAGCACCCAGGCGCCGATGGGCACTATGCTGCCGGAGCTTTCCGCCACCGGGATAAAGGTGTCGGGCGGGATCAGGCGATCCTCGTTATGCCAGCGCAGCAGCGCCTCGGCGCCGATGATGCGCCCGCTGCTCAGGCAGATCTGGGGCTGGTAGCTCAGGCTCAGCTCGTTGCGCTCCAGGGCGTAACGCAGCCGGGTAGCGATCTGCAGCCGCTGGTGCAGGGCCTGCTCCAGGGTTTCGCCGAAGATGGCCAGGGCCCCGCGGTGATCGGCCTTGCACTTCTTGAGGGCGATGCCGGCATTCTGCAGCAGGGTCTTGGCGCTGCTGCCATGCTGCGGGTACATGGCCGCCCCCAGGGTCAGGGAGGCGGGAATGTCGTAGCCCTGCAGCCTGAAGCCCTGCCGGAGGGAGTCGTTCAGGCGCTGGCTGATGGCCGTCATTTCCTCGGGCCGGCATGCCGGCAGTATCAGGCCGAAGGTATCGGAAGAGAGCCGGCCCAGGGAGCTGCGGCTGCCGAAGATGGCTTCCAGGTGGCGGGCCATGCGGATCAGGGTCAGGTCGCCCACCTGGTGGCCCAGGCCGTCGTTGACCGCCTGGAAGTTGTCGATGTCGGCCAGCAGCACCACACAGTCCTGCCCCAGGGTGATCTGCTTGCCCAGGGCATACATAAAACCGGTGCGGTTAAGCACGCCGGTCAGGTGATCGTTGAACGCCAGATCCTCGATTTTTTCGAACAGACTGGCATTGTCGTACCCCACCGACACATAAAGCCCGAACAGCTGCAGCAGGTGGCGCAGGGCGTCGTCGGGTTCGGTGGCGGTGGGCACCGCAAACACCAGCTCATCGCCCTGGGGGGTGTGGATATAGAGGGTGGCGAGGCGGGGGGAAAACTGCGGCTGGCGCCGGACGAAGGCCTGCTCCACCTGCCTGCACAGTGGCGCATCGTCCAGGGCGTCCAGGGCTTGTCCGCTGTGCCGGGCCCAGGGGCCCGTTGCCACTTCTATCATCAGGCGGCTCGGCTCTTGCTCCGCCCGCCGGCACAGCAGCCCCTGGGCCCCGCTGTGCAGCAGCCGGCCGAGCTGCTGCAGGACGCTGGCTGAAAACCGGTCCGTCTGCCGGGCACCGAACAGCTCGGCCGCGCCCTGGATGATGTGCTCCAGCCCCTGGCGGTGGGCGTCGAGCTGTTCCTGCTGGTGATAGCCGCGCAGGGCGGTGGTCACGGCGGTGATCAGGTGGGTGCTGGTCAGTTCGTTCTTTTGCTTGTAGTCGTTGATGTCGTAGTCGCGCACTATCTTCAACTCGGGAGCGTAACCGGGCTGGCCGGTGCGCAGTATGATGCGGCTGCCGCGTTCGCCGAGCTCTTCCCGGATAAAGCCGATAAGCTCGAGCCCGGCCTGCTCCGACTCCATCACCACGTCGAGCAGGATGCAGGCGAAGCGGGGCTGCTGTCGCAGTATCTCGCGGGCTTGTCGGGCCGAGTAGGCGCTGGTAAAGGCCAGTGGCCGGCCCAGCACTTCAAGCCCCGACAGGGCAAAGCGGGTGGCGGCATGCACCTGCTGCTCGTCGTCGACGATCAAAATGCGCCAGGGCGCCGGCGAAGGAGCATGCCCGGCTCCGGTATCCGGCTCCTCCGGAGCAAATTCAAAGATGTCGTGGTCCTGTCCTGGTGGCATCCTGGTCTTGTCCCGTTAATGTTCCTGCTGCAGGTGTTGTGGAATGGTAAAGCGCAGCGTGGTTCCGGTTGGCAAAGCGCGCTCCAGAACCACGGAGCCCTTGAGCACGTTTTTACCAGATTGAATACGATATGCAGGCCGAGGCCGGAGCCCCCCTGTCCCATCTTGGTGGTGTAGAAGGGGTCGAATGCCTTGCCGAGGCTCACCGGGTCCATGCCCTGGCCGTCATCGGTGACCGAAACGGCGACCTGGTCGCCTTCCTGGCGGGCGTCTATCCGGATACGGCCGCTGTCCCGGCCCTCGAAGCCGTGCACGAGGGCATTGCCGATGGCGTTGACGATGATCTGGCCGATGGGGCCGGGGTAGCTGTCCATGACGATGCCCGGGGGCACCGTTACCTCAATATGATAGTCGGGCTTTTTGGTCCTGGGCCTGAAGGTGTACACCACTTCGTCGATCACCTCTTTCAAATCGAAGCGGCGGTGCTGCATGCTGGCCTGATCCACCGCCACCTGCTTGAAGCTGCCGATCTGGCGTATCGCCATGGCCAGGCTGGACTCGGCGATGTGCAGCCCCTCCTGCAACTCGGCCATAAAGGCGTCCAGGGCCGAGCGCTTCAGGTTGCCGGCGGCAATGGCGGCGGCCATTTCCTGCTGCTTCAGGGTCAGGGCACTGAGCACCGTCAGGCTGTTGCCGATGGGGGTGTTGATCTCGTGGGCAATGCCGGCCACCAGGCTGCCGAGGGCGGCCAGTTTTTCCGACTGGATCAACAGGTTCTGGGCATCCTTGAGGTTGGCCAACGCCTGCTCGGCCTCGTCCTTGGCTTCCGACAGGGCCTGTTCGGTACGAACTTGCAGGGCGCTGGTCCTGTTGTACTCATGGATAAGCTGGCCCAGCTCATCGTTGGACGACCAGTCGACCGGCACGCGCTGCCCGGTTGAACGGTATTGGCGCAAGGACTCGGACACCTGATGGAGCGGGCGCAGTATGGTCCAGCGGAAGATCAGGGTGGTGGCCACCACCAGGGTGGCGAACAGCAGCACCAGCAGCACCAGCAGGCCCTGGGCACTGTCGAGCAGGGTGCGTTTCAGGCTTCGATCGGTATCCAACTGGTACAGCGACACCTCGGCGATATGCCGCATCCCCTGGGGGGAGGCGTAAACAACCGGGCTGCTGAAGCGGGTATAGCCTTCGGCGGCGGCGTTGTCGCACTTGCCGAGCCGGACCGGAGGGGTCTGTACTACCACGCCGGAGCCGTGGATCAGCTCCACGCAGTGGATATCCTTTTCGTCGAGGGTGGCGCGCAGGATATTCTCGGTGACCGAGTGGGAAAGCTGCCACACCGGCTCGGCCAGCAGCCGGGCCAGGTTGTCGGTGCGGTGCCGGGTGAAGTCCCGTTCACGCTCTTTTTCCTGGCGGAGCTCATGCCAGGAAAAAAGCGCCGTCACCGCCAGCGTGACCATAAGCAGCACCGGGATCACCCGCAGCAGGAAGGCGTGGGTCAGCGAGCGGTAGCGATGGGGCGGCACGGGGTGGTCCTAGTGCGCCGACTGCCGCTGCCATTCGGCGGCGGCCCGCTCCAGGTGCTGCGCCATCTTTCCGGCCTGGGCCAGCTGCTCTATGGCGGCCGACAGCCTGGCTTTCAGGGCCTCACTGTTGCAGGCAGAGGCCTTGGAAAAGGTCAGGTACAGGGGCTGGTGGGTCACGCCCCGGGGCAGGGGACTGAGGTTGTCGATGCCCAGCATCTCGGCATAGGCCTTGCCCGGGAGGTCTTCGTAGATCAGGTAGTCGGCCCGCCCCTGGGAGACCATCATCATGCCCTGCTCCAGGCTGCCGACCTGCTCTATGTTCAGGTGTTCCCGGGCGAAGAGGTCAAACTCCTGGCCGAAGCTGTTGTAGATGACCGTCACCCCCGCCTGGGGGATCAAGTCGTGCCATTGGCTGAATTCGAAGCCGCTGTCCTTGCGGGTCCAGATGGCGGTGCGGGTGTGCGCCAGGGCGGGATGGAGATAATCCATCCATTCGCTGCGGGCCTGGGTAAGAAAGGCGCCGGCAATCATGTCCACCCGGCCGGCGGCCACTTCCTCCTGGGTGCGGCCCCAGGGACCGCTGTCGATCAGGCTGATCTCGACGCCGGTCAACTCGGCCAGATCCTCCAGCAGATAGCCGATCGCGCCGGTCAGCCGGCCGGGCTGGGCCGAGTCCCGCCACAGGTAGGGGGGTATTCCGCGTTGCCGCTGGCGCTGAGGCGGCGGCACTCTTGCGCATGCAGGGGCGAGGCCAGGCCGGCGGCCAGCACCAGGCCGGCGATCAGGGTGCCGATGTCCCGCTTTTTCCTGCTCATCTGGTTGGTTGTCTCCGTATCGTGGCCGGGATGCCGTGCTCTGATCCGTAAGCCTAAGGGATTGGGCGGCGCAAGACAGTGATAAAACTCACGGGGGCCTGCCGTTTGCCGTTTTTTTGCTCAGGTTCGACCGTCGTTATAAGGCTGCAGCGGCCCGGTTTGGTGTTATAATCCGCGCTCCCCCGGATCCACCCCCATTCAGAACGTTGTTGAACAGGAGTAGTCATGCAAGCAAAAGTCGCCGTCATCATGGGTTCCAAGAGCGATTGGCCCACCATGCAGGGCGCTGCGGAGATCATGGACAAGCTGCAGGTCGCCTATACCGTGGAAGTGGTGTCGGCCCACCGCACCCCCGACAAGCTGATGGAATTCGGCGAGCAGGCCGTGGCCCGTGGCTATGAGGTGATCATCGCCGGTGCCGGCGGCGCCGCCCACCTGCCGGGCATGGTGGCGGCCAAGACCCGCCTGCCGGTGCTGGGCGTGCCGGTGCAGAGCAAGGCCCTGAGCGGGCTCGACAGCCTGTTGTCCATCGTGCAGATGCCCAAGGGCATCGCCGTGGGCACCCTGGCCATCGGCGCCGCCGGCGCCTTCAACGCCGGCCTGATGGCTTGCCAGATCCTGGCCAACAACGACGCCGCCCTGGCCGAACGGCTGGAGGCTTTCCGCACCGAGCAGACCGAGGCGGTGCTGAGCCAGCCGGATCCGCGGGAGGAAGCATGAGCCGTATCTGGGTTCTGGGTGCCGGCCAGCTCGGCCAGATGCTGAAGCACGCGGGCATGCCCCTCGACCTCGAAGTGTGCCCGGTGGACATCGAATCGGAAGAGACCTTTCCGCTGCAGCTGCATGAGCAGGTGACCGCCGAGCGCGAACAGTGGCCGGATACCGCCGCCACCCGCCAGCTGGCGGCGCACCCGGGTTTCGTCAACCTGAACACCTTCCCCATACTGGCGGACCGCTTCACCCAGAAGTCGCTTATCGACAAGCTGGAGCTGGCCACCGCGCCCTGGCGCCTGGTGGAAGCGGACACCACCGCCGAAGGGCTGCACCAGTCCCTGGGCGAGCGGGTGCTGCTCAAGCGCCGCACCGGCGGCTACGACGGCCGCGGCCAGCACTGGCTGCGCGAGCCGGGCCGGGACGCCATTCCCGATGACTGGCACACCCAGGCCATCGCCGAGCAGGCCATCGACTTCGACGAGGAAGTGTCCATCGTCGGCATGCGCGGCGACGACGGCCAGTGCCATTTCTATCCGCTCACCCTCAACCTGCATGTCAACGGCATCCTGCTGGGCTCGGTGTCGCCCCTGGCGCGGCTGGCCCACCTGCAAGCAGAAGCCGAGGGCATGCTGGGCAAGCTGATGAACGATCTGGACTACGTGGGCGTGATGGCCATGGAATGCTTCCGGGTCGGCGATCACCTGCTGATCAACGAGCTCGCGCCCCGGGTACACAACAGCGGCCACTGGACCCAGGCCGGCGCCAGCGTCAGCCAGTTCGAGGCGCACCTGCGTGCCGTGGCCGGCCTGCCCCTGGTCAAGCCGCGGGTGAAGAACCTGAGCGTCATGGTCAACCTGGTGGGCACCGAGCGGGACAACGGCTGGCTGGCGGTGGACGGCGCCGAGCTGTACTGGTACGGCAAGGAAGTGCGCCCCGGCCGCAAGGTGGGCCACATCAACTTCTGCCTCGACAGCCAGGCCGAGACCCGTTCGGCCCTGGATCGGCTCGAACCCCTGCTGCCCGCCAGTTACGGCCCGGTGCTGGACTGGCTGCGCAGCCAGCTCGACTGAATCCCAAGCCCCGCTCCGGCGGGGCTTTTCGTGTGGTCCGTTGAAATGGGCCTACGGCAGATCCCGGTGTCACCTTGCACCCCGTTGGGTCGACTTCAGTCGACCAAACCCCTGCGCCGTTGGTGGCATGGTCCACTGAAGTGGACCCTACGGCGGACCTGGTAGGGTCGAATTTATTCGACCGAACACTCCCGCCCGATTTGTCACTCACTCTTCATCTCGCCTCCTGCCGGCTCTGCTAGTCTTTAGAAGGTTTTTACATCCTTCAAGGAGAGCACGATGAGCGCGAAGAACATTCTGATGCTGGTGGGCGACTATGTGGAAGACTACGAGGTGATGGTGCCCTTCCAGGCGCTGTTGATGGTGGGCCACCGGGTGGACGCGGTCTGCCCCGACAAAAAAGCGGGCGAGCAGATCCGTACCGCCATTCACGACTTCGAGGGCGATCAGACCTACAGCGAGAAGCCGGGCCACAACTTTACCCTCAACGCCAGTTTCGCCGACATCAACGAAGCGGATTACGACGCCCTGGTGGTGCCGGGCGGCCGGGCGCCGGAATACATCCGCCTCAACCCGCGGGTGCTGGAGATGGTGCGCCACTTCGGGGATGCCGGCAAGCCCATCGCCGCCATCTGCCACGGTGCCCAGCTGCTGGTGGCCGCCGGCGTGGTCGAGGGCAAGGGCTGCTCCGCCTATCCGGCGGTGGGGCCGGACATCGCCCTGGCCGGCGGCGACTGGGTGGACATCCCGGTGGATCAGGCCCATGTGGACGGCAACCTGGTCACGGCCCCGGCCTGGCCCGCCCATCCCGCCTGGCTGGCAGCCTTCCTCCAGGTGCTGGGCACCCGTATCAGCCTCTGATCCCATCCGTCTTTGTCGTTCCGGATGCCATGCGTCCGGGACGACGCTCCCGTCTTTGATCCGGCCTGCTGTTGTCCCCTTGGCGAAGTTGTTATGCTGAGTATCCACTCTATTCGGCACGGAAATCGGCAAGATGACGGCAGGCAATATCGGCCAGTGGTTTGAACGGCACAAGAAATGGGGTTGGTGGCTGCTGTTGCTGGCCCTGGCGTTGTTCTGGCTGTGGCGGGGCGAGTTGTACCGGGCCCGGGCCGAGGCGCCCGAATCGCCAGTACCCGCCGCCATAGCCGGGCCCAGCGTCGAGGTGACCTGGCTCGAGGCCGAGTCCTACCAGCCCCATATCCTGCTCCAGGGCCAGTTGCTGCCCCACCGCCAGGTGGTGCTGCGCGCCCGGGTCGGTGCCGCCGTCACCGCTTTGCCGCAACTGGGCCAGGCGGTGGCGGAGGGCGAGACCCTGCTCGCCCTGAGCGAGTACGAACGCCGCGCCCACCTGGCCAGGGCCGAGGCCTGTTTTTTATCAACCTCTGGCGTTGCCGACGAATAGAGAGGGGGCGGTGTACGTGGGTGTCGGGTTGTTTATCAATTAATTACGATTGGTTACTTGCACCCATGTCTTGTGCACGTT
>NZ_NMUO01000087.1 GCF_002237365.1 Zobellella denitrificans
CCATCAGCCGGGTCATGTCCGGCGGGCGCTGCCGCCAGTCCGGCTCGTCCCGCCAGTCCAGGATCAGCAGGCCCTGTTCGGGCCGGGCGAAACGCACCGGCAGCGCCAGCCCGGCGGCGGCGGCCGTGCGGTGGGCAAGCAACTCCAGCCGCCGGTCTATGCCCAGGGCGGCCGGCTCGGCACAGCCCTGGCGCAGCCAGTAGGCGCCTCTGTCCGTGTCCAGCCGCCAGCAGCGGTTGGTAAGCCCGCCCGCCAGGGGCGTCAGCCGCCCCCGCCAGTCGGCGGGCAGGCTGGCCAGCAGTGGCTCAGCGTCCACTGACGCTGTCGGACCAGAGCACCTCGCCGCTGGCGATTTCCATCAGCTGGCCCTGCAGGCTGAAGCCCGTGCCGCTGCGGTTCAGGTTGCCGGACAGCACATAGTCGGCGCCGCTTTGCCGGCCCAGGCGCACCAGGGCGGCCATGTCGGCCCGGCCATCCTGATAGGCCAGTTGCTGACGCAGGCTACTGACCCGGGCGCTGTCGGCAAAGCGCAGGCTGCCGGCCAGGTTGGCCCGCAGCCGCTCGGTCAGGCCGCGGGTATCCACCGGGCTGCCGGCCAGGTTGCGGATCTCGTCCAGCAGCACCACGCCGTTCACCTCGCCGAGCACGCCGCTGTTGCGCAGCCGGGCGGCCAGGCCGTCGGCCAGTTGATCCAGGTTGGCGCTGCGCGCCTCGGGCAAGGGAGTGACCACCGGCGGCTCGGGCAGCTCTATCACCGGCGGCGGGGTCGGCCGCAGGGGTGGCTGTACCACGGGCGCGGCCGGCTGGGTGCCTGGCGTGGCCGGGGTGACCGGCGCCGGCTGGGAGGAATAGGGGTTGGGCAGGGTACAGCCGCCAAGCACGGCGGCCGCCAGCACCAGGCCGGAACGGAACAACTTCATCGGCCTCTCCTCACCGTGCCAGCATGGGGCCCAGGGGGCGGCCACCCAGCAGGTGCATGTGAATGTGGTAAACCTCCTGGCCGCCGTGGCGGTTGCAGTTCACGATCAGGCGATAGCCGTCCTCGGCCAGGCCGGCATCGGCCGCCAGCTTGCGCGCCACGGTGAACAGCCGGCCCAGGGCCAGCTCGTGCTCGGGCTCCACCTCGTTGACGGTGGGGATCAGCACGTTGGGCACGATCAGCACATGGGTCGGCGCCTTGGGATGGATATCGCGAAAGGCGGTGACCAGTTCGTCCTGGTACAGGATCTCGGCGGGAATTTCCTTGCGGATGATTTTGCTGAAAATGGTCTCTTCTGCCATTGCCTGTCTCCTTGAGGTAAATCGCCGGGCTTCGCCTGTCGGCCCCGGGCAAGATTCGCTATTATAGCCTTGTTAGCTGCCAAAGGAATGAAGTCACAATGAATAAACTATTGATTAAAAACGCAACCCTGGTCAACGAAGGCCGTGTCCAGGTGCAGGACGTGCTGATCGCGGGCGAGCGCATCGAGCAGATTGGCTTCGGCCTTTCCGCTCCCGCCGGAGTCCGGGTGCTGGACGCCGCCGGCAAGCACCTGCTGCCGGGCATGATCGACGATCAGGTACACTTTCGCGAGCCCGGCATGCCCGACAAGGGCAACATAGCGTCAGAATCCCGCGCTGCCGTGGCCGGGGGCACCACCAGCTTTATGGACATGCCCAACGTCAACCCGCAAACCACCACCCTGGAGGCGCTGGAGGCCAAGTTCAAGCTGGCCGAGGGCCGGGCCGCCGGCAACTACAGCTTCTACCTGGGCGGCACCAACGACAACCTGGAGCAAATCCAGCGTCTGCAGCCCAACCAGACCTGCGGCGTCAAGGTGTTCATGGGTGCCTCCACCGGCAATATGCTGGTCGACAGCGAAGCGGCCCTGGCCGGCATCTTCCGCGACAGCCCGGTGCTCATCGCCACCCACTGCGAAGACTCGCCCACCATCAAGCGCAACGAAGAGCTGGCCCGCGCCAAGTACGGCGACGCCGTGCCCTTCAGCGAGCACGGCCATATCCGCAGCGCCGAGGCCTGCTACCTGTCCTCTTCCCTGGCGGTGAGCCTGGCCAAGCGCTACCAGTCCAAGCTGCACGTGCTGCACCTCACCACCGCCCGGGAGATGAGCCACTTCACCGCCAGCCACTCCCTGGCCGAGCTGAAGGACAAGAACATCACCGCCGAAGTGTGCGTGCACCATCTGTTCTACAACGAGGCCGACTACGAGCGCCTGGGCGCCCAGATCAAGTGCAACCCGGCGATCAAGACCGCCGCCGACCAGCAGGCACTGATCGACGCGGTCAACCAGGACATCATCGACATCATCGCCACCGACCACGCGCCCCACACCTGGGTCGACAAGCAAAACTCCTACTTCGGCGCGCCCTCGGGCCTGCCCCTGTGCCAGCACGCCCTGCCGATGCTGATGGAGTTCTACCACAAGGGCATCTTCAGCCTGGAGACCATAGTGCGCAAGACCTCCCACGCGGTGGCCGAGCGCTATCAGATCAAGGACAGAGGCTATATCCGCGAAGGCTATTTCGCCGATCTGGTGCTGTTCGACCTCAACGACCGCACGGCGGTAAGCAAGGACAACCTGCTCTACCACTGCGGCTGGTCGCCGCTCGAGGGCACCACCCTGAAGAGCCGGGTCGACACCACCCTGGTCAACGGCCAAATCGCCTACCAGAACGGCCAGGTCAGCGAGCAGGCCTTCGGCCAGCGGATGCAATTTACCCGCTAGTGCGCAAATAGCAGGCAAACGCACCACGGTGGCCGGCACGGGTGTTGACAGCCCCCGGCCACTTCCCTAGAATCCGTCCCCGTCGACACAACGACGATTTCGGCGTGTAGCGCAGCCTGGTAGCGCACTGTCATGGGGTGTCAGGGGTCGGAGGTTCAAATCCTCTCACGCCGACCAAATCATCCTGAAAAGCCCACCGCAAGGTGGGCTTTTTGCTTTCCGGCCTTCTCTGTCTGGCCACTTTCAATGGACCATCCCAACCCGGAGCGCAGGCGGCCCGCCTGCATTCCCGCGAAGCGGGAACCCCCGGGCCCGGCACCACCGCCAGACCACAGGCGCAACACTCCATGCGGGCGAGCCGCCCGCGCCCCAAGGCTCCTTGCAATAGCCCACCCACCCGGAGCGCCCGCGCCCCAAAGGGTTCCTTGCAACGGACCACCCCAACCCCAATACCCCGTACTACACTTTAGGGGCTCAACCACACAGGAGGTACCCTATGGCCAAGTACAGCGAAGCGACCAAAGACGCCTGGGATGAACTGCAGGACAAAAGGGCGAAACTGAAGGAGGCGTGCGACCATTACGATCGCAAGGTGCAGGAATTCAGGGAGGAAGCCTGCTCCCTGGATGAGGTCACCCGGGCCTTCGACGACAAGCAACAGGCCAGCCAGGATCACGCCGAGGCCTTCCACCGGCTGTTCAAGGCCTGAATATCCGCTAACGTAAGGCCTTATGCCTTACGTTAGCGCCTTTCTCCCTCCCCCTCCTGGCCGGCCGCACCGGCGCCAGCCACTGTCACAGCCCCTCAAAAACGGATTCAGATAATACCGTTATCGTATAAACTGGGGCGGCGTTTAACCACATGAGGTAACTGTATGACGGGGCTCAAACAAAAGTCGCTGGCGCTGGCCCTGGCCGGGGTGCTCACCACCCAGCTGGCCGCCTGCGGCACCATCTTCTATCCCGAACGCAAGGGCCAGATCAGCGGTCGCATCGATCCGGTCGTGGCCATCGCCAACGGCATCGGCCTGCTGTTCTTTATCGTGCCCGGGGTGGTGGCCTTCGCGGTCGATTTCTCCAACGGCACCATCTACCTGCCGGGCGGCAAGGCCGAGCTGCAGGAGCGGATCACCCCCGACAGCCTGAACGCGCAGCTCTACGCCGCCACCGGCACCCGCGTCGACTGGCAGCAGGACGAGGTGCTGGTCGAGCAGCTCCACTCCGTCGACGAAGCCCGCTTGCTGGTCGCCTCCCTGTCCCGTAGCGGCGATTACGCCTCGCGCTGAGCGCGGCTGCGCCAGTGAACCCTGGTCGGCACCACGTGGGCGGCCTGGACCGGGGTTTCCCCCTGCAGCAGCAGGCTGCACAGTTCGAAGGCCGCCCCCGCCAGGGCCTCGCAGTCCTGGGCCACCGCATCCACCGCTATCGGCAGGCAGTCGAGCAGCTCGTGATCGTCGAAGGTGCCGAGCCGGATGGGCTCGGCCAGCAGATGGTGCTCGTTGAGGTAGCGCAGCACCCCCTCGAGCAGGGTAAAGGAAGCGGTAAACAGGGCCCCGGGCAACCGGCCCAGCTCCCGGTGCAGCTGCTCCATCATGCAATACCCCGACACCGGGCGATAGTCCGCCATCCAGATCCACTCCGGCCTGGCTTCGATCCCGGCCCGCTGCAGACCCAGCTCGTAGCCCGCCAGGCGGTGGCGGCTGGGCGACAGCGCCAGCTGTCCGCCCAGGAAATACACCGCCTCCTGCCCCAGGGCCATGGACTGCACCAGCTCCGCCGTGGCCCGGCAGGCGTCGGAGATCACCAGCGGCAGGGTCGACTGGCCGATATGGCGGTCGAGCTGGATCACCGGCAGCCGCTCGGTCAACTGGCGATAGACGGCGTCGTCGCTGGCGCTGGAGGCCACGATCAGGGCGTCCACCTGGCGCTGGACCAGCCCCGCCACCACCTGTTGTTCCAGTTCGGGATCGTCGTCGGAACAGGCGATCAGCAGTTGCAGCCCGGCCTGCCGGCAACGGGATTCCAGCGACTTGGCGATGCTGGCAAAGCCGAAGTTGGTGAGATCGGGGATCACCAGCCCCAGGGTATGGCTGCGGCGGGAGCCCAGGGCGCGGGCATGGAGGTTGGGCTGGTACTGGTAGCGCCTGGCCACCGCCATCACCCGTTCGCGGGTTTCGTCGGCAATGCGGTACTGGCCGGCCTTGCCGTTCATCACCAGGCTGGCGGTGGCCTTGGACACGCCGGCCAGCTCCGCCAGCCGGGCGATGGTCAGTTTCTTTTTATCCACGGGCTTGTCGTTATGTCGGCTGTTGCGGTCATTCTACCCAAGCCGAGCCCAGAGGCCAGTAACAAAAGCGGATTTCTCCCGCCCCGCCCCAGCGGATCTCGGGATTGGCCCCCGGGAAATAACGGGCCGACATCGTCGCCTCCCCGCCGTTGATAAAGAGTTCGATGCTGGAGCTGTCGAGCAGCAGCCGCAGATCCGACACCTGTCCGCGCCAGCGCCGGCTTTCCCATTCGCCGCTGCGCCAGTTCAGCCGCCGGAGCTCCAGGCCGTCGGCGTTCAGCGTGAGCACCGCCGCCTGCCCCAGGTAGAGCCGCACCTCGCCGCTGACGTCGAGTTCCAGCTCGGCCCGCCCGCCCTGCAGCCGGGGCGCCTGCACCGCCAGCCCCTGCCAGCGGAGCGCCTCGCCGCGCAGGGCGGCCAGCTCGGGCACCGGGTTCTGGTACAGCCGGCCCTGGCGCCAACTCAACACCCGCGGGCAGCTGAGCTGGTTCATCCAGCCGTATTCCCGGGTCGGCTGGGCCGGCTCGTTGTCGTCGGGCAGGCCGAGCCAGCCGATCAGCAGGCGCCGGCCCTGTTCATCCAGGGTGGTCTGCGGGGCATAGAATTCGAAGCCCAGATCCAGCTCGTGGAAATCGCCGTGGGCCAGGCGGCCGCTGTGCCAGTCCAGCTCGCCGGCCAGCCAGCCGCACTGGTACAGGTTCTGGTAGCGCTCGGCCTCGGCCGGCAGGCCCTGGGGGCAGCAAATCAACACCTGGCGTCCGCCGAGCTCGAACAGATCCGGGCATTCCCACATATAGCCGAACTCGCCGATATTCCCCTCACCGCTGCCGGCCAGCACCCCGGTTTGCTGCCAGTGGTGCAGATCTGGGCTCTGGTAGAGCAGCACCTTGCCCTGGCCGTCTTGGCTCTGGGCCGCCAGCACCATCCACCAGCGCCCGTCGTGCCACCATACCTTGGGGTCCCGCACATGGCCGCTATAGCCCTCGGGCAACCCCAGCACCGGGCCCAGCTTTTCGAACTCACCGAATTCCCGCTCCACCGCCAGGCACTGGAAGGCGGTGCGCCGTTCCCGGTCGTATTTGACGTTGCCGGTGTAGATCAGGGTCAGCTCGCCGTTGTTGTCCACCGCCGAGCCGGAGTAGCAGCCGTTGCGCTCGTAGTCCTCGGTGGGGGCCAGGGCCAGGCCCAGGTGTTGCCAGTGCACCAGGTCGTCCGACACCAGCTGGCCCCAGGCCTTGGCGCCGTGGGCGCAGGCCAGCGGGTTCCACTGGTAGAACAGCCGGTAGCGGCCGTCAAACTGGATAAAGCCGTTGGGATCGTTGAGCAGGCCCACCGGGGCGGCGATATGCCAACCGGGCCGATGGGGATCCCCCTCGGCCCGGTTCAGCCCCCCGAGCAAGGCCTCGCTCAGCCTGTTCAGCCACTGCTTTTCGGTCATTGCCATATCTCCTCTCAACTTGATGACCAGCACGCTCCTCGCTCCTGTAGCCGGCGCTTTAGCTGCCGGGAAACGCAACGGCGGGCCCGCAGGCCCCGCCGTTTATCGCCTTGCGCCACGTAAACGGGCGCCTACGGACTACGGGAAGAGCCGGCACGAAACCTTGTCGGCCACCCGACTTTCTCAGTCCAGCTTGTACTTCAGCAGGGTGGAGGCGGTGAAGGCCGCGCCGAAGGCGATGACCATGCCGATGCCGTAGTTCAGCAGCGAGGCGGGCTGCACTATGGCCAGGCCCGGCAGGCCGGTCAGGCCCACGGCGGTCATGCCCACCTTGGAGGCCACCACGTAGGCGCCGCCCAGGGCGCCGCCGAACAGGCCGGCCAGGAAGGGCTTGCCGTAGCGCAGGTTGACCCCGAAGATGGCCGCTTCGGTGATGCCCAGCAGGCAGGAGGCGCCGGCCGGCACCGTAATGGCCTTGAGCTTGGCGTCCTTGGTCTTGAAATACACCGCCAGGCAGGCGCCGCCCTGGGCCACGTTGGACATGGCCCAGATCGGCAGCAGGAAGTTGACGGCGATGGCCGGGTTGGTCAGCAGCCCGGTTTCGATGGCGTGGAAGCTGTGGTGGATGCCGGTGATCACGATGGCCGAATAGGTGCCGCCGAACACCAGGCCCGCCAGCCAGCCGGCGTGATCGTAGAGGGTGCTGAGCACGAGCGAGATGCCGTCACCCAGGCCACGGCCGAGGGGCCCCACAAACAGCAGGGCCACGAAGCCGGCGATCAGCAGGGTGAGGAAGGGGGTGACGATCAGATCCAGGGCGTTGGGCACCACCTTGCGCAGGCGTTTTTCCACCTGGCTCATCACCCACACCGCCAGCAGCATGGGAAACACGGTGCCCTGGTAGCCGACCATGCCCACTTCCATACCGAGGAATTCCATGGTCTTGAAGCCGTCGGCCACGGTCCAGGCGTTGGTCAGGGCCGGATGGGTGAGGATGCCGCCCAGGGTGGCACCCAGGTAGGGGTTGCCGCCGAACTCGCGGGCGGCGGTAAAGCCGATCAGCACCGGCAGTATGATAAAGGCGGCCGAGCTGAACATGTCGAGCATGATGAACAGGGCGCTCTCGGGGGACACCCAGCCGTAGGAACGCACCATGCCGAGCAGGCCCATCAGCAAACCGGCGGAGACGATGGCCGGGATGATGGGCACGAAAATATTGGACAGGGTCCGGGCCAGGCGCTGGGCCGGATTGAGTTTGGCGGCGGCCGCGTCCACCAGCTCCGCCTTGCTGGTTTCACCCAGGCCGGCGACCTTGGTGAACTCCGCGTACACCTTGTTGACCAGGCCAGTGCCAAAGATCACCTGCAGCTGGCCGGCGTTGGCGAAGCAGCCCTTCACCCCCTCCAGCTCCTGGATGGCGGCCTTGTCGACCAGGCTGTCGTCGCTCAGCACCAGCCGCAGCCGGGTGGCGCAATGGGCGGCACTGACGAGGTTTTCCTTGCCGCCCAGCAATGGCAGCAGTCCTTTGGCAATGGCTTCAATATTCATAACAGCGAGTTCCCATTACAAAAACAAGGATGGGGACGAGCGCCGTCCCCATAAAGATTAGAACACGTACTTAAAGCGCACCCGGGCTCCGTAGCGGTCGGTGGCGACGGTGGACTCTTCCACATCAAAGTCGGACCAGTAGGCGCCGAGCAGGATGCCGAAGTTGTCCAGATCCAGCACGTTGTCGAACCGGTAGGAGGTATAGACGGTGTTGCTCTTCTGGGTGCCGACCAGGTAGCTGGCGTGCTCGGACGCCGGGTTGACGTCGTCTATCTTGTTGCGACCGTAGATATAGCCCAGGCCGAACTTGTCGAACAGCACGTTGGCGCCCAGGGTCAGGTTTTCCTCCCGGTGCGCATCCAGGTAGGCGGCGTTGAGGTTGGCCTTGATCAGGCCGGACTGCCAGCCGAAGGTGGTGCCGTAACCGGTGCGGTCGGACACGTCACGGCCGCGCTCGTCGACGATGGCGTCCTTGATCAGGTTGTGCTCGGCGCCCAGCGCCCAGCTGAAGTCGCCCAGTTGCCAGCGCAGCGCCGGCCGCACCACGATGGAGTCCTTCTCCTTGGTCAAGTTAAAGCCGTGATACTGAGCGCCGTTGAACAGATCCAGCCGGTTGCCGAACAGGGTGGCCAGCTCCAGGTAAACATCGCCCAGCTGGCGGCTGACCATGACGTGACCGGCATCGCCGGCCCGGCCGCGGGCTTCCTTGGCCATGTACAGGTAGGCGGAGCCGTCGGTGTAGAGGCCGGAGGAGGTGTCGCCGGAGTGCTCCACGAACACGTCCTGGCCCAGGGGGAACAGATCCAGCGCCTCGAAGCGGCCGATCTTCATCTCGCCCACATCGTCACGGCCGAAGGCAAACCAGGCGTCATCCGAGCCCACACCGCCGCTGCTGCCCAGGGTGGGCTGGGCCTTGAACTTGGCATAGGCACCGGAGTCGGCGACCCGCTCCCCGGAGATGTCGAGCAGCAGCCGGCCGGTCTGATCCCAGCGGTCGTCACGGCCGTCGTTGCGGTAGAGGTTGCTGTCTTCCTGCTTGTTGGCGGCGTTGATGTCGAATTCCACATCGCCGCCCAGGCTCAGGCGGCCTTTGTTGCCTTCCCAGGTCACTTCGGCATTGGCGGTGGCCGCGGTCCCTGCCACCAGTAAACCTAACAATAATGCTTTCCTTGTCATTTTCTTCTCCTGCAATTAAACGAGAGTGAGGTTGTGGGCGATAAAGGCTTCCATCGCCGCCGTATCCGGCAGGGCCGCCATGGCACCCAGTCGTAGGCAACACTGGGCGCCACAGGCCTGGGCCTGGGTCAGTACGGTGGCGAATTGCGCCTTATCGGCTTGGGGGTAGGTGGCCAGGCCCGCCAGCAGGCCGGCCATAAAGGCATCTCCCGCCCCCGTGGTGTCGACAGCTTCCACCGCGAAGGCGGGCTGCCACAGTCGCTCCCCCTTGAGGGAGGCCAGTACACCTTCTGCGCCCAGGGAAATAAGCACAAAAGGCAACCGGTATTCGTTTTCCAGGGCCGTCATGGCCAGGTTGGGATCGGCGTGGCCGGTGAGCAGTTCGGCTTCTTCGCCGGACAGCTTGAGCAGGTCCACTTCCGGAATAATGCGTTCCAGCGAGGCCTTGAGGCTGGCTTCATCCGGCCAGCGGCTCAGGCGGATATTGGCATCGAAGCTGACGAAGCCGCCGGCCTGGCGGATGCGGCGCACCGCCATCAGGGTGGTGCCCCGCACCGGCTCGGCGGTCAGCGCCAGGGAGCAGAGGTGCAGCCAGTCGCCGGCCTTGAACTCGGGCAGGTCGGCCGGCGCCAGCAGTTGATCCGCCGACTGCTGGGCCAGGAAGAAGAAGCTGCGCTCGCCGCGGGCATCCAGCGCCACCAGGGTGGAGCTGGTGGGCAGCCGCGCATCCTGCCGTACCCAGGAGGTGGCGACGCCCTCCCGTGCCAGGGTGTCGATGATCATGTCGCCGAAGGGATCCCGGCCCAGACGGCCGACGAAGGCGGAGGCCCCGCCCAGCCGGCGGATGCCCACGGCCACGTTGGCCGGTGCTCCGCCCACACAGGGCAGCAACTGGCCGCCTTCGGCCGGCAGCAAGTCCATCACACCATCACCCAGGCAATAAATCACAGACATCATTTTCTCCGCTCGTGCTTGATGGATGCACCATAGCTAAACCGATTTAGCCAGACAACGACTTCCAGCTAAAACGTTTCAGCTTTGTGATCCAGCTAAAAAAAGCGGGGGCAAAAAGTGCCAGATGAAACTTTAAGAGACAAAAAACTAAGCTTTTGCCCGGGCAGGCCGATATGGTTAGCGCAGGCGTAACTGTCTGGCCGGCGTGGAGATGGTGGAACAGGCAATTCTGCTGTGAAAGGGCATGTTTTCGATCGTTGTACCTTTGCCAGTAGGCGCCCGTTTACGTGGCGCAAGACGGCAAACGACGAAGGCCTGCGGGCCAGGCGCGATATCCCCGGCGGCTAAAGCGCCGGCTACGGAGTCGAGTGGCAAGGGCGGAGCTGTACGCTTGGGCCGAGCACTGTAAATCTCAACAGCGTCTAAGGATATCTTCATGAATGCTTTACGTTTTATCGTCGATATGAGCGTACGTAAAAAGCTGATCTTCGGGTTCGGGGTAGTACTGCTGATCTCCCTGCTCAGCGCCTGGCTCAGTTACAGCCGGATGCAGACTATCCAGTACCTGATCGAACGCCTGGTACAGGTCGCCCAGATAGAAGCCCTGGTGTTCGAGGCCCGTCGGAGCGAAAAGGACTACCTGTTGCGCCATGACGAGCAATACATGGAGCGTGCACTGGAGCAAAGCCGCCAGGCCGCCGAGCTGAGCGAGGAGATCCACAAGATACTGCGCTATCCCGAGGTCGCGGCCCAGATAGGCAGCTTGCAGCAGTACCTCGGCAGCTACAAGGGCGCCCTGGCCAGCCTGCGCCAGCACCAGCAGGCCGCGGACGACGCCCAGCAGCAGTTGGAGAGCAGCGCCCGCCAGGCCATAGAGCGGTTCGAGGAGCTGGAGTTCAGGCTGAGCAGCGAAGCCATCCGCCAGCTCAGGAGCATCGGCGAGACCAACGGCCTGCGGATGCTGGACGTGGCCGGCCAGGCCAATGTGCTGAGCAAGGCGGTACTCATGGTGCGCCAGGCGGAAAAGAACTACGTCAGCAACCGCAACCCGCTCTATGCCGACGAGGTGTTCAAGCAACTGCAGGATCTGGCGACCAAGGCCAATGTGCTCAAGAACAACTACCAGGGCCGCAACCTGAGCGAACGCCTCGGCGCCGATGCCGCCGCCGCCCTGGTCGACGCCGCCCTGGCCGAGCTGGGCCGCTACCGGCAGAGCTTCGAGCGGTTGCAGCAGGGCTATAGCCAGTTGCTCGACACCGAAGCCGACATGGTCGGCCATGCCCGCCAGGCCCTCGCCGCTTCGGGCAAGGCGACGGAACTGCAGGTCGGCATACTGCAGCAAAACGGCGATGAAGCCCGGCTGATCATGCTGGTGTCCACCGGTGTGGTCTTCGCCGCCGGCATCCTGATCGCCCTGCTGATCACCCAGAGCATAGTGGCGCCGCTGCACCAGGTGGTGGCGCTGTCCCGCACCATCGCCGCCGGCGACCTGTCCCGCAATATCCGAAGCGATCGCCGGGACGAGCTGGGCCAGCTGATGCAGGCCATGCAGCACATGACCGAAAACCTGCGCGACCTGCTCACCCGGCTGACTTCCGGCATCGAACAACTGGCCACCGCCACCGAGGAGATGTCCGCCGTCACCGAGCAGACCAGCGCCGGCGTCACCCAGCAGAAGATGGACACCGAGCAGGTGGCCACCGCCATGAACCAGATGACCGCCACCGTGCTGGAAGTGGCCCGCAGCGCCGAGGCCGCCGCCGGCTCCGCCCAGGAAGCGGACGGCCAGGCCCGGCAGGGAGCCCAGGTGGTGCAGCAGGCAATAGGCCGCATCGAAAGCCTGGCCCGGTCAATCGAGGAATCGGCCGGAGCCATAGAGCGGCTGAAGCACGACAGCGGCAACATCAGCACGGTGCTGGACGTGATCAAGGGCATCGCCGAGCAGACCAACCTGCTGGCCCTCAACGCGGCCATCGAGGCGGCCCGGGCCGGCGACGCCGGCCGGGGCTTCGCGGTGGTGGCGGACGAGGTGCGGGCCCTGGCCAGGCGCACTCAGGAATCCACCGTGGAAATAGAGGGGCTGATCGGTGCCCTGCAACAAGGGGCCCAGGGCGCCGTGACCACCATGGACGCCAGCCGCCAGCTGGCCGACAGCACGGTGGCGGCGGCCCGCCAGGCCGGCAGTTCCCTGGACGAGATCAACGGCTCGGTGTCGAGCATCCAGCAGATGAGCCAGCAGATCGCCACCGCCGCCGAAGAGCAGACCTCGGTGGCGGAGGAAATCAACCGCAGCGTGTCCAATATCCGCGACGTGGCCGAGCAGTCCGCCGCCGCCACCGAGGAAACCGCCGCTACCAGCGTCAGCCTGGCCCGCCTCGGCGGCGAGCTGCAGGAGCAGATCGCCCGCTTCAAACTGGCCTGACGGGGGGGAAGCGGGAAGCTTTTCAGGAGCGCAGGCTGCCCGCCTGCCTTCGCGCGCAGCGCGAACCCTCGGGTTGGCATGGCACGCCACGGGGTTAAAAAGGCTCACGGCAGGACAGGCATCGCGGGTTGGGCTGTGCCTTCGCCCACCTCGGTGCCGCTTTTATGCGGGCGGGCCGCCCGCGCCCCAGGAAGCTTCCAGCTTTAGTAGGCTCCGCCGATGGCCGGCCGCAGGTTGTCGTAGAGGGGAATAAAGTCGTTCAGCTCGGCCGGGGACATCTGGGGTGTCACCTGCTCCAGCCGCTCCAGCGCCCGCTTGATGCTGGAAGGACGCAACAGCTGCACATTGGGATAAAGGCGCCGGGCCTCGGCCAGCAGCTGCTCGGCCTGCTCCGACGCCCGGGCCGCCGTCAGCGCCAGGTAGGCGTTGTAGTAGATGCCCGCCCGGGGCGTGTGGGTGAGGAAACGGCGGGCCCAGCCGGCATAGTCCAGCAGTTGCTCGCCATCCCGGACCAGCAAGGCCTTCTTCAGTTGCCAGTGATGGCGGTAGAAGGCGACCCTGTCGTACCAGATCAGCGGATTGACCACCGCCTTCAGCTCCGCTTCGCCGCGCCCCTCGTGCTGGGCGTAGCGGGTCAACTGCTGGCCCGCGTACAGCCCGGTGGCCATAAACAGCATCAGGCCCAGGCTCCAGGCCCGCACCGGCCAGCGGCTCCAGGCCGGGGGCGCCGCCAGCAGCCGGCGCTGGCCGTACTCCGCATCGATCACGAAGATCAGCACCAGCACCATAACCCAGTGCGGCAGCGAGTGGTAGAAGGGAAACTCGGTCTGGCTGTGGATGAAAATGGGCGTCAGTATGCCCACCCAGGCCAGGGCCTGGGCGAAGGGCACCCGGTGCAGCAGCCGCAGCACCAAAACGGTGATCAGCACCAGCCCCAGCAGCGGCACCAGGCCGCCTTCGATGGCCCAGAACAGGAATTCGTTGTGGGGATGGCCCATCTCGGTGAACAGGGCATCGGCCCCGTTCTGCTCCCGCCACTGGGCGTAGGTCTGGTAAAAGGCGGACTCGAAGCCGCCGTAGCCATGGCCGAACCAGGGCTTGTCCAGCCACATGCGCAGGCCATGGGCATAGATGTCGAAACGGCCGTCGGCCTGGGTGTAGATGTTCAGGCTGCGCTTGCTCATCTCGAAGGCCTCCAGCCCGAACACCCCCGCCAGTATGCCGAGCGGGATCAGGGTCAGGCTGGCCAGCAGCCGTTTGGAGCGGGTCTTGATCAGGGTCTGCCATACCAGCGGCAGCATCAGTCCCAGCCCCAGCAGCAGGCCGAGCTGGCCGGCCCGGGACTGCAGCAGCACCACCAGCACCGCCCCCGCCCCCAGCACGGCGGCAAACCAGGCCGACTTCAGCAAAAAGGGCCGCCAGGGCGACTTGGCCTCGTTCAGCCACAGATACACCGCCAGCACCATGCCGGTGACCACGAAGCTGGCCATGACGTTGCGGTGCTGGAAAATGCCATAGGGGGAGCGCACCTCGGTGTTATAGCCGAACCAGTTGCCCGGCTCCAGCAGGAAGAACTGCACCATGCCCAGCAGGATCTCCACGCTCACCGCCAGCAGCAGGCAATACAGCAGGTAGCGCCGGCCGCGGGCGTTGAAGCGACACTGCTGCAGGGCCAGGTAGAACAGCAGGCCGCCGGTCAGCCCCAGCATGCGCGGCAGGGCGTGGCCGGCCACCGAGTTGTTGTGCAGGTAGAAGAAGGGCAGCCACAGCAGGCCGCTGGCCGCCAGCAGCCCCAGCCAGAAACGGCTGGTGAGCAGGCGGCGACGGTGCCAGTGCCAGAGGCCCACGGCCGTCATCAGCCCGATGAAGAACCAGCCCGCCACGTTGAAGGGCAGCTGCAAACCAATGCCGAACAGATGGGGCAGGTAGAGGTGCATGCCGAACAGGGCGTAGCAGGCCGCGCAGGCCAGCATGATCTTGGCCAGGCGTTCCTGTTGCAGCAGGGGCTGAGACATCATAATAGGGCGGAAACTCACGGGCCGGAAGCCATCAACAAGCCCCTACTTTACCAGCTGGAAGCCGGAAGCTGAAAGCCAGAAGCTGAAAGCCGGAAGATTTCCGTCGCTTCCGACTTCCCGCTCCCGCCGGCCAAGGCGCCCTCTCGTTTCACACCCGGCCGCGACACTTGGGGCGCGGGCGGCCCGCCCGCATAAAAGCGGCACCGAGGTGGGCGAAGGCACAGCCCAACCCGCGATGCCTGTTCTGCCTCGCGCCTTTTTAAGGCCACGGTGTGGTGGGCCAGTCCGAGGGTTCGCGCTGCGCGCGAAGGCAGGCGGGCCGCCTGCGCTCCACCGGCAAGGCGCAAGCCTGCAAAGGGCGCCGGGCCTGAGCGCCCGGTGCTCTAGAACTCGAACTTGTAGAACAGGTCGATGGCCTGGCTCAGGCCGCTGGTGGCCTGCAGGTAGAGCCTGGGCAGCAGCTCGTAGCGCAGCCGCAGCTCGCCGATGGCGGAGAACACCCCTACCCCGTAGCCGATCTGCAGGCCCGGCAACACATAGGCGCTGATATTGACCTCGGTACTGTCGCCGGCGCCGGCGGTATCCACCGACACGTCCTGAAAGCCGAGCGCCTCGCCGATACCGGTGACGATGCCGCCGATCTGGCCCACCCCGGCGCCGAGCAGCATGGACTGTACCAGCATGTTGCCGTCGCTCTCGCTGCCTTCCATGCCCCGCCCGCGCAGCAGCCAGGACAGCTGCTCCACCTGGGGCATCTCCGGCTCGGAGAACACCGCGATGTCGGGTTGGGTGGCGCTGCCCGTCACCCTGACCCCCACTATGATGCTGCTGTCGGCCATGGTGGCCGGGTTACGGATGGCCTCGACCGACAGGTTGGGCTGATCCAGGGGCCCGCTGAACAGTATGCTGCCCTCGCGGATCAGCAGGTTCTGGCCGTAGGCGCGGAAGTTACCGTCCACCAGCCGGATTTCGCCGTTGCCGCGCATGGGCCGCCCGGGCGGCTGGGTGATGCGCAGCTGGCCCGTCAGCCGGGTATTGAGGCCGAAGGCCGACAGCCGCACGTCTTCCGCCAGCCGCACCTGGATGCGGATGTCCAGGGGCAGGCTGGGGGTCGTGTCGGGAATGATGCCGGAAGGCTGCACTATGACCACGTCGGCCGACTTGGACACGGCGCTCTCCGGCAGCTCCTTCACCTCGATCCGCGCCCAGGGAATGACGATGTTGCCGCGCACCCTGGCCTGCTCGCCCAGGCTGATCTGCAGATCCGGGCTGACCCTTACCCGGCCCATGCCCGGGTAGCCGGCTTCCAGCTCGCTACCCTGCAGGCGGATTTCGCCGCTTACCGGCAGTTGCTGCCAGCTCAGCTCGCCGCTGATATTGAGGGGGCCATTGCCCACCCGCAGCCGGCCATCGATCGTGGCGGCGTTGCCGTTCACGCTCAGGCGGGTACTGAAGTCCCGCACCTGCACCATGTCCGAATAGGTGTCCACCTCGCCGCCGCTCAGGCTGATGTCGCCGAACAGCAGGGGGGCGTCCAGGGTGCCGTCCAACCGGGCCTGGCCGGCCAGGGTGCCCTGCAGCCGGGCCACCTCCGGCAGCAGCGGCGCCAGCCAGTCGAGCTTGAGTTCGCGGATGGCGAGATTGCCGGACAGCGCCCGGCGCCCGCCCGGATCCGCCACATTGGCGTCGAGGGAGAGGTTGCCCAGCGCCGCGGAGTCAAACAGCAGGGACGACTGCAGCCGGTTGCCGGCCATCTCGGCCCGCAGTTGCAGGCGCTGGTAGTCGAGCCGGGTGTCGCCGCTGACGAAGGTGCCGGGGGTGGTGGCGATGTCGGCATTAAGGCGGGGCTCGTTTCCCTGCCAGCGCAGATCCGCCCGGCCGCCGAGCATGGCCTCCCAGGCGAAATCCTCGGGCAGGAAGGGAGCCAGCCTTGCCAGGTTGAAGTCGCGGATATCGACCCCGGCCTGGCCCTGGTCGGCCCCGGCCACCAGGGGATCGAAACAGAGGCTGGCCCCGTTGGAGCGCCAGCAGTGGGCGCTGGCCCGCAGCCGCTGCTCGCGCCAGGACAGCGCCACCGCCTGCTGCAGGGCCCAGCGTTCCAGCGGGGTATCCAGCCAGGCCCGGGCCAGGCTGCCCTGCCAGCCCTGCGGACCCAGGCTGCCGGTGAGCGACAGCTCGGCGGCGAGCGGCTCGCCGGCCACGCCGAATTCCAGCCGATGGGCCGCCTCGTTGCCCGCCGCGGTGAGCCGCAGGTCCTGGAACTCAAGCTCGCCGGCCTTGACCTTGGCCACCGTCAGTCGCAGATCCCCGCCGATGTCCTCCCCCAGCCGGGCCTCCACCTCCAGTGACAGATCTTGTGCCAGGGTTTCGTTGAAGCCGGCGCGGCCGCCCCGCAGGCTGGCCCGGGGCGGAAACACGTCCACCTGCTCCCCGCGGGCCCTGGGCAGGCCCGGCCTGGGGGGGGAGGGCAGCGCCCCCCCCCGGCGCAGGGCGCCCGCACGGCCTGGTAAGCCGTATCTGGTGGCGGTGTTGGCCTAAGCGAAGCGCAATCCGCGACGTAGCCAACAGAACCCTTAATAAGGCTCAACCGTCAACCGCCTCCGGGAGGTCAGCCGCCT
>NZ_NMUO01000088.1 GCF_002237365.1 Zobellella denitrificans
TAGTGGGGAGGAGGATGCCGGGGCCGTCCGGGCGGCGGGAAGATGGGGATAATCGGAATCCGTTATGCTCGGTGCGGCGGTTTTCGTTTTTACCCCCTCACGGATAAGGATATGAACTATGGAAAAAGCAATGGGTAAGGTCGCCCTCGGTGTCTTGGCCGGCCTGATGATGTCATCCTCCGCCCTCGCCGCCATCGAAGAAGGGCGGTTGCTGATCTGGATTAACGGCGACAAAGGCTACAACGGTCTGGCCGAGGTGGGGCAGTGGTTCGAGCAGGAAACCGGGGTGCCAGTGCGGGTGGAGCATCCGGCCCAGTTGGAAGAACAGTATTCCCAGGTTGCCGCCTCCGGCGATGGCCCTGACATCATCTTCTGGGCCCACGACCGCTTCGGCGGCTACGCCCAGTCCGGCCTGCTGGCCGAAATCAACCCCAGCAAGGAACTGATCGACAAGCTGCACGAGTTTACCTGGGACGCGGTGAAGTACGACGGCAAATATATCGGCTACCCGGTGGCGGTTGAGGCCCTGTCGCTTATCTATAACAAGGACCTGCTGCCCGAGCCCCCCACCAGTTGGGAGGATATTCCGGAGCTGGACACTAAATTGCGTGCCCAGGGCAAGTCCGCCATCATGTGGAACCTGCAGGAACCCTACTTTACCTGGCCGATGATCGCTGCCGACGGCGGTTATGCCTTCCATTTCGACGGTGAACGTTACGATCCCAAGAATGTGGGGGTGAACAACGACGGTTCCCTGCGCGGCCTACAGACGCTGGTTGATCTGGTCAACAACAAGCATATTTCCGCCGACGTCGATTACTCCATCGCCGAGGCCGCCTTCAACAAGGGCGAAACCGCCATGACCATCAACGGTCCCTGGGCCTGGGCCAATATCGACAAGGCCGGCATCAACTACGGCGTGACCACCCTGCCCACCCTCAACGGCAAGCCTTCCAAGCCCTTTACCGGCATTCTCAGCGCCGGCATCAACGCGGCCAGCCCCAACAAGGAACTGGCGGAGGAGTTTCTGGAAAACTTCCTGCTGACCGATAAGGGCCTGGAGCAGGTCAACAATGACAAGCCGCTGGGTGCCGTGGCCCTGCGCTCCTACCAGAAGAAGCTGTCCAGCGATCCACGGATCAGCGCCACCATGGAGAACGCCATGAAGGGTGAAATCATGCCGAACATCCCGGAAATGGCCGGCTTCTGGTATGCCGAGCGCAGCGCCATCCTGAACGCCATCAACGGCCGCCAGGAAGTGAAGGCCGCGCTTGACGACGCCGCCGCCCGGATCACCGAGTAAGAAAAAACCGCCACCGGTCATGCCGGTGGCGGTCACTGTACCTTTTGAATCAAACGGGCATCCCGCCCAGGCACATCAACAGAGCAGTATCATGCAGTTATCAGAAACGACCACACTTCCCCCTAAATCCCCGGCGTGGCCGCCGTTATCCGCCTGGCTGAAATGGCTGTGCATCGGGGGCATCGGCCTTGTCAACGCCTGGCTGGTGATACTGATGTACGCCCAGGGGGAAATCCTCTTCGCCATGCTGACCCTGGTATTGGTGGGCAGCGGCCTCTATATATTCGCCAACCGGCGCAGTTACTCCTGGCGCTATGTCTACCCGGGGCTGGCGGGCATGGGCCTGTTCGTGCTGTTTCCGCTGCTGTGCACCATCGGCATCGCCTTTACCAACTACAGCGGCAAGAACCAGCTCACCCTGGAACGGGTACAGCAGGTGCTGCAACAACAACGCTTCCAGACCGGCAGGGACATGGGCTTTGCCCTCTACCAGGAAGACGAGGGCCAGTGGCGCCTGTGGCTGACCGATGACGCGAGCGGCGATCGCTACCTGAGCGATGCCTTCAGCCTGGCGGCCCCGCCCCAGGAACCCCTGGACATGAGCCCGGCCAGCGAGGCACCGGCCGGCGAGGCGGCGCCCCTGCGGGTGATCACCCAGAACCGGGCCGCGCTGGCCGCGCTGGCGGTGGCCCTGCCCGACGGTGAACTGCTCACCATGAGCTCGCTGCGCCGCTTTGCCGCCAGCGAGCCCGTCTATGTGCCGCAAGACGACTTTGTGCTGTTCAACCAGCGCACCGGCGAACGGCTGGCACCCAACTTCGACATCGGTTTTTACCAGCCCATCGACGATGGGGGCAACTTTGTGGGCGAGCCGGTCAGCCCCGGCTTTACCGTGGTTATCGGCTGGGATAACTTCCTGCGGGTGATCCAGGACAAGGGCATCCAGGGGCCCTTTATCTCCATCTTCATCTGGACGGTGCTGTTCTCCGGGCTCACCGTGTTTTTCACTCTGGCGGTGGGCATGGTGCTGGCCTGCCTGGTGCAATGGGAATCGCTCCGGGGCAAGGGCACCTACCGGTTGCTGCTGATCCTGCCCTATGCGGTGCCGGCCTTTATCTCCATCCTGATCTTCAAGGGCCTGTTCAACCAGAGCTTCGGTGAAATCAACATGCTGCTCTCGGGCCTGTTCGGCATCAGCCCCAGCTGGTTCACCGATCCGACCCTGGCCAGGACCATGCTGGTCATCGTCAATACCTGGCTGGGCTATCCCTACATGATGATACTGTGCATGGGGCTGCTGAAGGCCATTCCCGAGGATTTGTACGAAGCCTCGGCCATGGACGGCGCCGGCCCGCTGGACAACTTCCTGCGCATTACCCTGCCGCTGTTGCTGAGGCCGCTCACGCCCCTGTTGATTGCCAGCTTCGCCTTCAACTTCAACAACTTCGTCCTGATCCAGCTGTTGACCAACGGCCGTCCGGACATGATAGGCACCACCACCCCCGCCGGCTATACCGACCTGCTGGTGAGCTACACCTACCGCATCGCCTTCGAGGGCTCGGGTACCCAGGACTTCGGCCTGGCCGCCGCCATCGCCACCCTGATCTTCCTGCTGGTGGGCGCCCTGGCCGTGCTCAATATCAAGGCCAGCAAACTGGAACTAAGCGAGAAATAACCCAAGGAGCAATACCATGGCTATGGTAAGACCAAAATCGATGCGTTACCGGGTATGGGCCGCCCACGCGGGGCTTATCGCCTTTTGCGCCCTCATCATGTTTCCGTTGCTGGTGGTGGTGGCCATTTCCTTTCGCAGCGGCAACTACGCCACCGGCGAGCTTATTCCCAGCAACCCTTCGCTGGAACACTGGAAGCTGGCGCTCGGCATCGCCGTCAGCAACCCGGACGGCAGCCTGACGCAGCCGCCCTTTCCGGTGCTGCTGTGGCTGTGGAACTCGGTAAAAATCGCCGTTATCACGGCGCTCGGCATAGTGGCCCTGTCCACCACCTGTGCCTATGCCTTTGCCCGGCTGCGCTTTCGCGGCAAGGAAAGCCTGCTTAAGGGCATGCTGATCTTCCAGATGTTCCCGGCGGTGCTGTCGTTGGTGGCCCTCTATGCCCTGTTCGACCGTATCGGGCTTTATGTTCCCTTCCTGGGGCTCAACACCCACGGCGGGGTGATCTTCGCCTACCTGGGCGGCATTGCCCTGCACGTGTGGACCATCAAGGGCTATTTCGAAACCATTGATCGCTCCCTGGAGGAAGCGGCGGCCCTGGACGGCGCCACGCCCTGGCAGGCGTTCCGGCTGGTGCTGCTGCCGCTGTCGGTGCCCATTCTGGCGGTGGTGTTCATCCTTTCCTTTATCGCCGCCATCACCGAGGTACCGGTGGCCTCGCTGCTGCTGCGTAACGTGGAGAACTACACCCTGGCGGTGGGCATGCAGCAGTACCTCTATCCCCAGAACTACCTGTGGGGCGACTTCGCCGCCGCCGCCGTGCTCTCCGCCATTCCCATCACGGCGGTGTTTCTGCTGGCCCAGCGCTGGCTGGTGGGTGGCCTCACCGCCGGCGGCGTGAAGGGATAGGGCGGTATCGGCAGGGCGGGTCTTTTGGCCGGCGGTTACGGAATGGGCCGGCCGTCAATAAAACGGAAAGCCGGTCATTGACCGGCTTTTTGCTATTCGGGGGGAAGATCCCTGCCTCTGGGCCGACCCTTTCAGTTGCCGGCTTCGGCCTTTATCTGCCGGTTCTGATAAGGGGTGGCGGGCGCTTCGTCACCGTTCATCTCGCGCTCTATCTGTTCGCGCTCGCGGGCCTCGTCCTGCAGCGACTTTTTCGGCAGCAGCATGTTCAGGGTGAAGGCCACGCTGGCGGCCACGATCACCGGGGAACCTATCAGCATGCGGGCGGTGTCCGGTAACTGGGCGATGGCCTCGGGCACGGCGTTGATGCCCATGGCCATGGCGACCGACAGCGCCACTATGGTGATGTTGCGGGACGACAGCTCGTCCTTCACCAGCAGCTGGATGCCGGTCATGGTGATCATGCCGAATACGATGATGGTGGCGCCGCCCAGCACCGGATAGGGGATGGTGGTCATGGCGGCACCGAACTTGGGCAAGAGCCCCGCCAGGATCAGGAAGGCGGCGGCGATGCCCAGCACATAGCGGCTGATCACCTTGGTCATGGCGACGATGCCCACGTTCTGGCTGAAGGAGGCGGTGGGCAGGGCGCCGAAGATGGAGCCAACCAGGGTACAGAAGCCGTTGCCCAGCAGGCCGCCGGACAGTTCCTTGTCCTTCAGCTCCCGGTTCATGCCGCCGACCGTGGTGGCGGACAGATCCCCTATGGTCTGTACCGAGTTGACGATGCAGATCACCACCATGGAGATGACGGCGGAGGCGTGGAACTCGATGCCGAGCGCGAAGGGGGTGGGGACCATCACCCAGGGCGCCTCGTGCAGACGGGTAAAGTCCACCATGCCGAAGGAAAAGGCCATGGCGTAGCCCACCAATATGCCGCAGATGATGGCGGCCAGGCGCAGGTAACCCTTGGCGAACTGGGAGCAGCACAGCACCACCGCCAGGGTGGTCAGACCCACCAGCCAGTTCTGGCCGCTGCCGAAGCCCTCGGCGGCCACGTTGCCGCTGCCGGCCATGTACTTGATGGCGATGTCGTAGAGGGACAGGCCGATCACCAGCACCACGGTGCCGGCCACCACGGGCGGGAACAGGTGGCGGATCTGCTTGATAAAGATGCCCACCACTATCATGGCGACACCGCCGGCGATTTGTGCGCCCAAAATGCCGGGGACACCGTATACGGTACCGATGGCGATCAGGCTGGGCACATAGGCGAAACCCACCCCGAAGATGGTGGGTACGCCGGCGCCCAGGCGGCCGATCGGGTAGAGTTGCAGCAGGGTGGAAATGCCCGAGAACAGCAGGGCGACCTGTACCAGCATCATGGTTTCCTGGGCGTTGGCCCCGGCCACGCCGGCAACGATCAGCGGCGGGGTCACGGCCCCCATGATCATCGCCAGTATGTGCTGGAAGGAGAGTGGCAGCGCCTTGCCGAACGAAGGCTTGCCGTAGTAATCGAATACTGACTTGCTTTGACTGTGTTTCATTGCGAAAAGTCCCTGGGTATTGCTCGAGTGAGTTTTGGCTTCCCGCCCGCGCCCTTGTTGTGGGAGTTATCGCGCGGACAGGGCTGCAAACCACCGGGGTCGACTTCACGTCGCCGGCTGCACAATAGAACGCATCGGCGCTGTCCGCTGCCGTTTGTGTACACAAGCGGCAGGGCAGTCACGACCAGACGTCCATGTTTTATGGTTGATGTTTGTTATTCGCAGGCTGGTTAAACATCGGGGTTAATGTATACATTTTTGTAAACACTAAATCAACGTTTTGTTCTTTTTTGTGTGCAATTTTGACCCTTCGGTTGCAGATTCACAGTCCGGATTGTGTGCAGTCAGAAGATGCGACGGCGGATGCCGGTGCGCTCCAGGATCTTGACCGAAATTTCTTCCACCGAATGGTAGGTGGTGTCGATAAAGGGAATGGCCTCCATGCGGAACAGCTTTTCCACCTGGCCGAGTTCATAACGGCACTGCTCGATGTCGGCGTAGCGGCTGTCGGCCCGGCGCCGCTGGCGGATCTCCTGCAGCCGGCCGACGTCTATGGTCAGGCCGAACAGTTTGTGGCGGTTGGCCTTGAGCGCGGGGGGCAGGCTCAGCCGGCTCATGTCCTGGTCGATAAAGGGATAGTTGGCCACCCGGATACCGAACTGCAGCGCCAGGTACAGGCTGGTGGGGGTCTTGCCGCAGCGGGACACGCCCACCAGTATGATGTCGGCCTCGTCGTATTCCTTGGTGTTGACCCCGTCGTCGTTGTCGAGCGCATAGTTCACCGCATCGATACGGGCATCGTAATGCTGCTTGTTTTCCATGCCGTGGGTGCGGTGGGTGCGCGGCTCGGCCTTGACCCCCAGTTGCTGCTCGATGGGTGCTACGAAGGTATTGAGAAAGTCGTAACACATGGCGTCGCTCTCGGTGATGATGCGACGCAGGCGGTCGTCCACTATGGTGTGGAACACCAGCGGCTGCTTGCCGCTCTGGTGGTAGGCCTCGTTGATGCGGGCCTGCACCGCCCGGGCCTTGTCCTCGTCCTCCACGAAGGGAATGGTGAACTGCTCGAAGGGCAGGGGAAACTGGCTCAGCACCGCATGGCCGAACACCTCGGCTGTGATCGCCGTCCCATCAGAAACATAAAAAACCGTGTGCACAGGGCCTCCAGATCTCACTTTTAACATTTGTCCCAGGTAAAACGTTTACCTGATTTTTGGCACCATTGTAGAATCATTGTGTGTGCAGGCCCATCGTCGCAATCAAATAATAAAGGGCCGGAACAACGCACACAGCCCGCCGTGACATAGGGTGAGATACGGAAACCCCGAGAAACAACTTTTTTGGAGACGTGGCAGTGCAGGATTACGTGATTTGGTACGAACAACTCGGCATGCATGACGTGGACCGGGTTGGCGGCAAGAATGCCTCCCTGGGCGAGATGATAAGCCAACTGGCCGGCGCCGGCGTGTCGGTGCCCGGCGGCTTTGCCACCACCGCCTTTGCCTTTAACGAGTTTCTGGAGCAGAGCGGGCTCAACGCCCGTATCCACGACCTGCTGGACCAGCTGGACGTGGACAATATCGCCGCCCTGGGTGAGGCGGGACGCACCATCCGCCAGTGGGTGATCGACACCCCCTTCCAGCCGGAGCTGGAAACCGCCATTCAGCAGGCCTACGCCGAGCTGGCCGGCCAGGCCGGCAATGAAGCCTCCTTCGCGGTGCGCTCTTCCGCCACCGCCGAGGACATGCCCGACGCCTCCTTCGCCGGCCAGCAGGAAACCTTCCTCAACGTGCGCGGCCTGGACGCGGTGATGGTGGCCATCAAGCACGTGTTTGCCTCCCTGTTCAACGACCGCGCCATTTCCTACCGGGTGCACCAGGGCTACGACCACCGCGGCGTGGCCCTGTCCGCCGGCATCCAGCGCATGGTGCGCTCCGACATCGCCGCTTCCGGCGTCATGTTCACCCTGGACACCGAGTCCGGCTTCGATCAGGTGGTGTTCGTCACCTCCTCCTGGGGCCTGGGCGAGATGGTGGTGCAGGGGGCGGTCAACCCGGACGAATTCTATGTGCATAAACCGACCCTCAAGGCCGGCCGGCCGGCGGTGGTGCGCAAGACCTTAGGCTCCAAGCTGCAGAAAATGATCTACGCCAACGCCGAGGAGCACGGCAAGCAGGTGGAGATCAAGGAAACCAGCAAGGCAGAGCGCCGCCAGTTCTCGCTGACCAACGAGGAAGTGATGGAACTGTCCAAGCAGGCGCTGATCATCGAGCAGCACTACGGACGCCCGATGGACATCGAGTGGGCCAAGGACGGGGTCGACGGCAAGCTCTACATCGTCCAGGCGCGCCCGGAAACCGTGCGCAGTCGCCAGGACGCCAATGTGCTGGAGCGCTTCGCGCTCAATGAAAAGGGCCAGGTGGTGGCCGAGGGCCGGGCCATCGGCCACAAGATCGGCGCCGGCGTGGCCAAGGTCATCGACAGCATCGAGCAGATGGACGAGATCAAGGCCGGCGACGTGCTGGTGACCGACATGACCGACCCGGACTGGGAGCCGATCATGAAGCGGGCCGCCGCCATCGTTACCAACCGCGGTGGCCGTACCTGTCACGCCGCCATCATCGCCCGCGAGCTGGGCATTCCCGCCGTGGTGGGCTGTGGTGACGCCACCAGCCGCATCAAGGACGGCCAGGAGGTGACCGTGTCCTGCGCCGAGGGCGATACCGGCTATATCTACGACGGCAGGCTCGAGTTCAAGGTGGCCACCTCCGAGGTGGGCTCCATGCCCTTGGCGCCGGTGAAGGTGATGATGAACGTGGGCAACCCGGACCGGGCCTTCGACTTCGCCCAGCTGCCCAACGCGGGCGTGGGCCTGGCGCGGCTCGAATTTATCATCAACCGCATGATCGGCGTCCATCCCAAGGCGCTGCTGGAGTACGATCGCCAGAGCCCCGAGCTCAAGCTCAAGATCGACGAGATGATCGCCGGCTACGACAGCCCGCGCGAATTCTTCGTGGCCAAGCTGACCGAGGGCGTCGCCACCCTGGCCGCCGCCTTCTGGCCGGAGCGGGTCATAGTGCGGCTGTCCGACTTCAAGTCCAACGAGTATGCCAACCTGCTGGGCGGTGATGCCTACGAGCCGGACGAGGAAAACCCCATGCTGGGCTTCCGCGGCGCCTCCCGCTATATCTCCGAGGACTTCCGCGACTGCTTCGCCATGGAGTGCGAGGCGATGAAGCGGGTACGGGGCGACATGGGCCTGACCAACGTCGAGATCATGATCCCCTTCGTGCGCACCCTGTCCGAGGCGGCCTCGGTCATCGACATCCTGGCCGAGAACGGGCTCAAGCGCGGCGAAGCCGGGCTCAAGGTGATCATGATGTGCGAACTGCCCTCCAACGCCCTGCTGGCGGACAAGTTCCTGGCCTACTTCGACGGCTTCTCCATCGGCTCCAACGACATGACCCAGCTTACCCTGGGCCTGGATCGGGACTCGGGCCTGGTGGCCGGCTCCTTCGATGAGCGGGACGAGGCGGTGAAGGCGCTGCTGTCCATGGCCATCCAGGCGGCGCGCAAGGCCGGCAAGTACGTGGGCATCTGCGGGCAGGGGCCCTCGGATCACGCCGACTTCGCCGCCTGGCTGGTGGAGCAGGGCATCGACTCCGTGTCCCTCAACCCGGACACCGTGATCGACACCTGGCTGTACCTGGCCGAGCAGTTCGGCGAGAAATAAGCCGGCTCGGTTATCCTGTAAAGGGCGCCGCGGCGCCCTTTGCTTTTTCTCCGTCCACCGGCTCCGGATGGCAATACTCCTCCAGATAATGGTGGACAAGGCCGATCCGGTCGTTAAAATGGCCTCCGCATTACCCCCCCGGTCGCAGCCTACCCGGACAAAACAAGGACACAATATGAACGCCTTACTGATCTGCTCCGGCGGATTCGACTCCGTGACCCTGGCCCATCGGCTGGCGGCGGAGCAGTCCCTCGGCGCCTTGCTGACCTTCGACTACGGTCAGCGCCACAAGAAAGAAATCGACGCCGCCCGCCGCTGTGCCGAACGACTCGCGGTGCCCCACCTGGTGATGGACATCGGCCATATCGGCCGCCAGCTGTCCGGCTCGGCCCTGACCGACGACATCGAGGTGCCCCACGGCCACTACAGCGAAGAGAACATGAAGGTGACGGTGGTGCCCAACCGCAACGCCATCATGCTCACCATCGCCTTCGGCGTGGCCGCCGCCCGCGGCCTCGACACCGTGGCCCTGGCGGTGCACGGCGGCGATCACTTTATCTATCCCGACTGCCGGCCCGACTTTATCCGCCTGTTCGGCGAGATGCAGGCCCGCGCCCTCGAGGGCGTGGCCGAGGTGGCGTTGCTGGCCCCCTATGTGAATACCGACAAGACCGAGATTGCCCGGGACACGGCGCGCTTCAATGTGCCGGTGGCCGATACCTGGTCCTGCTACGAAGGCGGCGACCTCCATTGCGGCCGCTGCGGCACCTGCGTGGAGCGCATCGAGGCCATGGCCCTGGCCGGGGTGGCCGATCCCACCCCCTATAAAGACGAGCAGTACTGGCGGGAAGCGGTGGCGAGGGTGAACGCATGTACACCATAAAGAAAGAGTTTCATTTTTCCGCCTCCCACCAGCTGAAGCAGATGCCCGACTGGCATCCCTGCGCCCGGCTGCACGGCCACAACTACGTGGTGGTGCTCGAGTTGCAGAGCGAGACCCTCGACCAGTACGGCTTTGTGCGCGATTACCTGGAGCTCAAGGCGTTCAAGGACTATATCGACGAGCGCCTGGATCACCGCCACCTCAACGAGGTGCTGGGGGACGAGTGCACCACCGCCGAGCGCCTGGCCTGCCACCTGTATGACTGGGCCCGGGCCCGCTGGCCCGAGGTGAGCGCGGTTCTGGTCTCGGAAACGCCCAAAACCTGGGCGGAGTACCGGCCGTGATCGCCATCAGCGAAATCTTCGGCCCCACCATCCAGGGAGAGGGGGCGCTGATTGGGGTGCCCACGGTGTTCGTGCGCACCGGCGGCTGTGACTTTCGTTGCAGCTGGTGCGACACCCTCTATGCGGTGGAGCCGCGCTTCAAGGCCGACTGGCAACCCATGGACGCCTCGGCCATACTGGCCGAGGTGAACCGGCTGAGCGGCGGCGCGCCCCTGCTGGTGACCCTCTCCGGCGGCAATCCGGCGCTGCAGCCGCTCGATGCCTTGCTGGCGTTGGGCCACCAGCAGGGCCATACCTTCGCCATGGAAACCCAGGGCAGCAAGGCGCAGCCCTGGTTCGGGATGCTTGATCACCTGACGCTCAGTCCCAAGCCGCCGTCCTCGGGCATGGCCTTCAACCGGGAGCGGTTCGAGGCCTGCCTCGCCGCCGCCGGGGCCGATACCCAGGTCAGCCTCAAGCTGGTGATCGCCGACGAGGCGGACTACCGCTGGGCCAGGGCCCTGGCGGACGACTACCCGCAACTGCCCCTTTACCTGCAGCCCTGCAACCCGGCGCCGGCCACCCCGGAGCAGCCGGAGCGGGAAACCGATACCCAGGAGCTCAATGCCCGGCTGCGCTGGCTGGTCGACAAGGTCACCGGCGATCGCTGGTACCGGGCCCGGGTGCTGCCGCAGCTGCATGTGCTGATCTGGAATAACGAGCGGGGCGTCTAGGCCGGCCCTTTGCCGCATACCGGGCAGTCCGGCGCCTTGGGCAGGGCCAGCTCCCGGGTGCTGAGGGTCATGCCGTCCACCAGCAGCAGCTTGCCGCGCGGTGAGCGGCCCATATGGGCCAGCAGCTTGACCGCCTCCAGCGCCTGCAGGGCGCCCATCACCCCCACCATGGGGGCCAGCACCCCGGCTTCCACGCAACTCAGCACGCCGCCGCCCATCAGCCGGGACAGGCAGGCATAGCAGGGTTCGTCCTCGCCATAGGTGAACACCGACAACTGCCCTTCCATGCGGATCACCGCCGCCGACACCAGGGGTACCCGGGCCTCGAAGCAGAGGCGATTGACCAGCTGGCGGGTGTCCAGGTTGTCGGTGCCGTCCAGCACCAGCTGGTGCTGCGGCAGCAGGCTACGCAGCAGCGCCTCGTCGGCCCGGGCGGCATGGGTGGCCACCTCCAGCCAGGGATTGGCGGCGCGCAGGCTGTCGGCCGCCGAGTCCACCTTGAGCCGGCCCAGATCCGCGTCCTGGTGCAGCACCTGGCGCTGCAGGTTGGACAGCTCCACCACGTCATCATCCACCAGGGTGAGCCGGCCCACGCCGGCCACCGCCAGGTATTGGGCGGCGGCGCAACCCAGGCCGCCGGCGCCGATCACCAGCACGGCGGCATTCTTCAGCGCCTCCTGGCCCTCGATATCGAACTGGCGCAGCACTATCTGGCGGTTATAGCGCAGCCATTCCTGATCACTGAGTTCCTTCATCACCAGTACAGCCCGTCGATAAGCTCCAGGGTGACCAGCTCCCCTTCGGCCACGTTGCCCCTGTCCTGCTCCAGGTGCAGCAGGCAGTTGGCCTCGGCCATGGCGCTGTACACCGCCGAGCTCTGGGAGCCGGCGGCCACCACCCCCAGGCTGCCGTCGGGCTGGGTGCTGACGATGCCGCGCTGAAAGTCCATGCGCCCCGGGCTTTTCCTGAACGGCATCAGCGCCCGGGCCTGCAGCAGCGGGGTGGGTGCGAGGCGCTCGCCGGCCAGGCGGGCGAGGGCGGGGCGCACCAGCAGGTGGAAGGTGACGGCGGCGGATACCGGGTTGCCGGGCAGGCCGAAGAAGGCGCAGTTGCCGATATGGCCGAAGGCGAAGGGCTTGCCCGGCTTGATGGCCAGCTTCCAGAAGCCGATCCGGCCCACCTCTTCCAGCACCTGTTTGGTGTAGTCCGCGTCCCCCACCGAGACGCCGCCGGAGGTGATCAGCGCATCGGCCTCCCGCGCGGCCTTGAGAAAATGCTCACGGATCAGTTCGGGGTCGTCGGCCAGGATGCCGTAGTCGAGCACCCGGATGCCGAGCCGCTCCAGCATGGCGCGCACCCCGATGCGGTTGGAGTCGTAGATATCGCCGGGGGCGAGCAGTTCGCCCGGGTTTTTCAGTTCGTCGCCGGTGGACAGCAGGGCCAGGGTCAGCGGACGGCGCACGCAGATCTGCTCCAGCCCCAGGGACGCCAGCACCGACAGCACCCGGGCGTTGATACGGGTGCCGGCGTCGAACACCACTTCGCCCTGGGCCAGATCCTCGGCGGGAAGGCGCACGTGCTGGCCTGTTTTCACCGGCCCACAAGGATAAACGACGTTGTGCTCGGAGCGGCAGTTTTCCTGCATCACCACGCTGTCGGCACCGAGCGGCAGGGCGGCGCCGGTCATGATGCGCACGCACTCGCCGGGGCCGACCCGGCCGCCGAAGGGATGGCCGGCCAGGCTGGTGCCGACCAGCTGCAGGCCCTGGCCCTCGACCAGATCCTCGGCGCGCAGGGCGTAGCCGTCCATCGCCGAGTTGGCGAAGGAGGGCACGTCGATGGGGGAGCTGACGGCCTCGGCCAGGATGTGGTTCAGGGCCTGCTCGAGGGGAATGATGTCGGTGGCGGCGATCGCCTCGAGCCGGCTCAGCATGTCGTTCTTGGCATCGAGATAGGGGCGCAGGCCAGGTTGGCTGCAGCAGTCGATAATGGCCATATATAAGTTACCTGGGTTGATCGGCGTGGGGATGATTCTTTCAGATTAAAACATTTTTTAACATATTTCTTGGCGTTTCCGCGATGCGAATCCGTCATTCACAGCGGGCGCTAAATGAACTACCATTCCAACAGTTTTTTTTTCCGTATTTCAACTCTCCCACGGAGATAGCCATGACCGCTTTGAGTGATGCCGCCATCCGGGTTCGTTCCGCCCTGGAGGCCCGAGGACTGGAGACCCCGATGCGGGGCAACAACCTGACCCTGGAGGAAAAACAGTCCCGCATCACCGGGCTGATGACCGAGATGATGGATGTGCTGGGGCTGGATCTGGAAGACGACAGCCTGGCCGAAACCCCCGAGCGGATTGCCAAGATGTATGTCCGGGAGATCTTTTCCGGCCTAGACTATGCCCATTTCCCCAAGATTACCTTGATCGACAACAAGATGAAGGTGGACGAAATGGTCCAGGTGCGGGACATCACCCTCACCAGCACCTGCGAGCACCACTTTGTGACCATAGACGGTACCGCCACCGTGGCCTACATTCCCCGCGGCAAGGTGATCGGCCTGTCCAAGATCAACCGCATAGTGCAGTTTTTCGCCCGCCGGCCCCAGGTGCAGGAGCGGCTGAACCAGCAGATACTGGTAGCGCTGCAGACCCTGCTGGAGTCGGACGACGTGGCGGTCAGCATCACCGCCACCCATTATTGCGTCAAGGCGCGCGGGGTGATGGACGCCACCAGCACCACCACCACCACTTCCCTCGGCGGCATCTTCAAGAGCCGGCCCGATACCCGCCAGGAATTTCTGAGCGGCGTGGTGCGCTGACGCGCTGGCGGTAGATGCCGCTGTGGCTGTCGCGTAGATGCCGCTGCAGGTGCCGCTCTGTAGGTGCCGCTGTAGGTGCCGCTTTAGCTGGCACCATAGGCCGGCGGAAGAAAACGCGCCGGGCTGTCAGGCTCCCCGCCGTTTACAAGTGTGCGCCACCTAAACGGGCGGCTACAGGAGGAGCGCCGACTTGGTGGCTTTTTAAACTGAGCGGTGCTCCAGCTAGTGCTTGAAGCAGTCCTCCATATAGTCCACAAAGCACTTGACCCTGCCGGGCAGGAAATGCCGGTGCGGATACACCAGGTTCAGGGTGAGTGCCGGCAACTGGAACTCTTCCAGCAGGGGCACCAGCTCTCCTTTCGCCAGATAATCCTCCACGATGAACAGGGGCTGCATGATGATGCCCATGCCCTGGCTGGCCGCCAGCGCCAGGGCGCGGCCGGTGTTGGCCCGCATCACCCCCTTGGGCCGGATGTGGTAGCTGTGTCCCTGGCGGCGATACAGCCACTGGGGATCGCTCAGGGTGTAGAGCAGGCAGTTGTGCTCCGCAAGCTGCTCCGGATGGGTGGGGGTGCCGTGCCGGGCCAGGTAGTCGGGGGCGGCGCAGGTCAGCAGTGTCACCTGGGCCAGGGGCCGGGCGATCAGCGACGAATCCGCCAGGGTGCCGATGCGCAGGGCCAGATCGAAGTTTTCCTCCACCAGGGCCACCAGCCGGTCGCTGTACTCCAGGTCGAGCTGGATATCCGGATAGCGCCGGTTGAACTCCGCCAGCAGGGGCGCCACCTTGAGGTTGCCGAAATCCATGGGCACCGAGATGCGGATGCGCCCGCTGGGCTGGCGACCGTGATCGGAGATCAGGGCGTTGGCCTGCTCCAGCTCGGCCAGTATGGCGTGGCAGCGCTCGTAGTAGAGGTGGCCGGCCTCGGTGACGCTGACCCGGCGGGTGGTGCGCATCAGCAGCCGGGCGTTGAGGTGCTGCTCGAGCAGGCCGATTTGTTTGGAGACCATGGCCACCGACAGCTCCAGCTGTTGGGCGGCCCTGGTGAAGCTTTGCAGCTCGACCACCTTGCAGAACACCCGGATGGCGGACAGCTGATCCATCGTTTTTTCCTCTCGTTATTGATTGTGTCCTTGGTTGCGGAGGCATTGGCTGTTTTTTGTGATGCATCCGTTGCTTTTTCCGCCTTTCTCCGCGGTGCCTCTCTCTTGATCCCGTCCAGGACACGGATGACAGTGATATTAAAATACGCCATGCAAAAATGTTAATAATTCATTTTATTCATGGTTCCCCGGCCGATAGAGTGAAGCTGTCGATGCAAGCGGCGATGCGGCTCGGGTTTTATTAGGCTGGAACCCGGCCGTCCCTGGGTGCTTGCATGGGCACATGCCCTTTAGGGATCTGAAGTTGTTTTGCCGAGCTGGTCCCAAGCCGGCGCGCAAGCGCCGGTATTTTTTCCCATCCTTATGTCCCCGCACACTATGCTTTTAGCGATACTTCTATCCCCTGGTGACTGACGCTGCTGATCACAGCATAGTATTGTTTACTAATGGTTGATAATGTTTTATTTCAGGCGAGATTGTTCTCCCCTGCCGGGGATCTTACTATCGAGCACGAACAGAAACCTGCGAATGATACGCAGCATGCCAATAATGACGGAGATCGTTATGAAAACCACCGCAACCCTGTTGTTCTCTTCCCTGCTGCTGGCAGGTCCCGCCCTGGCCGCCGACTACAAGGTCGATCCGGCCCACACCACAGTGGTGTTCGAGGTGGGACACCTTCAGGTCAGCACCCTGCTGGGCCGCTTCAACGAGTTCGAGGGCGATTATCATTTCGACGGTGACAACCCCGGCGCGGCCAAGGCCCGTTTCACCATCCAGGCCGAGAGCATCGACACCAACCACGAAGACCGTGACAAGCACCTGCGCAGCCCCGATTTCTTCGACGTGCGCCAGTACCCGACCCTGGATTTCGAAAGCACCGGCTACGAGGGCGACAAGGACGGCGGCAAGCTTGCGGGCAACCTGACCGTGCACGGTGTGACCAAGCCGGTGACCTTCGACGTGCAGTTTATCGGTGAAGGTGACGATCCCTGGGGCGGTTACCGCAACGGCTTCAATGCCCAGGCCGAGATCAAGCGCAGCGACTTCGGCATGAGCTACGGCCTGCCCGGGGTGGGCGACGACATCACCATCCGGCTGTTTGTCGAAGGTATCCGCCAGTAACCGAAGGAGGCTGTCATGGGCTTGGATCTGCTGATTCAAACCCTGCTGCCGGCCGCAATAGCGGGCGCCATCGGATGGTGGCGCCCGTCGTTGTTCTGGTGGGCTGCGGGGCTGGCGGTATGGGCGACCCTGGGATGGGCGGCGCACTGGTATTTCTGGCCGAGCCGGGGTATCCACTGGCTGCCGGTGGTGTTCTGGGCGGTGGCCCTGGCGGGGCTGGTGCCCGCGACCACAGGGCGGCTGCTGCGCCTGGGGCTGGCTGGCGGTGTGTTCCTGTTGGCCCTGTGGCCGCTGCTGCCCCGCTATCCCGAGGCCATCATCGGCCTGCTGGCCTTCTTGCTGTGGCAGGGTTGGCGGGAATGGCGCCCAGGCCCTGGCGTCGGGATCGGCTTCGTGGCCGGCGCGGCCATGTTCACCCTGGTGGTGGCCATCGGCGGCAGCGTGCTGCTGGCCCAGGCCGGGGGCGCCCTGGCGGTGCTGGCCGGCTTCCTCTGGCTGGCCGGACTGAGCCGGGGGCTGCCCGACAGGGAGATGACCGCCGGCTACGTGCTCTGGCTCGCCCTGTGCTGGCAGTTCATCCCCCTGGATTGGTGGGTGGTGGCGCTGGCGCTGGTGCCGCCCCTGGTGGATCAGGGCTTGCGCGGCCGGGGG
>NZ_NMUO01000089.1 GCF_002237365.1 Zobellella denitrificans
TTGCTGGTCGACAACACCGGCGCGGCCCCGGCCGCCCCCTGCGCCCTGCGGCTGGCGCCCTACCAGTGCCAGGCCTGGCTGCTGGAGTAGCCTTATTCGACGATGACGGCGGTGCCGCTGGCGGAGACCATCAGCATGCCGTTGTTCTGGCCCAGCACTTCGTAGTCCAGGTCGATGCCCACCACCGCATTGGCGCCCAGCTCCCGGGCTTTCTGCTCCAGCTCCTGCAGGGCGAGATCCCGGGCCCGCTGCAGCTCGCGCTCGTAGGTGGCGGAACGGCCGCCCACCAGGTCGCGGATGTTGGCGAACAGATCCTTGAACAGGTTGGCGCCGAGGATGGCCTCGCCAGCCACCACGCCGCAGTACTTGCGGATGCGCTTGCCTTCGATGGACGGTGTTGTGGTCATTTCCATGGGGACTCCTAGAGGTTGTTCTTCTGCTTGAGCAGATCGCGGATTTCGGTCAGCAGCTGCTCTTCCTTCGATGGCGCGGGCGGGGCTGCTGGGCTGGCTTCTTCCTTGCGCTTGAGCCGGTTGATGACCTTGATCACCATGAAGATGGCGAAGGCCACTATGGTGAAGTCCAGCACCGTCTGGATAAAGCGGCCGTAGGACAGGGTCACCGCCGGCACTTCTCCCGCCGCCGCCTGGAGCACGATGGCCAGGTCGGAAAAATCGACACCGCCGATCAGCACCCCGATGGGCGGCATGATGACGTCGTTGACCAGGGAGGAGACTATCTTGCCGAAGGCGGCACCGATGATGATGCCCACCGCCATGTCCACCACGTTGCCCTTGACGGCAAACTCCTTGAACTCTTTGATTATGTTCATGTTGCACCACCGCTGAAATAAAAATACCCAAGGTGGATCAAGTTTAGGCGGGGCTGGCCGCGAGGAGGTAGGGGAGAAGGGAAATATTCATCTGTGTCCCTGAAACGAAAAAAGGCGCCGCAGCGCCTTGGTGCTCTGATACTGTGTATCCTGTGCTTATCGTTATCAGCCGCAGGGCACTATGCTGACCGCATGGTTGCCCTTGGGCCCTTTCTGGATTTCGTATTGAACGACCTGGCCCGCTTTCAGGGTTCTGTATCCGTCCATCTGGATGGTGGAAAAGTGTGCGAACACGTCTTCGCCGCCCTCCGTCGGACAGATAAAGCCAAATCCCTTAGCGTTGTTAAACCACTTCACCGTACCGGTTGTCATAGCCTTGCATCCTTTTTGCTCAAACATCCTAAACAACATTGAGAAATTGGCAGCTGCCAATTATAACTACAGGCGATTTCCCGCCGGATGCGGTGACCATGTTTGGGTTCCATACGACACTTTCGACAATGGTCACCAATCAACCACTCTAGTCCAACTTTGGGGGCAGTCAAGCCTTTGTTTGCACCCAGGCCCCCGAAGCGGAAGACTATTGACAGCGCCAGCTTAAGCGGTAGTGTGAAGGAAAGGCTAAATAACCGTTCCTGATACCCTCGGGGTTAAGCGGCCCTTGGCTTCTTTGCCTTGAACGGCGGACATGGCGGCTTCCACCAGGAGGCCGGCTTCTGTAGCACGATTCGGAACAGTGATTTAGAGTAAATATATGAGCAGGAGAACACAGCAGACGGTCGGTGATCGGGTCAAAGAGGTGGAAGAAACTGCGCTGCAGCCCCCTCCTATGTACAAGGTCATCTTGAATAACGACGACTACACCCCCATGGATTTTGTCGTGGAGGTGCTGCAAAAATTCTTTGCGATGGATGTGGACAAGGCCACGCAGGTGATGCTGGCGGTACATTATCAGGGAAAGGGGGTTTGCGGTCTCTTTACCGCGGAAATTGCAGAGACCAAGGTAGCGCAAGTGAACAAGTTTGCCCGTACGCACGAACATCCGTTGTTGTGCACCATGGAGCAGGCATGAGCCAAGACCCGCCGCAACGGGACACCGCAGTTTTTAGGGGAGGTGCCTATGTTGAACAAAGACCTTGAGAGCACGTTGAACGAAGCCTTCAACGAAGCCCGTCGCGCTCGCCACGAGTTCATGACGGTGGAGCACCTGTTACTCGCCCTGCTGGACAACCCCTCTGCCAAGGAGGCCCTGGTTGCCTGTGGTGCCGATCTGGAGCAGCTGCGCCGTGAAACCCATACCTTTATCGAGCAGACCACGCCGTTGATCCCGGTGGGGGACGACGAACTCGAAACCCAGCCCACCCTTGGCTTCCAGCGGGTGCTGCAACGGGCCGTGTTCCATGTGCAGTCCTCCGGCAATGCCGAGGTCACCGGCGCCAACGTGCTGGTGGCCATCTTCAGCGAGCAGGAGTCCCAGGCGGCCTACCTGCTGAAAAAGGCCCATGTCAGCCGGCTGGACGTGGTCAACTTTCTGTCCCACGGTGTCCGCAAGGACGGCCAGCAGGAAGAGGCGCCCTCCTCCCAGCAACAGGAGGAGAACACCGAGGAAGCCGCCAACAACCAGACCGAAGGTTTCGTCATCAACCTCAACCAGTGGGTGAAGGAAGGCCGCATCGACCCGCTGATCGGTCGGGATCAGGAGCTCAACCGCACCATCCAGGTGCTGTGCCGCCGGCGCAAGAACAACCCGCTGCTGGTGGGCGAGGCCGGGGTGGGCAAGACCGCCATCGCCGAAGGCCTGGCCTATCGCATCGTGCATCAGGACGTGCCGGAGATCATCGCCGGCAGCACCATCTATTCCCTCGACATGGGCTCCCTGCTGGCGGGCACCAAGTACCGGGGGGATTTCGAAAAACGCTTCAAGGCGTTGCTCAAGCAGTTCGAAAAGCAGAAGGGCGCCATCCTGTTCATCGATGAAATCCACACCATCATCGGTGCCGGCGCCGCCTCGGGCGGCCAGCTGGATGCGGCCAACCTGCTGAAGCCACTGCTGTCCAGCGGCCAGATCCGGTGCGTGGGCTCGACCACCTACCAGGAATACAGCCAGATCTTCGAAAAGGACAGGGCGCTGGCGCGCCGCTTCCAGAAAATCGACATCCTGGAGCCCTCGGTGGACGACACCACCAAGATACTGCTGGGGCTGAAGAGCCGTTACGAGTCCCATCACGACGTGCGTTACACCAACAAGGCGATTCGGGCCGCCGCCGAGCTGGCGGCCAAGTACATCAACGATCGCCACCTGCCGGACAAGGCCATCGACGTGATCGACGAGGCCGGCGCCCAGGTGCGGATGCTGCCGCCGTCCAAACGCAAGAAGACCATCGGCGTGGGCGATATCGAGGCCATCGTCGCCAAGATTGCCCGCATCCCGGAGAAATCCGTGTCCAGCTCCGACAAGGAGGCCCTGAAGAATCTGGAGCCCAACCTCAAGATGGTGGTGTTCGGGCAGGACAGGGCGATCGAGGTACTCACCGACGCCATCCGCCTGAGCCGCTCCGGCCTCGGCAACGAGAAAAGGCCCATCGGCTCCTTCCTCTTCGCCGGTCCGACCGGGGTGGGCAAGACCGAGGTCACCCAGCAGCTGGCGCGGATCCTCGGCATCGAGCTTATCCGTTTCGACATGTCCGAGTACATGGAGTCCCATACCGTGTCCCGGCTGATCGGGGCGCCTCCCGGTTATGTCGGCTTCGATCAGGGCGGCCTGCTCACCGATGCGGTGATCAAGCACCCCCATGCGGTGGTGCTGCTCGACGAAATCGAGAAGGCGCACCAGGACGTGTTCAACCTGCTGCTGCAAGTGATGGACAACGGCACCCTTACCGACAACAACGGCCGCAAGGCGGATTTCCGCAATGTGATACTGGTGATGACCACCAACGCCGGGGTGCAGGAAACGGTGCGCAAGTCCATCGGCTTCCAGCAACAGGACCACAGCCACGACGCCATGACCGAAATCAACCGGACCTTCGCGCCCGAGTTCCGCAACCGGCTCGACCATATCATCTGGTTCAACCACCTGGATATGGACATCATCCATCGGGTGGTCGACAAGTTCATCGTCGAGCTGCAGGCCCAGCTGGATGCCAAGGGCGTGTCGATGGAAGTCAGCGAGCAGGCCCGGCACTGGCTGGCCGAAAAGGGCTACGACAAGGCCATGGGGGCCCGCCCCATGAGTCGGGTGATCCAGGAGCAGCTGAAAAAGCCGCTGGCCAACGAACTGCTGTTCGGTGAGCTGGTGGGGGGCGGCTCGGTCAAGGTCACCCTCGAAGACGACAAGCTGCACTTCGACTACCAGTCGGAGGCGTCGCTGGCCCACTGAGGCCATGACGCCAGGCGCTTGTCACCATGCCCGGAGCCCTGACAGGCCCGGGCATTTATTTATCCAAGAGGTGCATGCCTGCCGGAATAGGGTGCGAAATGAGGGTGCGAAACAGGGCAGCTGTCGGTGTTGGCAGCCGTCTGCAAACTCGGAGTGAGTGGCGCGGCAATCAGCGGGCGCGGAAGACGATGCGTCCCTTTGACAGGTCGTAGGGGGTCAGTTGGACGGTGACCTTGTCGCCGGTCAGGATGCGGATGTAGTTTTTGCGCATCTTGCCGGAGATATGGGCGGTGACCACATGGCCGTTTTCCAGCTCAACGCGAAACATGGTGTTGGGCAGGGTTTCCAGTATGGTCCCTTGCATTTCAATACTGTCTTCTTTAGCCATTGAGTCCTCTTGTTAACGCAGGCAATAAAAACGGCAGGGATCATGCCGGATTTCGCCCCGGGTGTAAAGTTTCCGCTCAGTCTTTGATCGGCCGCCACTGGCCGGCGATCAGGCGCTGGTGCGGATGGAAATGCTGTTTGTAGTTCATCTTTTTGCAGCCGTCGACCTGATAGCCGAGGTAGAGCCACTCCTTGCCCAGCTCCGCCGCCAGCCGTACCTGGCTCAGGATGGCGAAGGTGCCCAGGGATCTGTGTTCCAGGCCGGGGTCATAGAAAGTATACATGGCGCTGAGCGCGTTGCTGAGCAGATCGCTCACCGCCACCGCCACCAGTTGTTGTGCCAGGTAAAACTCCACAAATACCGGCGGCAGCCAGTGGCAGAGCAGGAAACCTTCGTATTGCTGGCGGCTGGCCGGATACATGGCGCCGTCCCGGTGCCGTTCGTTGATGTAATGCTGGTAGAGCCGGAAATACTCGGGCTTGTCCTGCTCACTCAGGCGGACCTCGATATCCCGGTTGAGGCGCAGTATGCGCTTCTGGCTGCGGCTGGGGGTGAAGCGGGGAACCGCGATGCGCAGTGACTCGCAGGCCCGGCAGGACTGGCAGTGGGGGCGGTAGATGTCGGCGCCGCTGCGGCGGAAACCGGCCCCGAGCAGTTGCTCGTAGCCTTCCGGGCAGAGCAGCTCCTTGTCGAGCAGCACCAGCAACTGCTCCTGCCGCCCGGGCAGGTAGCTGCACAGATGCTTGGGGGTCAGCCCCACCTTGAGATTCACTTCCCTCATAATGTCAGTTCACCCGGTTGCCAGCAGGATAACGCCAAGGGCTGCTGTTGCAGCTCTTTGAGTTTACGTAAGAACCGGGCCCGCGGCCAGGTGGTCACCCCCAGGCTCAGCAGGTGGGGGTTGGGCAGCTGGCAGTCGATGAGCCGCCCGCCATGGCGGGCGAAATGCCGGCACAGGCCGAGCATGGCGAGCTTGGAGCCGTTGTCGACCCGGTGAAACATCGACTCGCCGCAGAACAGGCGGCCGAGGCCGAGGCCATAGAGACCGGCCACCAGCCGGTCCTGCTGCCATACCTCGATGGAGTGGGCCTGCCCCTGATGGTGCAAGCGGCAGTAAGCCTTCTCTATGCCCGGAGTGATCCAGGTCCCCTCGCGCCTTTCCCGCAACTGGCGGCATTGGCCTATCACCTGTTCGAAGGCGGTATTGATGGTCAGCCGGTAGCGGCCCTGGCGGGCCAGTTTGGCCAGGCTGCGGCTGACATGGAGGCTGGCCGGCTCCAGCACCGCCCTGGGATCGGGTGACCACCACAGCAGGGGCTGGCTCTGATCGAACCAGGGAAAGATGCCCATGCGGTAGGCCAGCAGCAGCCGCTCCGGCGACAGATCGCCGCCCATGGCCAGCAGGCCGTTGGGCTCGTCCAGCGCCAGCATGGGATCCGGAAACCAGAGATGCTCGTCGAGCAGGGTCAGCATGGCGGCTTCCTCAGTCCTGATCGAGTTCGAGCCAGTCCTTGCCGGTCTTCTGCTCTATGTAGTCGCGGATGAACTGCCGCACCTTCTGGGAGGGAGTCACGTCCTCCTGGGCGCAGAGCTGTTCGAACAGCGCCTTCTTCCTGGGATCGATCAGCAGGGTCAGGCGGGCGGTGCGTTGTTCCATGGGGCCTCCGGCGCAATGGTCATGTTAATCATATTAACATTGAATGAATAATTAGTGAGCATATAATCATCATACTATTCTAATATAGCCTGCTCCCGGGAGAAGCGTCATGTCGCACCGTGCCCACCTGTTTTCCCTGCGTATCGGCCATGCCCTGCGCGAAAGCTGCCTGCAAGAGCCTTATGGCCGCCGACGCCTGCTGCGAGACCTGCTGGCCGGGATCACGGTGGGCATCATCGCCATTCCGCTGGCCATGGCCCTGGCCATCGCCAGCGGGGTGGCGCCCCAATATGGCCTCTATACCGCCATCATCGCCGGTTTCGTCATCGCCCTCACCGGCGGCTCCCGCCTGAGCATTTCCGGCCCCACCGCCGCCTTTGTGGTGATCCTCTATCCCATCGCCCAGCAATACGGCCTGGGCGGCCTGCTGCTGGCCACCGCCCTGTCCGGCCTGCTGCTGATCGGCATGGCGCTGCTGCGCCTGGGGCGGCTGATCGAGTATATCCCGGAACCGGTTACCCTGGGCTTTACCGGCGGTATCGCCGTGGTCATCGCCACCCTGCAGTTGAAGGATTTCTTCGGGCTGACCCTGACCGACCTGCCCGAGCATTATCTGGGCAAGGTCTCGGCCCTGGCCGGCGGCCTGCCCGATCTGCACTGGCCCAGCCTGGCGGTGGCCCTGCTCACCCTCGCCATCATGCTGCTCTGGCCCCGGCTGAAGACCGGGGTGCCGGCGCACCTGCCGGCGGTGATCCTGGCCAGCCTGGCGACACTGCTGCTCAACCAGCAGGGGCTGGAGATAGACACCATCAGCAGCCGTTTCAGCTACCTGCTGCCCGACGGCAGCAGCGGCCAGGGCATACCGCCGGTGTTGCCCGATTTCGTCTGGCCCTGGCTACAGCCGGGGCCGGACGGCGCTCCCCTCGAGTTCGGCTGGGCCCTGCTGCGGGATCTGCTGCCGGCGGCCTTCGCCATCGCCATGCTCGGGGCCATCGAGTCACTGCTCTGCGCCGTGGTGCTGGACGGTATGACCGGCAAGCGGCACAGCGCCAACAGTGAACTGCTGGGGCAGGGGATAGGCAACCTGGTCACCCCCTTCTTCGGCGGCATCACCGCCACCGCCGCCATTGCCCGCTCGGCGGCCAACTTCAAGGCCGGGGCCGAATCGCCGGTGGCGGCCATGGTGCATGCGCTGGTGGTGCTGGCGGGACTGGTGCTGCTGGCGCCCTGGCTGGCCTGGCTGCCGATGCCGGCCATGGCCGCGCTGCTGATGGTGGTGGCCTGGAACATGAGCGAGGCCCACAAGGCGGTGCATCTGGTCAAGACGGCTCCGCTCGGCGATATCCTGGTGTTTCTCACCTGTTTCTCGCTCACCATACTGTTCGATATGGTGCTGGCGATTACCGCCGGTATTCTGGTGGCGGCGGTGCTGTTTGTGCGGGAGATCGCGGAGATGACCCGGGTGAGCGATATATCCGGGCACCGGCGCCTGCTCGAGACTCCCTTGCCGGCGGGCTGGTCGGTGTTCAAGGTGAATGGCCCGCTGTTCTTCGCCGCCGCCGATCGGGTGTTCGGGGAGCTGTCCACCCAGTTGGGGGGGCGTGACGGCGTGGTGCTCTATATGGACGGGGTGTCCATCCTGGACGCGGGCGGCCTGGCGGCGCTGAACAAGTTCGTCGACCAGTGCCGTAAACAGGGGATCCGGGTATTGATTGCCGATCTGCAGTTCCAGCCGCTCAAGACCCTGGCCAGGGCTGGCGTACAGCCCATTCCCGGCGTGCTGGCCTTTTATCCGACCCTGAGGGAGGCGCTGGAGAGCCTGGGGGAGGGGGAGGCCGCGAAGCCGCGGCCGGATGAAGACGGGGCGGCGGGGCTGGCCCCGGACGCCCTGTCCTGACTTTATTTGCCGAGGGCGTCCAGGTAGCGCTCGGCGTCCAGGGCGGCCATACAGCCGGTGCCGGCGGAGGTGATGGCCTGGCGATAGACGTGATCCATGACGTCACCGGCGGCGAACACGCCGGGGATGCTGGTCTGGGTGGCGTTGCCATGCAGGCCGGACTGCACCTTCAGGTAGCCGTTTTCCATTTCCAGCTGGCCTTCGAAGATCTGGGTGTTGGGCTGATGGCCGATGGCGATAAAGACGCCGGTCACGTCCAGTTGCTCGGTGGCCTCGCTGCGGGTGTCCTTCAGGCGGATGCCGGTCACGCCCATCTCGTCACCCAGTACTTCGTCCAGGGTGCGATCGGTGTGCAGCACTATGTTGCCGTTGTTGACCTTGTCCATCAGCCGGTCGATCAGGATCTTCTCGGAGCGGAACTGGTCGCGGCGGTGCACCAGATGGACTTCGGCGGCGATATTGGCCAGGTAGAGCGCCTCTTCCACGGCGGTGTTGCCGCCACCGACCACGGCCACTTTCTGGTTGCGGTAGAAGAAACCGTCGCAGGTGGCGCAGGCGGACACGCCGCGGCCCTGGTAAGCCTGTTCGGAGGGCAGGCCCAGGTACTTGGCGGAGGCGCCGGTGGCGATGATCAGGGCGTCGCAGCTGTACTCGCCGCTGTCGCCCTTGAGCCGGAACGGGCGCTGTTTGAGATCGACACTGTTGATATGGTCGAACAGGATTTCGGTGTCGAAACGTTCGGCATGCTCCTTCATGCGCTCCATCAAGGCCGGTCCGGTCAGTCCTTCCGCATCGCCCGGCCAGTTCTCCACATCGGTGGTGGTGGTCAGCTGACCGCCTTGCTGGATACCGGTGACCAGCACCGGGTTCAGGTTGGCCCGGGCCGCATAGACGGCGGCGGTGTAACCTGCGGGGCCGGAGCCCAGGATCAGCAGTTTGGCGTGTTTGGCTTGGCTCATGTGTTTCTCCAACCTTGGCAAAATAGGCAGATAAAAAGTGGAACCGATTGTAGGGGATAGCCCTGATGGAATAAAGCGCAAGAAAACGATTGGGGCAATCGGGCCTGGCCGGAATAGAGCGGGTTCGCATGGCGCTATCTGTCCCCGGAGGGTTATAACGAATAGTTATGCAATATAACCAAACCTAGGCTATTGCCGGCAACAGCCGGCAGCATCAAAGATAAAAGCACTGCCTGCGGCGCTTATCCTGGCTTGGAGCCAGGGGGAGTTGTTATCGGATTGCGGATTTTCAGGGACATCTTCTGTTGGGGCGGGAGTTGAGTCGGCTGAGGATTTTTTCAGGCAAAAGCCCCATTCTTCGGCGTAAAAATTTAGTTTTGGTACTTTTTTTATGGGAAAGGCAAACATATGTGCTACCTGTTTACCTTTTATCATGCTAAGCTACTGCATGCCTAAAATGTATATATAGTCATTTTTATTGGTTTTTTATTTGATTTGAGCAGCCTTGCAGCAGGCGAGACCGGCCTTGGTTGCAACCCGTTCCAGCGGACGGCAGTGTCCCGATAGCCTAAAGGCGGGTTGCAAGAAAGCATGGTTTTGTGCCATATAAGTTTTATGTTCATAGTGGAATGTATCGAAAATGAGTCAAAGGATGGATGAAGTACTTGATGCGAACAACAGGCCGGTGAAAGAGCTGGACCGCATCGATCGCAACATACTCAATGAGCTTCAGCAGGACGGTCGCATCTCCAACGTGGAGTTGTCCAAGCGGGTTGGTTTGAGTCCCACCCCCTGCCTCGAACGGGTTCGTCGCCTGGAACGCCAGGGGTATATCGAAGGCTATACCGCCATTCTCAACCCCCAGTTCCTGGATGCCTCCCTGCTGGTGTTTGTGGAGATCACCCTCAACCGCGGCACACCGGACGTGTTCGACGAATTCAACGACGCGGTGCAAAAACTGGAAGAAATCCAGGAGTGTCACCTGGTGTCCGGTGATTTCGACTACCTGTTGAAGACCCGGGTGGCGGACATGTCCGCCTACCGCAAGCTGCTGGGGGAAACCCTGTTGCGGCTGCCGGGGGTGAACGACACCCGCACCTATGTGGTGATGGAAGAGGTCAAGCAGAGCAACCGGCTGGTGATAAATACCCGATAAACTGTGCTAATCTGCCCGGCTCTGGTATTTTTATGCCGGGCGGGGTTCCATCTCGAACCTGTACCTGCGAGCGGCCCCGGCCGCTCGCTTGTCGTTTGGTGCCTGGCGACTTTTCCTGTCGCAGACTTTCGATAGCATGACACAACAAAAAAGAGCGAGGAGCGGGCGTTTGGCGGAGAAAAAGCTGTTTACTCCCATGTCTGGTTTACAGCGTCTGTTTGAGGCCGGATTGATCATTATCATCTTACTGGCGATCTTCATGATGTTGTCGCTGGTGTCCTACCATCCCTCCGATCCGGGCTGGTCGCAAACCGCCTGGGGCGGTGAGATCAGCAACGCAGCCGGTCCCGCCGGTGCCTGGCTGGCCGACATACTGCTGTTCGTGTTCGGCTTTTCGGCCTACCTGGTACCGCCGTTCATGGTGTTTTTCGGCTGGGTGACCCTCTGGCGTCCCAGGGCCTTGACCGAGATTTGCTACCTCACCCTGAGCCTGCGCATCATCGGTTTCCTCATGTTGCTGCTCAGCCTGCTGGGCCTGGCCAGCATGAACGTGGGCAACATTTACTATTTCTCCGCCGGCGGCCTGGTCGGCGATATGCTGGCGGCGGCGCTGAACGGCCTGTTCGGCTCCCTGGGGACCACCCTGATGCTGCTGTGCGGTTTTGCCACCGGGGTGACCTTCTTTACCGGCTGGTCCTGGCTGCTGATCGTGGAACGCCTGGGAGGAGCCGTGCTGGAATTTCCCAACTGGCTGAGTTCGGCGCCGTCCCGCCTGCTGGACTGGCAGCTGGAGCGCCGCCAGCGCCGGCCGGGTGCCCGGGAGCAGGCCGAGGCGGAGCCGCTGGCGGTGGCAGCGACGCCCGCACCCGCGACGACAACAGCCGAGTCCGGTTTTGTCGGCTGGCGCCGGTTCAAGGATCGCCTCGGCAGCCCGCGGGAAACCGATGAGGAATGGGAGGAGGCCGCCGAGGATCCCCTGCTGGCCCCGGTGCCCGCCGCCGAGAAGCGACCGGCACCGCTGAAAAAAGCGCCGCCGGTGCGCCGCGAGCCGGTGCTGGGCGGGGTGGACGAGCAGGATCCCGATCCCATCGCCACCATCGCCGAGACCAACGGCTGGAACCTGGACGACGATGAGGAACTGGAGCTGCCCTGGCTGAGTGACGATCCCGAGCCGGTGGCGGCAGCCGCCCCGGCCCCGTCTCCCAAGCCCGCTCCACCGGCACGCCCCCGGCGCAGCGATCTGACGCCGCTGCCGTCGGTGGAACTGCTGGACAAGCCCAAGCCCAGGCAGCACGCCGTGAGCGAAAGTGAACTGGAGCGCATCGCCCGCCTGGTGGAGGCCAAGCTGGCCGACTACAACGTCCAGGCCAACGTGGTGGGCGTCTACCCGGGGCCGGTGATCACCCGTTTCGAACTGGATCTGGCCCCCGGGGTCAAGGTCAGCAAGATCACCAACCTGGCGCGGGATCTGGCCCGCTCCCTGTCCGCCATCAGCGTACGGGTGGTCGAGGTGATCCCCGGCAAGCCCTATGTGGGGCTGGAGCTGCCCAATACCCGGCGGGAGACCGTCTATCTGCGCGAAGTGCTCGACAGCGAGCCCTTCCGCCGCAGCGAGCACCCGCTCACCCTGGTGCTGGGCCAGGATATCGCCGGCGAGCCGGTGGTGGTCAACCTGGCCAGGATGCCCCACGTGCTGGTGGCGGGCACCACCGGCTCGGGCAAGTCGGTGGGGGTCAACGTCATGATCTTGTCGATGCTGTACAAGGCCACGCCGGAAGACGTGCGCTTTATCATGATCGATCCCAAGATGCTGGAGCTGTCGGTGTACGAGGGCATTCCCCACCTGCTGACCGAAGTGGTCACCGACATGAAGGAGGCGGCCAATGCCCTGCGCTGGTGCGTGGGCGAGATGGAGCGCCGCTACAAGCTGATGTCGGCCATGGGGGTACGCAACCTCAAGGGCTTCAACACCAAGGTGCAGGAGGCCATCGATGCCGGCGAGCCGCTGCGGGATCCCCTGTGGCAACCGACCCAGTCGATGGACACCTATCCGCCGGCGCTGGAGAAACTGCCCCATATCGTGGTGGTGATCGACGAGTTCGCCGACATGATGATGATCGTCGGCAAGAAGGTGGAAGAGCTGATCGCCCGCATCGCCCAGAAGGCGCGGGCGGCGGGCATCCACCTGATACTGGCGACCCAGCGGCCCTCGGTGGACGTGATCACCGGCCTGATCAAGGCCAACATTCCGACCCGGATGTCGTTCCAGGTGTCGAGCAAGATAGACTCGCGCACCATCCTCGATCAGCAGGGGGCCGAGTCGTTGCTGGGCATGGGCGACATGCTCTACCTGCCGGCCGGCGACAGCAACCCGACCCGGGTGCACGGCGCCTTCGTCGACGACCACGAGGTACACCGGGTGGTGGCGGCGTGGAAGGAGCGGGGCGAGCCCAATTACATCGAGGAAATCCTGAACGGCGACGTGGGCGCCGATGGCTTGTTGCCCGGGGAAGTGCCGGAAGGAGGCGACGATGGCGAGCTGGACGAGCTGTTCGACCAAGCGGTGGCTTTTGTCGTAGAGAGCCGTCGCGGCTCTACCTCCAGCGTGCAGCGCAAGTTCAAAATAGGCTACAACAGGGCCGCCCGTATCATCGAGCAGATGGAGCAGCAGGGCATAGTGAGCCCCGCGGGCGGAAATGGTCAACGTGAAGTGCTGGCGCCAGCGCCGGCCAGGGAGTAGGACTGAATGAAAAAACTGGCAACCTTGGGTGTGCTGTTGTGGTCGGTGAGCGCCGTGGCCCTGGCCGATGCCCGCGCCGAGTTGCAGCAGAAGCTGGCGACCTTCGAGCGTTTTTCCGCCGATTTCAGCCAGCAGGTGTTCGACGAGCGGGGCGAACCCATGCAGAGCGCCGAGGGCAGCATGCTGCTGTCCCGCCCCGATCGTTTCCGCTGGCATACCGCCTCGCCGGACGAGAGCCTGATCGTGTCCAACGGCACCGATGTGTGGATCTACGATCCCTTCGTGGAGCAGGTGAGCATAGTGCCCCTGGAGCAGGCGGTGCAGAATACCCCCTTCCTGCTGATCTCGGGCGGTGACGGCCGGCGCTGGCAGCGGTACGAGGTGGCCAGGAACGGCGCCGACTATGTGGTGACCAGCAAGGATCCGGGGGAACTGATCCATCAGTTCAGCCTGCGTTTCGACGGGGCCAACCGCATCGAGCGCTTTACCGTACTGGAATCCGGCGGCCAGCGCAGCGAGTTCAGCCTGCGCAACATCAATACCGCCCCGGCCACCGCGGCCGACAGTTTCCAGTTCACGGCGCCGGCCGGGGTGATGATCGACGACCAGCGTTAAGAAAGGGTCTGCAGAGGGAGTGATAAGCGGTAAGCTGTCGGCTTACCGCTTTGTTTTATGGGAGAATGACGGGATGAGCACCCTGAGCCTGGATTTCGAGCAGGAGGATTTTCGTCCCCTGGCGGCGCGGATGCGCCCCGAGCGGCTGGAGCAGTACCTGGGCCAGCAGCACATTCTGGGGCCGGGCAAGCCGCTGCGCCGCGCGCTGGAGGCGGGGCACTGCCATTCCATGATCCTGTGGGGGCCGCCGGGCACCGGCAAGACCACCCTGGCCGAGCTGGTGGCCGCTTACTGCGACGCCCAGGTGGAGCGGGTATCGGCGGTCACCTCCGGGGTCAAGGAGATCCGCGCCGCCATCGAGCGGGCGCGCGGGCACAAGCTCGCCGGACGGCGCACCATCCTGTTCGTGGACGAGGTGCACCGCTTCAACAAGTCCCAGCAGGACGCCTTCCTGCCCCATATCGAGGACGGCACCGTCACCTTTATCGGTGCCACCACCGAAAATCCCTCCTTCGAACTTAACAACGCCCTGCTGTCCCGCGCCCGGGTCTACCTGCTCAAGCGGCTGGAAACGGCCGAGGTGGAGGCGATGATCGAACAGGCGCTGACCGACGAGCGGGGCCTGGGCGGCCAGGCCATCGAGCTGGCGAGCGGCGTGCGGCGGGCCCTGGCCGAGCTGGTGGATGGGGACGGCCGCAAGGCGCTCAACTACCTGGAGCTGCTGGCGGACATGGCCGGGGAACAGGACGGGGTGCGCCGGATCGACAAGACGCTGCTGGCGGAGGTGACCGGCGAACGGCTGGCCCGCTTCGATAACCAGGGCGATCTCTATTACGATCTGATCTCGGCGGTGCACAAGTCGATTCGCGGCTCCAACCCGGACGCCGGCCTGTACTGGTACGCACGGATGATCAGCGCCGGCTGCGATCCGCTCTATATCGCCCGCCGGCTGCTGGCCATCGCCTCGGAAGACGTCGGCCTGGCCGATCCGAAAGCCATGGAGGTGGCGCTGGCGGCCTGGGACTGCTTCACCCGGGTCGGGCCGGCGGAAGGGGAGCGGGCCATCGCCCAGGCCATCGTCTACCTCGCCTGCGCGCCCAAGAGCAATGCCCTCTATACCGCCTGGAAGGCGGCGCTGCAGGACGCCCGGGAGCAGCCGGACTTCGAGGTGCCCCTCCATCTGCGCAACGCGCCCACCAGGCTGATGAAGGAGCTGGGCCACGGCGCCGAATACCGCTATGCCCACAACGAGCCCGGCGCCTATGCCGCCGGCGAGACCTATTTGCCCCAGGCGCTGCGGGAGCGACGCTACTATGTGCCCAACGAGCGGGGCTTCGAGCAGAAGATCAAGGCCAAGCTCGACTACCTCAAAACCCTGGACGAGCAGGCCGGCGGCCAGTTGGCCCCGGGGCGGCGAAGCTGATAAACTGAGGCCGACTTAGTGACTTCCGACCCTGCGTGTCATACGCATTACAAGCATCAAATAAGGTAACTCATGCTGGATCCCAAATACCTGCGCAGCGATATCGCCGACACGGCCGCGCGGCTGGCAAGCCGTGGTTTTATTCTGGATGTCGAGCTGTTCAACCGGCTCGAGGAAAAGCGGAAGTCCCTGCAATCCCGTACCCAGGAGCTGCAGGCCGAGCGCAACGCCCGCTCCAAGGCCATCGGCCAGGCGGCGCGCAGCGGCGAGGATATCGCCCCGCTGAAGGCGGCGGTGTCGCAAATCAACGACGAGCTGGATGTGTGCAAGGTCGAGCTGGATGCCCTGCTGGCGGAGATCGAGGCCTTCTGCGCCGCCATTCCCAACCTGCCCCACGCGTCGGTGCCGGTGGGCCGGGACGAGCAAGACAATCAGCTGGTGCGCAGCTGGGGCGAGCCCACCGAGCTCGGCTTCGAGCCCAAGGATCACGTGGCCCTGGGCGAAGCCCTGGCCGGCCTCGACTTCAAGGGCGCGGTCAAGATCGCCGGTTCCCGCTTCGTGATCATGCAGGGCCAGATCGCCCGGCTGCACCGGGCCCTGGCCCAGTTCATGCTGGATCTGCACACCAGCGAGCACGGCTACACCGAGTGCTATGTGCCCTACCTGGTGAACAGCGACAGCCTGTTCGGTACCGGCCAACTGCCCAAGTTTTCCGCCGATCTGTTCCATACCGCCATCGAGGGCGAGGGGGAGGAAGAGGGCAAGACCCGCCGCTTTTCGCTGATTCCCACCTCAGAGGTGCCCCTGACCAACATCGGCCGGGACGAGATCTTCGAGGCGGATCAGCTGCCGCTCAAGTTCACCGCCCATACCCCCTGCTTCCGCTCCGAGGCGGGCTCCTACGGTCGGGATACCCGCGGTCTTATCCGCATGCACCAGTTCGACAAGGTGGAAATGGTGCAGCTGGTGCACCCGGAAGCATCCTGGGACGCGCTGGAGGAGATGGTAGGCCACGCCGAGAAGGTGCTGCAGAGCCTGTGCCTGCCCTACCGGGTGATGGCCCTGTGCACCGGCGACATGGGCTTCGGTGCCGCCAAGACCTACGATCTGGAAGTCTGGCTGCCGGCGCAGAACACCTACCGGGAGATCTCGTCCGTGTCCAACTGCGGCGACTTCCAGGCGCGCCGCATGCAGGCCCGGGTGCGAGGCGCCGATGGCAAGCCGCAGTTGCTGCATACCCTGAACGGCTCCGGTCTGGCGGTGGGCCGTACCCTGGTGGCGGTGCTCGAGAATTACCAGCAGGCCGACGGCAGCATCATGGTGCCCGAGGTGCTGCAGCCCTATATGGGCGGGCTGAAGCAGATCGGCTGAGCCTTTGAGCGAGCCAACAAGCCGGGGCCATGTGCCCCGGCTTTGTTTTTATTGGCGCACCAGGCGGCCGACCAGTTGCTGCAGCCGGGGAGCGCCCGCCAGGATCAGCGTGAAGGCCACCGGCCAGGCGATGTAGAAGGCCCGCCACCAGCGAGCAAGGAAGTCGCCGGCCAGGCCGGTATTCACCCAGGTGATCACCCCGGTCATGATGCTCACCATGTAGAGAGACATCAGCACCGAGAACAGCAGCCGGGCATAACGGGCGGGGAAACGCATGGTTACCTCATTATATTAGTTTTCACTGAAGTTTAATCTTAACAGTTCCCACCCTCCCCGGCAC
>NZ_NMUO01000009.1 GCF_002237365.1 Zobellella denitrificans
CCCTATACCGCCCAGTGCGGCGGCTGTTCGCTGCAGCATGTGCCGCTGGTCGACCAGCGGCACATGCTGCAGCGAACAGCCGCCGCACTGGGCGGTATAGGGACAAAAAGGCTTCTGCCGCTGCGGGGACGCCCGCAGCACCTTGGCCAGGCTGGCGGTCCGGTACTTGCTGTTCTGTCCGGTCAGCCGCACCCGCACCCGTTCACCGGCCAGCACGCCGGGCACGAACAGGGGCTTGCCCTGGTGGCGGGCCACCCCCACGCCGTGGGCGTTGAGCTCGAGCACCTCGACCTCGAGCGGCGCCTGGGCCTGGACATCGGGCTTTTTGACCTTGAAGAACTGAACCATAAAACGTGGAGCCCTCGAACCGGCTATGTCATCATAAGCATCTGTTGATTTGAGCGCGTATTGTCCCACATTCACCCACTATGACCAAATACGGCCTGCGAGCCCGGGTACTGGCCTTCACCATCATACCGACCCTGATCATCGGCATATTGCTGGCCGGCTATTTTTCCGTGAACCGCTACCAGCAACTGGAAGAAGCCCTGATCCGCCAGGGGGTCAACGTCATCGAGCCCCTGGCCCTGGCCAGCGAACTGGCCCTGACCGGCCGCAACCGGGAAGCGCTCAACCGCCTGCTCAGCAACATTCACCGCAACAACAGCCCCCTGGTCAAATCCATCGCCCTGTTCGACCTGGAAGGCCGGCTGCTGGTCACTTCCAACTACCACCGCGACTTCAACGTCATGCGCCTGCCAGAGGGGCTGCCCCTGCCCCGGGTGACCCTGGTGGAAACCGGCCCCGAGGGCATCATACTGCGCACCCCGGTGGTGACCGACAGCATCCGTGCCGACGCCCTGTGGGAGGAGTCCTCCTCCACCCCCATCGGCTATGTGTCCATGCAGCTGACCAACGATTCTGCCATGCTGGTGCACTACCGGGACAGCTTCTTCGCCGGCCTCATCGTGCTGCTCGGGGTCTGCCTCAGCACCCTGTTCGGGGTGCGCCTGATCAAGGGGGTGTCCCAGCCGATCACCGACATGGTCAGCGCCGTGTACAAGATCCGCGAGGGCCGGCTGGATACCCGGGTCAATGGCGAGTTCACCGGCGAGCTCGAGGTGCTGAAGAACGGCATCAACGCCATGGCCAAGTCCCTGTCGGAATACCATGACGAGATGCAGCAGAACATCGACCAGGCCACCTCGGATCTGCGCGAGACCCTGGAGCAGATCGAGATCCAGAACATCGAGCTGGACATGGCCAAGAAACGGGCCCAGGAGGCAGCCCGGGTCAAGACCGAGTTCCTGGCCAACATGTCCCACGAACTGCGTACCCCCTTGAACGGCGTCATCGGCTTCGCCCGCCAGCTGCAGAAGACCCGGCTCACCTCCAATCAGCTGGATTACCTCAAGACCATCGAAAAGTCGGCCCAGAACCTGCTCGGCATCATCAACGACATCCTCGACTTCTCCAAGCTGGAGGCCGGCAAGCTGAAGATGGAGCAGATCCCCTTCTCCCTGCGCGACACCCTGCAGGAGGTGATGACCCTGCTCGCCCCCAGCGCCCACGACAAGGGGCTGGAGCTGTCGCTGCGGGTGGACGCGGCGGTGCACGACAGCCTGGTGGGCGACCCGCTGCGGCTGCAGCAGGTGCTCACCAACCTGGTGGGCAACGCCATCAAGTTCACCGAGCAGGGCAACGTGGACGTGCGGGTCGACGCCCGTCCCGCCGGCCACCCGGACAAGGCCGGCCTGTGCATCCATGTGCAGGACACCGGCATCGGCATCTCCGACAGCCAGCGCCGCCAGCTGTTCCAGGCCTTCAACCAGGCCGACTCCAGCATCTCCCGCCGCTACGGCGGCACCGGCCTGGGCCTGGTGATCACCCAGAAGCTGGTGCACCAGATGGCCGGCGACATCGAACTCTACTCCGAGCTGGGCGCGGGCTCGGTGTTCAGCTTCACCTTGGAGCTGGGCCGGGCCGCCCTGCCCCTGGCCGAACCCCTGCCCCTGAGTGAGCTCGCCGACAGGACGGTGCTCTACCTGGAAGAGGACAACTTCAGCCGCCGGGCCACCACCGCCCTGCTGCGGGAGTGGGGGGTGCAGGTGCTGCACGAGCCCTATCCGGGCATGCCCATCGACTGCGCCCTGCTGGGCTTCGGCCCCCATACCCTGCCCAGCCAGATGGAGCAGAGCATCCTGCGGCAAAAAGAGTACGACAACAGGGTGGTGGTGCTGCTCAGTTCCACCGATCCCACCCTGATCGACGCCCTGCTCAAGACCGGTGCCAGCCACTGCCTGAGCAAGCCGGTGCACTACCAGAAGCTGGCCCACGCCCTGGTGGAGCAGGCCAGCCCGGCCCCCGAGGCGATGCTGCAGATCACCCTGGCCCCCCCTTCCCACAAGCAGGTACTGCGGGTGCTGGCGGTGGACGACAACCCGGCCAACCTCAAGCTGATCAACGCCATGCTGAGCGAGCAGGTCAGCCAGGTGGAAAGCTGCACCAATGGGCGGGAGGCGCTGAACCTGGCCACCGTCAACCGCTACGACATCATCTTTATGGATATCCAGATGCCGGTGATGGACGGCATCCAGGCCACCCGCGAGATCCGCGCCCGGGGCGGCCTCAACGCCAGCACGCCGATAGTGGCGGTGACTGCCCACGCCATCGAGGGGGAACGGGACCGGCTGCTGCGCCAGGGCATGGACGACTACCTGGCCAAGCCCATCGACGAGGCCATACTGGCCCGCATCATAGAGCGCTTCAGCCACCGGCCACAGGCCCCGGGCCAGATCGACTGGCCCCTGGCGGTCAAACAGGCGGGCGGCAAGGAGCCCCTGGCGAAGGAAATGCTCACCCTGCTGCTGCAGAGCTTCGACGAATTCGCCCCCCTGCTGGACGCCGCCCTGTCCGGGGAGCTGGACGGTGAGCGGCTCTACCCGCCCCTGCACAAGCTGCACGGCGGCACCGCCTATTGCGGCGTGCCCCAGTTGCAGGCGCTGGTGGCCCAGCTGGAGCGGGCCCTGCTGGCCAAGCAGCCGGTGGAGGAGCTGGAACCCGAACTGCTGGAGCTGGAGGAGCGGATGGGGCAGATCCGGGAAGAGGCGAAGGAATATTTATAATCCGGTGAGGGGTGAGGGGTGAGGGGTGAGGAGTGAGGGGTGAGGAGTGAAGGGAGGCGTGAGGAGAAGCCTCACGCCGCTCCCCTCACGCCTCACCCTGACCGACGATCAAACGCCCTGGCGGGCTTCGCGCATCAGCCGCTTCATGTCGCGTACCGCCTTTTCCAGGCCGTCGAAGGCGGCGCGGGCGATGATGGCGTGGCCAATATTGAGCTCCAGCATCTCCGGGATGGCGGCGATGGGCTTGACGTTGTGATAGTGCAGGCCGTGGCCGCCGTTGACCTTGAGCCCCAGATCATGGGCGTAGGAGGCGGAGGCGGCGATGCGCTTGAGCTCCGCCAGCCGCTCGGACTCGCAGGGCGCGTCGGCGTAGTGGCCGGTGTGGATCTCGATATAGGGCGCCCCGGCGGCCACCACCGCATCGATCTGGGCCTTGTCCGCATCGATAAAGAGCGACACCTTGATGCCGGCCTCGGTCAGCCGGGTCACCGCGTCCTTGACCTTGTCGAGCTGGCCGGCCACGTCCAGGCCGCCTTCGGTGGTGACTTCTTCCCGTTTTTCCGGCACCAAGCAGACGAAGGCGGGCTTGATGCGGCAGGCGATATCGAGCATTTCCTCGGTCACCGCCATCTCCAGGTTCATGCGGGTCTGAATGGTCTGAGCCAGGATCTCCACGTCCCGGTCGGTGATATGCCGGCGATCCTCCCGCAGGTGCACGGTAATGCCGTCGGCGCCGGCCTGCTCGGCCACCGCCGCCGCCTGCACCGGATCCGGATAACTGGTGCCCCTGGCGTTACGCAAGGTGGCGATATGATCGATGTTGACCCCTAAATACAATTCACTCACTGCGACTTCCTCTCTTTCCTTTGACAAACAGGGCCCGGCTGCGCAGGGCGCGTCCTCCCAGGTAGGGTCCCAGGGCCTGGCGGCTGAAGCGTTTGGCGGAGACCAGCACCTCGGCCCGGCCGAGTTCGAGCCCGGCCAGGGCGTGGAGGTGCTCCCCCGGGTAGGCGCCCGGCTCGGGTCCCTCCAGGGCCACGAAACCGGCCTCCGGCTGGTAGCGGTACCAGCGATCCGGCAGCACCGTCTCGCCGCTCAGGGCGTCCTGGGTAAAATCCACGCCGTAGCCCAGTATATTTAGCATATAAAACTCGAAATGACGCAGACACGGCTCTATTTCCTCGCCGTTCGCCAGCTTTTTCAGCGTATCCTGATAAACGTCGAACACCTCGTCGAACGGCGTCTGGGTTTCCAGCAGGTAATAGATGAGTTCGTTAAGATAAAGGCCGCTGTACAGGGCCGTCCCCGCCAGGCGGATGGCCGGGCCGGTGGCCTCGGCGCTGTGCAGGTTTTTCAGTTCGCCCTTGCCGGCGAAGCCGAGCCGCAAGGGCACAAAGGGCTGCAACAGCCCCTTGAGGGGAGAACGGGGTTGACGGCTGCCCTTGGCCACCAGGCTCTGCCGGCCCTGCTCCCGGGTGAACACCTCGACCAGCTGGCTGGTTTCCCGGTAGGGCCGGCTATGGATGACAAAGGCGGCCTGGGCCATGGTCAGTCGTCACCATACCCCAGGCTGCGCAGGGCGCGCTCGTCGTCGGCCCAGCCGGACTTGACCTTGACCCACAGTTCGAGGAACACCTTCTGCTCCAGCAACTGCTCCAGCTCGATACGCGCTTCGGTGCCGATCACCTTGAGCTTCTCGCCCTTGTTGCCGATCACCATCTTCTTCTGGCCGCTGCGCTCCACCAGGATGAGGCCGTTGATGTGCACCACTCCCTTGTCGTCCACCTGGTAACGCTCGATTTCCACCGTCACCGAATAGGGCAGTTCCTCGCCCATAAAGCGCATCAGCTTCTCGCGGATGATCTCCGCCGCCATGAAACGGGAAGAGCGGTCGGTGATGTAGTCTTCCGGGAAATAGTGCAGCGACGGCTTGAGCCGCGAGCGGGCCAGCTTGGCGATGATGTCCACGCCGGTGCCCTTCTCCGCGGAAATGGGCACGATGTCGGCGAACGCCATCTGCTGGGACAGCCACTGGATATGAGGCAGCAGTTCGTCCTTGCTCTTGACGTTGTCGATCTTGTTGATCGCCAGCACCACGGGGCAGTGCACCCGGCGCAGCTTGTTCAGCACCATCTCGTCGTCGGCGGTCCATTTGGTGCCTTCCACCACGAACACCACCATCTCCACGTCGCCCAGGGAGCTGGTGGCCGCCCGGTTCATCAGCCGGTTGATGGCCCGCTTCTCCTCGATGTGCAGTCCGGGGGTATCCACGTAGATGGCCTGGTAGGCCCCCTCGGTATGGATGCCCATGATGCGGTGGCGGGTGGTCTGCGCCTTGCGCGAGGTGATGCTCACCTTCTGCCCCAGCAGCTGGTTGAGCAGGGTGGACTTGCCCACGTTGGGGCGGCCGACGATGGCGATAAAGCCGCAGTAGGTTTGTTGTTCGGTCATAGCAGGGTATCCAGGGCCTGCTCGGCGGCGGCCTGCTCGGCCTTGCGGCGGCTGGTGCCCACACCAACCACCGGCTCGGGCAGGCCGTCCACCAGGCAGTGCACGGTAAATTTCTGATTATGGGCCTCGCCGATCACGTCCACCACTGTGTAGGTCGGCAAGGGCTTGCGCTTGGCCTGCAGCCATTCCTGCAGGCGGGTCTTGGGATCCTTCTGGTCCACCCCGGGCTGGATGTCGCTGAGCCGCTCGTCGTACCAGGACAACAGCAACTCGCGGATGCGTTCGATGTCGGTATCCAGGTAAATGGCGCCGATCAGCGCCTCCACCGCATCCGCCAGGATCGACTCGCGCCGGTAGCCACCGCTCTTGAGTTCGCCCGGCCCCAGGATCAGGTAGTCGCCCAGCTCGAACTCCCGCGCCAGCTCGGCCAGGGTCTTCTCCCGCACCAGGGTGGCGCGCATGCGCGACATGTCGCCTTCGTTCACCTTCGGAAAACGATGGTAGAGGGCGTCGGCGATCACCATGCTGAGGATGGAATCGCCCAGGAACTCCAGCCGCTCGTTGTGGCGGGAGCCGGCGCTCCTGTGGGTCAGAGCCCGCACCAGCAGGGTTTCGTCACCGAAATCGTGGCCCAGTTTTTTCTGCAGAATGTTCAGTTTTTTCATCAATGAATGGCGCCTATGCGGCTGAAGCGCACGTCGCTCGGTACCCAGGCGGGCAACCAGCTGTCGGCGCTGCGTTCAAACTCAAAGCTTATCCAGATGGCCACGGCCCGGCCCACCAGGTTCTCTTCGGGCACGAAGCCCCAGAACCGGCTGTCGGTGCTGTTGTCCCTGTTGTCGCCCACCGCGAAGTAATGGCCTTCCGGCACCAGCCACTCGTCCCGGGCCGTGCCGGGCTGGCGATGGTACATGGAAACGCGATCCGGCAGCAGCGGGTTGACCAGGATGTCGTGGGGCTGCTCGGTCAGGTGCTCCCGGTAGCGCTCGAGCGGTATGCCCATCTGGGTAAACTCGCCGCTGCGCTCGAACTCCAGCGGCACGGGGGCGAAGTCGGGGCAGTCATCGCCGTCGCAGGCCGGCTTGATAAACAGCTGCTTGTCCCGGTAGACGAGGCGATCCCCGGGCAGGCCGACGATGCGCTTGATGTAGTCGATGCGGGTATCTTCCGGATACTTGAACACCGCCACGTCGCCCCGCTTGGGCTCGCCGGTGGCGATCAGCCGGGTGTTGGTCACCGGCTCCTTCAGGCCGTAGGAGAACTTCTCCACCAGGATGAAGTCGCCCACCAGCAGGGTGGGCATCATGGAGCCGGAGGGGATCTGGAAAGGCTCGTAGATAAAGGAGCGCAGCACCAGCACGGCGGCGATCACCGGGAAAATGGACTTGGCCTGTTCGATCCAGCCCGGTGCCGCGGCGGCCCTGGCCAGGGCGGACCGGTCCACCTTGTTGCCGTGGGCCAACTGGGCATCGGCAATTCTGCGGGCCCGCTGGGGGGCCCAGATCCACTTGTCACAGGCCCAGATGATACCGGTGACCAGGGTCACCAGCACCAGGATCAGGGCAAAGGTACTCGCCATGGCTACTTGTCCTTACCAACGTGCAATATGGCCAGGAAGGCGTCCTGGGGGATATCCACCCGGCCCAGGGACTTCATCCGCTTCTTGCCTTCCTTCTGTTTGGCCAGCAGCTTTTTCTTGCGGCTGACGTCGCCGCCGTAACACTTGGCGGTCACGTCCTTGCGCAGGGCCTTGACGGTGCTGCGGGCGATAATCTGGTTGCCGATGGCGGCCTGGATGGCAATGTCGAACATCTGGCGGGGGATCAGCTCGCGCATCTTCTCCACCAGTTGGCGGCCCCGGAACTGGGCGTTGTCCTTGTGGGTGATGATGGCCAGGGCATCGACCCGGTCACCGTTGATCATGATGTCCAGGCGCACCATGTTGGCCGCCTCGAAGCGCTTGAAGCCGTAATCCAGCGAGGCATAGCCGCGGCTGGTGGACTTGAGCCGGTCGAAGAAGTCGAGTACCACTTCCGCCATGGGAATGTCGTAGGTCAGCGCCACCTGGTTGCCGTGGTAGACCATGTTGGTCTGCATGCCGCGCTTCTCGATGCACAGGGTGATGACGTTGCCCAGGTATTCCTGGGGCACCAGTATGTGGCATTCGGCGATGGGCTCGTGGATTTCCTCGATGTTGTTCACCGCCGGCAACTGGGAGGGACTGTCGATATAGACGGTTTCGCCGTCGGTCTTGACCACCTCGTAGACCACGGTCGGCGCCGTGGTGATCAGGTCCAGATCGTACTCCCGTTCCAGCCGTTCCTGGATGATCTCCATGTGCAGCATGCCGAGGAAGCCGCAGCGGAAGCCGAAGCCCAGGGCATTGGAGGTTTCCGGCTCGTAGAACAGGGAGGCGTCGTTCAGGGACAGCTTGTCGAGGGCGTCACGGAAGGCCTCGTAATCGTCGCTGGAGATGGGGAAAAGGCCGGCATACACCTGGGGCTTGACCTTCTTGAAGCCGGGCAGCGGCTTGTCGGCGCCATGCTTGGCCAGGGTCAGGGTATCGCCCACCGGCGCGCCGTGGATCTCCTTGATGCCGCACACCACCCAGCCGACTTCGCCGCAATTGAGGCCGTCGGTGTCCTTCTGCTTGGGAGTGAAGATGCCGATGCGATCCACGCCCCACACCTGGCCGGTGCTCATCACCTTGATCTTGTCGCCCTTTTTCAGGCTGCCGTTCTTGATCCGCACCAACGACACCACGCCCAGGTAGGAGTCGAACCAGGAGTCGATGATCAGCGCCTGCAGCGGCGCCTGCGGATCCCCCTCGGGCGCCGGTATCTTCTTCACTATGGTTTCCAGCACCTCGTCCACGCCCAGGCCGGTCTTGGCCGAGCAGCGCACCGCGTCGATGGCGTCGATGCCGACGATGTCCTCGATCTCCTGGGCCACCCGCTCCGGCTCGGCCTGGGGCAGGTCTATCTTGTTCAGTACCGGCACCACTTCCAGATCCATGTCCAGGGCGGTGTAGCAGTTGGCCAGAGTCTGTGCCTCAACCCCCTGGCCCGCGTCCACCACCAGCAGCGCCCCTTCGCAGGCGGCGAGGGAACGGGAGACCTCATAGGAAAAGTCCACGTGTCCCGGGGTATCGATAAAGTTGAGCTGGTACTGGTTGCCGTCTTTGGCCTGGTAGTTCAGGGTCACACTCTGGGCTTTGATGGTAATGCCGCGCTCCCGCTCCAGGTCCATGGAGTCGAGCACCTGCTCCTGCATTTCCCGGTCGGACAGGCCGCCGCAGACCTGGATCAGGCGGTCGGACAGGGTGGACTTGCCGTGGTCGATGTGAGCGATAACGGAGAAGTTACGAATATGCTTCATGATGCAATAAGGAGTCCGTATTCTGAAAAGCGAGAGTCAAGGGCGAGATTCTACTGGATTCGCGGGACCGTGGCCAATCCTTAGTCGATCCTGGTGGTCGGGATCAGGGCGCCCAGGATCACCGGCTCGGACAGGGGGCGGCCCGCTCGGCGGGACAGGCGGGATGCCAGCCAGAAGCCGATGCCGCCGCCTGCGGCGGCGCCCAGCAGGGTACCGCCATCGCCCAGCCCCAGCCCCAGGCTGGCCAGCAGGGCGCCGCCCAGCAGCAGCAGCAGCGGCAGCAGATACAGCAACAGGGCGCTGGTGATCAGGCTGTGCTCGGGAATGCCGATGCGCACCTGCTCCCCCACCTCGAATTCCTGGGTGGTGGCGATAAAGAAGCGGTGCTCGCGCCCCGGCAGGGCCCTGGACACCAGGCCGGTGCCGCACTGGCTGCTTTGCCGGCATTGGCCACAGGCGGACTGGCTGAAACAGGCGACCTCGACGCCGCCCTCGCCCACCGCCACCACGGTGGCCACCTCCTCGATCATGGCTTGACGGCCCTGGGCTGGATCGACTCGGCGATACGGCGGGCGGTTTCGGCGGGAATGTCCCCGACCACGGTGATCTCCACCCGCGCCGGGCTGACCAGGCTGACCAGGTGAGTGGCACCCTGGCGCACCAGCTGTTGCTGGGGTTCGGTACCGGCGGCGGCCTGGGCCACGTAGACGGAGATATCCACCACGCCGTTGGAGGCCATCAGGTAGTCCACCGGCTGTTCGGTCACCGGCAGCTTGTGCTTGTCCTGGGATTTCACCTCGAAGCCCCGGGGCAACCAGCCGGTCTGCCAGGGCAGCGGCTGCTGGGGTGCCGGGTAGACTTCGGCCAGGGACATGGCCGGGGGCAGGCTGGCGGCTTTCAGCTCGCGCAGAAAGGTGGCCGGCTCTTCGCTGATGCGCAGCGCCACCCCCATGCTCTGCTCCACCAGGCCCGCGTCCTTGTCCAGGGTATCCAGCTTGAGCAGCAGGCCGGATTCCTGATCCAGCCAGAGCACATAGCCGTAGTAGTGATCCGCCCTGGGCACCAGCCGCACCACCTGGGCCACCCGGCCCAGCACCCGGCTGCGCCCGGCGATCACCGCATCGTAGTGCGCCAGCAGTTCTGTCAGCGGCATCAGTTGCAGCCGGTTGAACAGACCGGGCAGGCGCGAACGCTTGAGGGTATAACCGTCGTGGCTGGCGTCGAGGAAGCTCACCTCGTCGTCCCGCTGCACGTATTCCCGCGGCCGGCCGTTGAGGTGGGTAAGATGGGTGATCACCTGGCCGTTGAGGTGGCCGCGGGTGAGGCGCTTGGGCTCGAGCTGCCCCTGGCTGGATTCAACCAGGGTCAGTTCGAAATTGAGCTGACGGTAGGCCTGCTGCATCTGTTGCAACAGGGTTTCGGCCGGCCCCGTCTCGGCCATGACAGAAGAGGACAAGGTCCAGGCCAGCGCCAGGACAACGGCACGCAGTCCACTCATGATCAAATCGGGTTACCTTCAGTTCTGGCGCAGCCGTTGCTGCAGCTCATGATCCATCAGCAGGGCATGGATCCTGCGTTGCTGTTCGAGCAGGGCCTGCTCGTTCAGGGACTCCCGTCCGTCCGCCTGATAGTTGAGGCTGACCGGCGCGGCGCCGCCGCTCAGGGGCACGGTATTGAGCACCGGCGCCTGGGGATCGTTCTGGCTGTATTGCTGCACCCCGAAGATCACCGCCGCCGACACCGAGGCCGCCACCGCAAACTGGCCGAGTTGGCGTCCCATGGGCGCCAGCCGCCCGAACAGGGGCCGCAGCACCCTGGCCTGACGCGGTTCCTCCCCGGCCACCTTGGGGGCCGGCGCCGCCACCATGGCCGGCTCCTGCTCCAGGGCCGCGCTGATCTTGTCGCACAGATCGAGGTGCAGGTGCGTCGGCAATTCGTTGCGCATGGCATCGCCATAAAGATGATAACGACCGAAGGTGTCGGACAGCTCATGATCGCGCCCCAGTCGTTCCAACAGCACCTTGTCCTGGATTTCTCCGTCCACCAGTGCCGAGATGTGCTCTTTGTTCGCCATAAGACTTGTTCCCCGTTCAACCCTGAAGTAAAGGCTGGACCCGCTTGTCGATTGCCTCCCGTGCCCGGAAGATCCGGGAGCGGACCGTGCCCACAGGACAGTCCATCACGCTGGCAATTTCTTCATAGCTCATCCCTTCCAGCTCTCGCAAGGTAATCGCCGTTTTAAGATCCTCCGGAAGCGCATCAATGGTCTCGAATACCGCCCGCTTGATCTCGTCCGACAACATGAGGTTTTCCGGTGACGACAGCTCTTTCAGCGCCTCGCCACCGTCGTAATATTCCGCATCGTCAATTTCAACATCGGAGCCCGGAGGCCGCCGCCGCTGGGAGACCAGATAGTTCTTGGCGGTGTTCACCGCTATCCGGTACAGCCAGGTAAAAAACGCGCTTTCTCCCCTGAATCCGGGCAGGGCCCGGTAAGCCTTGATAAAGGCCTCCTGGGTCACGTCCGGCACATCGCCGGGGTTAGACACGTATCGGGACACCAGGTTCGCCACTTTATGTTGATATTTTCTTACCAGCAGACTGTACGCGTTCTTATCGCCACGCTGGACCCGTTCAACCAACTGCTGGTCCGTTAAATGATCGCTCATGCGAGCCGCGTAACCTCCGATTATTCCAGTGCCTTGCCACCGGCCCGTGATAAGCGCACCTTAGTAGACTCTGGGTGCGGGGAAAAGTTCTGAACTCATTTGAGAAAGATGATTCCGGCTGCGCCTGTGCTCAGCTTGGGATAACATAGAAATATTCTCCATTCCGGGCCAATGATACTTTATGAAGGATCCTGTTGAATACCTCTGCGACGTCCTCATCATCGGCAGCGGTGCCGCCGGCCTGTCCCTGGCGCTGAAACTGGCCGACCATGCCAGGGTGCACGTGCTCAGCAAAGGCCCGCTTGCCGAAGGGGCGACCCTCTACGCCCAGGGCGGCATCGCCGCCGTGTTCGACGAAACCGACAGCATCGAATCCCATGTCACCGACACCCTGATCGCCGGTGCCGGCCTGTGCGACGAGGAAGTGGTGGAATTCACCGCCCGCCAGGCACCCGGCGCCATCCAGTGGCTGATCGGCCAGGGCGTCCCCTTCGACACCGAGGAGTCGGCCGAGGGCGAGCCCTCCTATCACCTGACCCGGGAAGGCGGCCACAGCCACAGGCGCATCTTCCACGCCGCCGACGCCACCGGCCGGGCGGTGCAGATGACGCTCACCGAGCAGGTGCAGCGCCACCCCAACATCCACATCCTGGAGCGGGTCAACGCCCTGGATCTGATCACCACCGCCAAGCTGGGCCTGCCCGGCAACCGGGTGCTCGGCGCCTATGTCTGGAACCGCAACAAGGAGCGGGTGGAAACGGTGCGCGCCAAATTCATCGCCATGGCCACCGGCGGCGCTTCCAAGGTCTACCAGTATACCTCCAACCCGGACGTCAGCTCCGGCGATGGCATCGCCATGGCCTGGCGCGCCGGCTGCCGGGTGGCCAACATGGAGTTCAACCAGTTCCATCCCACCAGCCTCTATCACCCGGCCGACAACAACTTCCTGCTGAGCGAGGCCCTGCGCGGCGAAGGCGCCCTGCTCAAGCGCCCCGACGGCAGCCGCTTTATGCCCGATTACGACGAACGGGCCGAGCTGGCGCCGCGGGACATCGTCGCCCGCGCCATCGACCACGAGATGAAGCGCCTGGGCGCCGACTGCATGTACCTGGACATCAGCCACCAGCCGGCCGACTTTATCGTCAAGCACTTCCCCACCATCCATGAGCGCTGTCTCAAGGTGGGCATCGACATCACCAAAGAACCCATGCCGGTGGTGCCCGCCGCCCACTACACCTGCGGCGGCGTCATGGTCGACCGGCAGGGCCGTACCGACATCGAAGGCCTCTACGCCATCGGCGAAGTATCCTACACCGGCCTGCACGGCGCCAACCGCATGGCGTCCAACTCGCTGCTGGAGTGCATCGTGTTCGCCCGCGCCGCAGGCGAAGATATGCTGGCCAAGCTGGCGGACACCCCGGAGCCGCCCATGCTGCCCCTGTGGGACGAGAGCAAGGTGACCAACTCGGATGAAGAAGTGGTGATCCACCACAACTGGCACGAACTGCGGCTGTTCATGTGGGACTACGTGGGCATAGTGCGATCCGACAAGCGGCTGGAACGGGCCAAGCGGCGCATCGATCTGCTCAAACAGGAGATCCAGGAGTACTACGCCAACTTCCGGGTCAGCAACAACCTGCTGGAGCTGCGCAACCTGGTGCAGGTGGCGGAGCTTATCGTGCTCTCGGCCATGGAGCGCAAGGAGTCCCGCGGCCTGCACTTCACCCTGGACTACCCGGAGCAGCTGGCCAATCCCAAGCCCACCATACTGACGCCGGCCAACTATCCGGCCGGCTACCCGCCGCTCAGCACCAGCCGGGACAGGCGCCGGAACACCTCGTCCGGCACCGCGTCCTGGAACAGCCAGAACGGCGGCCAGGGGTCGCCTTCCAGCACCAGCAGCAAAAAGCCGGGCCCGGCCCGGCTGTGGCGGGACAAAACCCCGCTGCGTCCATTGAGGCGGAGCACCCCCTGGTTGAACTCCCCCTCCAGCCGGTAGGCGCCCCCCCTGCGTCCCAGCCACCACAGCGCCAGCAGCCAGCCGGGCAGGAACCAAGGCAGCCGGTCCGCCGCCAGCCAGAGCGAGGCGGGCAGCCAGAGCGTGCTTGCCGCCGCCATCAGGTAACAGCGGTGCAGCAGCGACGGCTCAGCGCTGATTGCGAACCTGGTTGCGTTCAAGGATATAGCCCACCATGGCCTGCAACTCGGCGTCCTTGGAGCGGTCGTGGCCCATGAACCAGGCGAACAGATCCGGATCGTCGCATTCCAGCAGGCGCCGGAACACCGCCTTGCGAGCCTCGTCCAGGGCGTCGTACTCGTGCTCGACAAAGGGGGCCAGGATCACGTCCAGCTCCAGCATGCCGCGGCGGCAGGCCCAGATCAGGCGGGGTTTATCGGAGGTATTGAGCATGGTGGCTTCCAGAAAAATAAAACAAAGCCCATGTTATAAGGTCGAATGAGTACTGACAAATATGTTGGCCATCTTTACCATGAGGGTCACACTTCTTTATAGACAACAGAGGATGTACCCGTGTTGACTATCGCCACTTCCCCCGTACTTTATCCCCTGAGCGACAGGGCCGTGCTCAGCCTGACCGGCGACGACAGAACCAAATACCTGCAGGGCCAGGTCACCTGCGACGTGGCCGCCCTCGAGGCCGGCGACGCCTGTCCCGGCGGTCACTGCGACAGCAAGGGCAAGCTGTGGGCGCCCTTCTGGCTGGCCAACCTGGGCGAGCGGCTGCTGCTGGTATACAACCGCTCGCTGCTGGAACGCCAGTTGCCCGAGCTGAAAAAGTTCGCGGTATTCTCCAGGGTGGAGGTCGAGGACGCCAGCGATCGCTGGCAGGTATTCGGCCTGGCCGGCGAGGGCCTGTCCCACTGGCTCAACAACCATGTGGGTGACGGCAACCTGTGGCAGGGCGGCATCGTCATACCGGTGGCGGCCGAACATGCCCTGCTGCTGTTGCCGCTGGACGCCGAGCTGCCCGAATTGCCGCGAGGCGACGAGCAGGAATGGCTGGGGCTGATGATCCAGGCCGGGCTGCCCGACATGAGCGCCGAACACCAGGGCGAATATATCCCGCAGATGCTCAACCTGCAGGCCCTCGGCGGCATCAGCTTCAACAAGGGCTGCTACATGGGCCAGGAAACCGTGGCCCGGGCCAAGTACCGGGGCGCCAACAAGAAGGCCATGTTCGTGCTGGGCGGCAAGGCGTCCGGCAAGATTGAGGTCAATCAGGATCTGGAACTGCAACTGGGCGACAACTGGCGCCGGGCCGGCACCGTGCTGAGCCACTGGCAGCGGGGCGAGGACTGCCTGCTGACCGCCGTGCTCAACAAGGATCTGGAGGCGGACGCCGTGCTCCGGCTCAAAGATCAGCCGGACAGCCGCCTGCATCTGCAGCCCCTGCCCTACGATCTGGTGGACTGAGCGCCGCTGATGGCCGCGTTTTTCAGCCAGGACGCGGCCTTGCCGAGGGGCCGCTGCTTGTGCCAGATAAGCTCCAGCGCCACCTGCCAGTCGGTCTCGTCGAACGCCAGCCGGGGCGACACCAGCAGCCCCTCGCCCAGGGCCCGGGCGACGATGTGTTCGGGCACATAGGCCCAGCCCAGGTTGCGCTGCACCAGCTCGACGATGACCCAGTGGCTCTCCACCCACCACACCTCCGAGGCCACCCGTAATCGCACCTTCTCCTCGCTGTCGTTGCGGGTCGCCACCATCAGCTGGCGGTGGCGCTTGAGCTCCTCCCAGTCCACCCGCTGACCGGCCAGGGCATGGCAAGGCGCACAGACGATCTTCATCGGCACCCAGCCGAGGGCATGGAAGTTGAGCGAGGAAGGCAGTATCTCCTGGCGCCACATGATGCCCAGATCGACCCGCTCCTCCAGCACCATGCGGCTGACGTCCTCCATCAGCGGAAACAGCAGTTCCAGCTCCACGCTGGGGAATCGGCGGGCGAACTCGTCCATCAGCCGCCCCAGTTGCTCGGAAGGATAGAGTTCGTCCACCGCCAGCACCAGCCGGCTTTCCACCCCCTCCCCCAGGCTCCTGGCCAGGCCGCGAAAGTGCTCGCAGCGCTCCAGGATCACCCGCGCCTCCGCCAGCAGCCGCTCCCCGGCCGGGGTCAGCCGGGGATAGCGGCCGTCACGGCTGAACAGCGGGTTGTCGAGATCGATCTCCAGGTTGGCGACGGCGGTGCTCACCACCGACTGGGCCTTGCCCAGGCGACGGGCGGCGGCGGAGAAGGAGCCGGTCTCCACCGTGGCCACGAAGGCCTGCAATTGTTCCAGGGAAAAGCTCATCTATCTTCAAATCCGATACAAGCTAACTTTTACTCTCGATATTAGCAGATAGAATCGCCATCAAAGCACTTCTTATTGCGGAGGAGACATGATGCGCACCACCAAAGACAGGGTTCGCCACGCCCTGGGATTCGAACTCATCGGCCTGCTGATCTTCGCCCCCCTGGCCAGCCTGGTGTTCGGCTACCAGCTGTTCGACATGGGACTGATGGCGCTGGTCGGCTCCATTATCGCCACCCTCTGGAACTATGTGTACAACCTGCTGTTCGACCATGCCCTGCTCAGGCTGAGGGGAGATGTGCGCAAGACCACGCCGATCCGGATCGCTCATGCCCTGCTGTTCGAGGGCGGCCTGCTGCTGCTGTTCATGCCGATGATCGCCTGGCACCTGGGCATCACCCTGTGGGAGGCGTTCGTGATGGACATCGCCATGGCCAGCTTCTACCTGGTGTATGCCTATCTCTACAACCTGGCCTACGACCGCGTTTTTCCCATTCCCCCCACCATGCGGGCGCCGGCGACCGGCCAGGGATAAAAAAACCGCCGGCCGGCGGTTTTTTCTTTACCCTTTATTTTGGTTCCTGCGCCGGGGCCAGCCCGGCCGCCTCTTCCAGGCTGTCCGGGTTGCCTTCCATTTTGGCCACTATGGTGTTGACCGCGGTGTCGCCCACCACGTTGGAGGCGGTGCAGAACATGTCGTTGATGCGATCCACCGCCATGATGATGGCCATGGCCTCGATCGGCAGCCCCATCTGGTGCAGCAGTACCCCGGCCATCACCACGGCACCGCCGGGCACGCCGCCCACACCCACGGACATCAGCAGCACGGTCACGCCCACGGTCAGCAGATCACCGGCGGGAATGGGGGTACCGGAAATATTGGCGGCGAAGATGGCGGCCAGGGTGATGTAGATGGCGGAGCCGGACATGTTGATGGTGGCGCCGAGCGGCACCCCAAAGCCGGCGATGGCACGGGATACCCCCAGCTTCTCGGTCAGGGTGCGCATGGTCACCGGTATGGTGGCGTTGGAGCTGGCGGTGGACAGGGAGAACAGCAGCTGCTCCCGGGTGGCCTTGCGGAACGCGCCGGGCCGGATACCGGTGGTCAGCCATACCGCCAGCGGATAGGCCACCAGTATCCAGAAACCGAGCACCACTACCACCAGGGCCACGTAGCCGGCCACCGACATCAGGGTGTCCGCCTCCAGGGTGGCGCCCAGGCTTATCATCAGCGCGAACACGCCGTAGGGAGCCAGGGTCATCACCAGGCCCACCAGCTTCATCATCACCTCGTTGGCCATGCGGAAGGCACGGACGGCAGGGGCCGCCGTGGTCCCCAGCCCCTGGATGGCCAGGCCGGTGAGAATGGCCATGAAGATGATCTGCAGCATGTCGCCGGAGGCGAAGGCCTGCACCGGGTTGCTGGGCACTATGCCCACCAGCATGGCGCCGATATTGGGCGTTTCGGTGGTGGCCAGCTCGACGGCGTCGGAGGCACCGTGGGGCAGGCTGGCGCCCAGGCCGGGCTGGAAGATCACCCCGACCAGGATGGCGGCGGCGATGGACAGGATGGTGTTGACAATATAAAGCCCGAAGGTCTTGCTGCCCAGGCGGCCGAAACTGTTGATGTCGCGCAGCTCGCAGATGCCGGTGACGATGGAGATATAGACCAGGGGCACCACCATCAGCTTGATCAGCGACACGAACATGCCGCCCACCCCCTCGGCCAGGCCGACCACCCCGTCATTCAGGAAGGCGACGCCGGTAAAGAGATACTGAATCATGCTGCCGATGATCAGGCCGGCGAAGAGGCCGGCGAAGATGCGGGCAGAGAGAGAACCTTTCATATGTATTCCTCAGCAAGACCTGAACAGATTATCTGTTATTAGTTATTTTTATAGATAAGTTGACCAGCCAGTTAGCAAGTCGGCGGGATTTTACATTTAAAAAACAGCTCGGCAACCCTGGCGTCCGGGCGGGCGGCGGTTGCGTGACCTCACTCACAACATTTGATCATTTACAAAAAAGTTTAATACCCGGGTGGCACCCATAAAAATGCCGGCGATCGGCCGGCGCAGCAGTGCACTTTATCCTCCCTGACGCCCCGATGCCGCCTGCCGGCACCACCATCAGGCGACATCGGGGGCTGAAAGAGGCAGCAGGGATTGCCTCTTTTCTCGATTGCAGCAGACAATCCCCATCTGGTTAGATTTTAAACTGGTCGGAACCCCAGCAAGCCAGCGCCTGCCGTGCCAAGTGAAAATAGAAGCTGCTGCCCCAGGCCAGCAGGGGATCGGGAATGTCGAAACGGCTGTTGTGGTGCCCGCCCACCACCGGGCAACCGAACAGCAGGTGGCAGGCCTGGCCGCCGCCCTCGTTCACCGCCCGGGTCATAAAGGTGGCGTCCTCGCTGGCCGGCACCTGGTAGCTGTCCTGAATGTCCCCGGCCCCGAGGCCGAAGGCCAGCGCCTGTTCCTTGATCCAGGCCGCCAGCGCCGGGTGGTTGGGATGGTTCTCGAAGCGGGTAAGCGGGGTTATCTCTACCGTCACCTCCTGCATCGCCGCCGCCCCCTCGATCACCTGCCGGGCCCGCTGTGCCATGTAGTCGCGGATGCCGTTGTCGGCGCCGCGCACCTCGAAGCGCAGTCGCGCCTCGTCGCAGATGATGTTGTTGGGGTTGTCCGCATGCATGGCGCCCACGTTGACTCGCGAGGCGCCGCCGCCGTGGCGGGCGATGCCGTACAGGGCGGTCACCGCCTGACAGGCGGCCAGCAGGGCGTTGCGGCCGTAGTGGGGGTTGTTGCCCGCATGGGCGGGCCGGCCGCGGAACACCACCTCGAACACGCTGCCGGCAATCCAGGTGGCGTCGCACACCAGCACCGGCCGGTCGACGATGCCCACATGCACCGAATAGAGCCGGTCCGCCCCCTGCAGCTGGGGCAGACGGGCAAAGTGCACCCCGCCCCCGGCCACTTCCTCCGCCGGCTGGAACAGCAGGGTGAAGCGCCCCTTCAGCGCCGCCTTGTGCTCGGCCAGCAGCCGGGCCAGGCCCAGGCCGACCGCCATGTGGCCGTCGTGGCCGCAGGCGTGCATCCGGCCGTCCACCACGGAGGCGAAGCCGGCCCCGCAGGGCGAGTGGTCGCAGCCACCGCTCTCCTGCACCGGCAGGGCGTCGATATCGAAGCGGAAGGCCTGGTGGGGCCCACCGCCGCAGTCGAGTTCGGCCACCAGGCCGGTGAAGCCGCCCGCCATCTCCGCCAGGTAGGGATCCCCCTCCCCCAGCTCGGCCCGGGCGGCGGCGAAGGCCGCGTCCAGCTGTTCCCGGGGCGGCAGGTTGTGGGGCCTGAGTTCACCCCACAGCGGCCGTCCCCAGCGGACGCTGAAGCCCATCTGCGCCAGTTCCCGGCACAGCACCGCCGTGGTCCGGAACTCGCACCAGGACAGCTCCGGATGGCGATGAAAGTCGTGCCGCCGGGCGCGCACATAGTCGAGCACCGCCAGGCCGTGCTCGTCCAGCCGATCGTAATAGGCCATGTTCAGTCCTCCAGGGCGGCGCCGTTGATGTTGAGCGAGTTCTTTCTGCTGAAGGCGCGCAGCCCTTCCGGCGACAGCGCCAGGGAGCCGTTGCCGGAGTGGCGGTGGCCGATCCAGCCCAGGCGGGCGTCGACGAAGTTGCAGCGGTTCACGTAGAGGGTGCCGAAATCGAGCGCCTCGATAAAGGCATTGGCCCGGGCGCGCGAACGGGTGAAGATGGACGCGGTCAACCCGTAGCGGGTGTCGGCGACCAGGCCGAAGGCCTCTTCGTCGCTGCGTACCTTCATCACCGGCAGCACGGGCCCGAAGGTTTCCTCCTTCATGATGCGCATGCCGTGATCCACCCCGGCCACCAGGGTCGGCTGGATGAAGTCGCAGCCCGCCAGGGTCTCTCGCGCCCCGCCGGTCACCAGGGTCGCCCCCCTGGTGGTGGCATCCGCCACCAGTTCCAGCAGGCCGTCGATGGCCGCCCTGCCGCCGAACAGGGGGCCCAGGGTGGTCTCTGGCCGCAACGGGTCGCCATTGACTTCGGCGGCCATGATGGCCCTGGCGCCTTCCACCACGGCGTCGTACAGGGACTCGTGCACGTAGAGCCGCTTGACCGCACAGCAGGACTGGCCGGCATTGTGCAGCCGGCCGATCTTCACCGCCCACAGCAGGGCCTGCTCCAGATCGGCGTCCTCGGCGATGTAGCAGGCGTCGTTGCTGCCGAGCTCCAGCGCGGCCTCGATAAAGGGGGAATCCAGCTGATCGTTGAGCGCCCGCCGGGCGATGCTCTGCTGGATCACCCGCCCGCCCTGCACCGAGCCGGTGAACACCACCTGGTCGATGTCACCCCGCTCGATGATCTCGGCGGACACCTCATAGTCGACGGTGATGTTGAACAGCAGATCCGCCTGATCGCCCAGGGTGTGGAAGGCCCGTTCGAACAGGCGCCCCACCGAGGGGGTGGTGGTGTGCTTGAGCAGCACGGCGCTGCCGCTCAGCAGGGCACAGACCACGCCGTTGATAGCGGTGAACAGCGGGTAGTTCCAGGGGCTGATGATATAGACGATGCCCTTGCCCCGGTAGCGGATGCGGCCCTGGAAGTCGGCATCGTGATAGGCCGAGAGATCCAGATCCGCCAGCGCCCCGTCCTCGGCGAAGCGGCACAGGTATTCCGCCCGCTCGATCATGTAGCGCAGCTCTTCGGCCGCCGCCGTCTTCGGCTTGCCCATCTCCCGGGCGATGGCGATGCTGATCTCGTCCTCTGCCGCCCGGAATACCTCCAGGGCGGCGCGCACCCGGCGTGCCCGCTCCGGCGCCGGTACCCGCGACCAGCGCCGGTAGGCGGCCCGGGCCAGGGCCAGTTTTTCCGCCACCGCGCCGAAGCTGGCCGAGTCCTGTTCGAAGACGGTTTCGCCGGTGAAGGGGTTGTTCAGTCGTACCATCGCCATCGTTGTCTCTCCTTGGTTGTTCTGGTTCCCGCTCGGGCCGATGCCTGCGGTTTACTGTTCCTGTGCGGCCAGTTGTCCCATCCGCGCCACAAAGGCGTCGACATGGGCGCGCTCGATATCGAACGACATCACCAGCCGTGCCTCGGAGCGGCCGGGACTGCTGTCGGCCCGCCAGACATGGAAGTAGGCCTGCTGCTGCAGCGGCGCCAGCCAGTCGTTGGGCAGTTCCACGAACAGCATGTTGGTCTCTACCGGCGCCACCAGCCGGGCCTGGGGCACGGCCTTGAGCCGCTCGGCCAGGTAGGCCGCCATGGCGTTGGCCTGGGCGGCGTTGTGCAGCCAGAGATCGTCCTCGAAATAGGCCAGGAACTGGGCGGCGAGGAAACGCATCTTGGAGGCCAGGTGCATGCCGTGCTTGCGGATCACCGGGTACTGGGCCTGCAGGGCCGGGTTGAGCACCACCACCGCCTCGCCCATCATCAGGCCGTTCTTGGTGCCGCCGAAGGACACCACGTCCACTCCCAGCTCGGTAAAGAGCCGTTTGCAGTCGCCCCCAAGCGCCGCCACCGCGTTGTGGATGCGGGCGCCGTCGATATGCACGTAGAAGCCGTGGGCCCGGGCGAAGTCGCAGAAGGCCCCGAGTTCGTCCGGGCGGTAGACGGAACCGCGCTCGGTGCACTGGGCGAGGGAAATCACCCTGGGCTGGCTGCGGTGCTGGAAGCCGATATCGCCCAGGCGCGGGCGCATGTCGTCGATGCGGATTTTGCCGTTGTGCGCCGGCAGGGTGATCAGCTTGGCGCCGAGGAACTGTTCGGGGGCGCCGGCCTCGTCGATCCACAGGTGGGACTCGGCGGAGCAGAACACGGCCTCGAAAGAGCGCACCAGCCCCTTGAGGGCGATGACGTTGGCGCCGGTGCCGTTGTACACCAGGAAGCTTTCGGCCTGATCGCCGAACAGCTGCTTGAAGGCCCGGTTGGCGCGGGCGGTCAGTTCGTCGGCGCCGTAGCCCAGGGCATGGCCCCGGTTGGCGTCGGCCAGCGCCGCCATGATGGCGGGGTGCACCCCGGAGGCGTTGTCGCTGGCAAACATGGGAGCTTGGGTCATGAATCCTCCAGTGGGCGCCGGCCGGGGCCGGCGCCGTGCGGTCAGTCGATGATAAAGAGCGCCCGCGGGGTGTTGCACAGGCATTCCACCCCGGTCTTGGTGATGCGGATCGACTCGGTGATGGCCACGCCCCAGTCATCGAACCAGACCCCGGGCATGAAATGCATGGTGACGTTCTCGGTCAGCAGGGTGTTGTCGATGGGCCGGAAGCTGATGGTGCGCTCGCCCCAGTCGGGCGGGTAACCGATACCGATGCTGTAGCCGCAGCGGGAGTCCTTGACGATGCCGTGTTTGGAGATCACCGCATCCCAGGCGGCATGCACCTCGTGGGCATAGACCCCTTCCCTGGCGGTGTTGAGCACCGCCTCTATGCCCTCGAGCACGATCTGCACGGTGTCGTAGGCCTTGGGGTTGGGCTTGCCGAGGAAGACGGTACGGCTCTGGGGCGCGTGGTAGCGGGCCTTGACCCCGGAGATCTCCAGGGTAGAGCAGTCGCCCTGCTGGTAGACCTCGTCCCGCCACATCACGTGGGGGCAGGAGGTGCCCACCCCGGCCGGGATCAGCGGGGCGATGGCGGCGTATTCGCCGGCGTATTCTTCCAGCCCCGCCACCGAGGTGGCATAGACCTCGGCAGCCACGTCCGCCAGCCGGACCCCGGGCTTGATCCTGTCGATGGCCTTGGTCATGGTCAGTTCGGTCAGGCGGGCGGCCTGGCGCATGTAGCCGATCTCCGCCTCGGACTTGACGCTGCGCACCCAGTTGACCAGGGCGTCGGCATCCACCAGGGTGGCGTTGGGCAGGTGGTACTGCAGCTGGTTGAGGCTGCGGCCGCTGAAGAAGAAGCTGTCGCCCTCATAGCCTACCCGGGCGCTGCCCTTGCCGCGTTCGGTAAGCAACTGGGCGACGAACTCCATGCAATGGGCGGCCGGGTTCTGGATGTAGTGATCCGAATAGCCGAGGATGAAGTCGTCGGTCAGGTAGCTGGTCAGGCGGGCGCCGTTCACGTCCTGGCCGCGCACCACGCACAGGGGCCTGTCCCAGTCCTGGCTGACCAGGGCGTACTGGGGGGTGTAGAACGACCAGGCGTCGTAGCCGGTCAGGTAGTAGAGGTTGGCAGGCTCGCTGACGATCAGCACGTCGATGCCCTGCTCCAGCATGCTCTGCTGGGTCTTGTGCAGACGGACCTGATATTCTTCGAGGCTGAATGGCTGTTGGTACTTCACAGACGGACACTCCAGGCACGAGGTTGCGGGTGCAACCGGGTATACCGGCAACCGCGGTTGCCGGTGGTTTGATTAAACAGGATTCGGAACGGGCTTACTTGGCGAAGGCCAGATCGCGCAGGAACAGGGCGATCTGCGGAAACAGGATCAGCAGGCCCGCCACCAGCACCAGGATCAGCACGAAGGGCAGGGATCCGCGTACCACATCCACGTAGCGCCGGCGGAACACCGCCACCGCGGTGAAGATGTTGCAGCCGAAGGGCGGCGTGACCGCGCCGATGGCCACCTGCAGGGTGATGATGACCCCCACCAGCACCTTGTCCAGCTCCAGACGGTTAATCTCGGGCAGGAAGATGGGCACCATGATCAGGATGACCACGATGGAGTCCACGAACATGCAGCCGACGAAGAAGGCGATGGAAATCGCCAGCAGCAGGCCGATCTCGTTGGTCTCGTTCAGTCCCAGCCCGGCCATGATCGCCTGGGGGATCTGGGCGAAGGAGATCACCCAGGAGAAGGCGCTGCCCGCCGCCACCAGGATGAACACCACGGCGGTGATAAGCCCGGTGGATTTGGCGATATCCAGCACATCCCTGATCTTCAGCTCGCGGAAGATCACCACCTCCAGCAGCAGCGCATAGAGCACGCACATCGAGGCGGCTTCGGTCGGGCTGAAGATGCCGCCGTAGATGCCGAACACCACTATGACGGGGAAGCCCAGGGGCCAGATGGCATCCCGGGTCGCCTTGAGCCGTTCGGCCAGGCTGGCCTTGGGCACGGTCGGCACTTCTTCCTTGATGGCAAAGAACACCGAATAGATGGAGAACAGCACCAGGATCAGCAGGCCGGGGACGATGCCGGCGATAAACAGCTCGGAAATCGAGGTCTGGGCGATGCCGCCATAGATGATCATGCCGATGCTCGGCGGGATCAGCAGGGCGATGCCGCTGGAACTGATGATCAGCGACAGGGAGAAGGAGTCCTTGTAGCCATTCTGGATCAGCTTGGGGTGTAGCGGCGAGCCCACCGCCACCACTGTGGCCTGGGTGGAGCCGGACACGGCGCCGAACATGGTGCAGGCGGTGGCGGTACTCACCGCCAGGCCGCCCTTGTAGTGGCCGATATAGGCCATCACCATGTCGATAAGCTTGGTGGCCGAGCGTCCCTTGGTCATGATGTCGGCGGCCAGGATAAACATGGGCACGGCGATCAGCGATGCCGGCCGGATACCGGCGAACATCTGCTGGATCATGAACTGGGAATTGCCGAAGCCGTTAAACTGTACGTAAAAGCCGATCAGGGTGGCCACCATCATGGGCACCATCATGGGGAAGCCGATCAACAGCAGCACCACCATGGCCATCAGCATCAAAGAGGTCATATCCATTGGTCCAGCCCCTAAATTTCCGCCACGTTTTCATACTCTTCACTGGTCACTTCACTGGCCAGGAAAATCTCTCTGTTGAACAGGTTCTTGATCCCGGCAACAAAATACTCGAAGCCGGTAATAAACAGGCTGATCGGCACCCACAGATAAATGGTGTAAACCGGAATTTGCAGGGCGGGCAGTACCTGGCCGCGCGGGGCCACCCACAGGATGTATTTCACCGAGAAGTAGCAGATGGTAAAGATGCAGGCCGAGGTCACGAAGGTAATGATGACAATCAGGCCTTTCTGAAGCTTCTTGGGCAGGGCGTCGAAGATGGCCGTCATCCGGATATGGCTGCCATGCCGGGCCGCAAAGCTGGTACCCGCGAAGGTCACCAGGATAATCAGAATGCTGTTCACTTCCTCGGCGAAGAACAGGCTCTGGTTGAAAATGACGCGACCGATAACGTTCGCAATATTGTTGGTCGCCATCAACAGGACGCTGGCAATAAGAATAGCGCCCTCCACCTTATTCAATATGCCGATAAAGTGATGGTAACCCGATTTGATCAGGCCGGGAGACGAGGTAGTCATCAGCAGCTCCTTGAGACTTGGCGCACGGGGTGACACGGGTTGCCCCGTGCCACCCCTGGTTTTTACTTGCCCTTGGCGTCTTGCAGATCCGCTTCCATCTGCTCGAGGATCGCCTTGCCGGATTGGCCGGTCATTTCCACGAACTTGGCCTTGACCGGAGCGGACGCCTCGCGGAAGGCGGCGCGCTTGTCTTCGGCGAGCGACACGAACTGGATGCGCGGCTTGGCTGCCTTGATCTTGGCGATGGACTCGTCCTCCAGCCCCTGCTGGTAGTCGAGGATGTAGTCGGTGGCCTCGGCAATGGCTTTTTGTACCAGCGCCTGATCGTCATCGGACAGGCCGTCATAGAAATCCTTGTTGGCCATCACCGCGGTGGTGAAGATGTTGTGGCCGATGTCGGTGATCACCTCGGTCACCTCGTACATCTTGGTGGACTCGATGAAGAACATGGGGTTTTCCTGGCCCTGGATCATCTTGGTCTGCAGGGCGCCGAACACTTCACCCCAGGGCAGCGGGGTGGGCACGGCGCCGAAGGACTTGTAGGTTTCCACAAGCAGCGGCGAGGTCATTACCCGGATCTTGACCCCGTTCAGCTCGGCCGGGCTCTCGAAGGGCGCCTGGGTGGTGATGTGTACCCGCCCTTCCGGGAACATGCTCAGCAGCTCCAGCCCCTTGTCGGCGTACAGGGCCGGGAAATGTTCGGTAATGACCTTGGAGTTCTTGAAGAAGTAGTTGATTTCACTTTGCTTTTCCGGGATCACATAAGGCATCAGGAAGACCTGGGCCTCGGGGATCAGGCTGCCGGTAAAGCCGGGGGACTGGTCCACGAACTGCAGTATGCCGGCCTGGGCCTGCTCCATCACGTCCACCGACTCGCCCAGGGTGCCGAAGGGGTAGATCTGCACCTTGTGATCCGAGTTGGCCTCGATCACTTCCTTGAACTTGGTGGCGTACACTCCCTGTACTTCGGTCAGGCTTTCCTCGATCGCGTACTTCCAGGTGGCGGCACTTACCTGCAGTGAGGCCAGGGCCAGGGCGGCGACGGACAGCTTGGTGGTCAGACCCGGTGATTTCTTGCTCATATCAGTAGTCCTTCTGATGGTTGGTTCCACGTTACACAAATGTAAAAAGCGACTTCATTGACAGACAGCTTCTCGAACGACCTCCGTTCAATTTGTCCTGACATTGCCTTGTGACAATTTTATAACATTCATACTAACCGGAGCCTGCCGTCGTTTTTTTTCGTGTCGGGCCCGGCCAGCTTGCGACTTCTTCTGTAATCGCCCCTCACAACAGAAAATGTGTGGGCGGCGGCGGCGCGTTGAGCATGTCCGCCAGCAACTGCAGGCCATGACGCACCCGTTGGCGGCTGCTTTCACTGCCCAGGCTGAGCCTGACCCGGCCGAGCCGGCGTTCCGGATCGACCACGAAGGGCTGGTAGCCGGTGATCAGGATATTGGTCTGCAGGGCGGAACTCACCAGCTCATCGGCGCCCCAGCCTTCCGGCAGGCGCAGCCACAGGTGCATGCCGTGTTCGTGGCAGTCGTACTCGAAACCCGACAGTATCTCCCGCGCCAGCCGCTGGCGGACGGCGAACTCCTGCTGCTGGAAGGCGATCTGCCGCGCCAGGCTGCCATCCTGGATCCAGCGGCTGGCCACCTCGAACACCAGGGGGGTGGCCATCCAGCTGGAGGCCGCCAGCCGTGCCACGCAGTGCTGCATCAGGTGGCGCGGGGCCACCAGAAAGCCGCAGCGCAGGCCGGGCGCCACCGTCTTGGTCAGGCCGGTGACGTAGAACGCCTGATCCGGCAACAGGCTCGACAAGGGCGGCAGCCGGTCCGGCTCCAGGGCACCGTAGACGTCGTCCTCGATCACCATCAGGTGATGGCGCCGCGCTATCTCGGCAATGGCCTCGCGCCGCTCCGGCCCCATATGGCAACTGGCCGGGTTGCTCATGCTGGGGGTACAGCACAGCACCTTGATTTTTTTCTTGCGGCAGGCCTCTTCCAGGGCGGCGGGAATGATGCCCTCCCGATCGGTGGGCAGGCCGCACAGGCGCACGCCCAGCATGCGCGAGCGGGCGATCAGGCCGTGATCCACCAGCTCCTCGCAGGCCACCAGATCTCCCGGTTGCAGCAGCACCCCCATGGCCAGCATCAGGCCCTGGGAGGCGCCGTTGCACAGCAGCACCCGCTCCGGCTCCGCCGGCAGTTTCTGGCTGTCCAGCCAGTGGGCGACCGCCTCCAGGTGGGCGCGCTGGCCCTGCACCGGACGCATGGCCCCGATCAGGGCGTCGGTATTGCCCTGGCCGATACGTACCAGGGTGTCGCCGAACAGCCGGGACAACTCGCTGGTGCAGACTGGATGGGCGATGGACAGATCGATGGCCCGGCCCTCGGTATCCTTGTCCTCGACCAGCATCAGCTCGGTTTCCTTGCCGGCGCCGTAGTCGCTGACGAAGGTGCCGCTGCCCACGCAGGCGGTGACCAAGCCGTGCTTCTCCGCATAGGCATAGGCGTTGCTCACCGTCTGCACGCTCACCTGCAGTTGTTCCGCCAGCACCCTGTGGGTGGGCAGGCGGGTGCCGGGCAGCAGCTCTCCACGGGCGATAGCCTCTTCCAGCGCCTTGGCGATGGCCAGGTATTTGGGCATTCCGGTTTTCAATAACGGTTGAATATTAATTGTCATAGTTCAATAAATTCATTGACACAAATAAATGCACTGATGTGTACTAGCGCCCGAAGCAACATACTAGGACAATAAGCGGTACCAATCCAGTCTTTTGGCCGATTGTCATGATTGCAGGGACGAATTGTATTAGTTAGGCGCTATGGGCCCCGGCCCGACGAGGTAACACTCATGGATAACCACAGCCTGAACCCCATCCTGCTTCTGCCAGCCTTGGCGACGGTATTCCCTTCCCTTCTGCGTGAGCGAACGCGAGGCCAGCTTCCGCTGGATCGCTGAGCAGCGGTTGTGTCGGCATCGCCGGCACAACCGCAGTACCCAACTCCAAAAAAACCGCCATCAAGCCGCTGTCTGCCCCCTGGGCCGGCAGGGATTGGTGGTCCCGATTGCCAGACATAGAGATAGCTCTCATGCATAACCATGTACCCAACTTCTCCCTCGAGGAGTACCAGACCCGGCTGGCCAAGGTGCGCGCCGCCATGGAGCGGCACGAAATCCAGACCCTGATCGTGCACGATCCGTCCAACATCGCCTGGCTCACCGGCTACGACGGCTGGTCCTTCTACACCCCCCAGGTGGCGGTGGTGGGGCCGGCCGGCGAGCCGATCTGGTACGGCCGGCAGATGGACTCCAACGGTGCCAAACGCACCGTCTACCTGCAGGAGGAGAACATCACCTGGTATCCTGACTACTACGTGATGAACCCGCCCCTGCACGCCATGGAGTACCTGGCCAACCAGATCCTCAAGCCGCGCGACTGGGCCCGGGGCAATATCGGCATCGAGATGGACAACTACTACTTCAGCCCCACCGCCTACCTGGCGCTGAAGGAAAACCTGCCCGAAGCCCAGCTGGTGGACGCCACCGCCCTGGTCAACTGGTGCCGGGCGGTGAAATCCGAGGCCGAACTGCGCTACATGCGCATCGCCGCCCGCATCGTGGAGAACATGCACCAGGCCGCCTTCGAGATGATCGAGCCCGGCCTGCCCAAGAACCGGCTGGTGGCCGAGATCTACCGGGTGGCGATGGAAGGTCACGAAGGTCATTTCGGCGACTACCCGGCCATAGTGCCCATGCTGCCCTCGGGCAAGGACGCCTCGGCCCCGCACCTGACCTGGGACGAACGCCCTTTCAACAACAACGAAGGCACCTTCTTCGAAATCGCCGGCTGCCACCGCCGCTACCACTGCCCGCTGTCGCGCACCATCTACCTGGGCCAGCCCAGCGATGACTTCCTGCGCGGGGAAGAGGCGCTCAACGCCGCCCTCGAAGCCGGCCTGGCCGCCGCCAAGCCCGGCAACCGCTGCGCCGACATCGCCGATGCCCTCAACGCCGTGTTGTCGGACTACGGCTTCAACCGGGAAGGCGCCCGCTGTGGCTACCCCATCGGCCTGAGCTATCCGCCTGACTGGGGCGAGCGCACCATGAGCCTGCGCAACACCGACCAGACCATACTGGAGCCGGGCATGACCTTCCACTTCATGCCGGGACTCTGGCTGGACGACTGGGGCATAGAGACCACAGAGAGCATGGTGATCACCGAGACCGGGGTGGAAACCCTGTGCAACTATCCCCGCAAGCTGTTTGTAAAGAGGTAACCAGACAATGCAGGCAACCACCATTACCCCCACCGTCGACTTTGAGCGGGACGGCAAGCAGCACGGTTTTCTCAAGCTGCCCTACTCCAGCGATCAATCCGCCTGGGGCTGCATCATGATCCCGGTCACCGTGGTGAAAAACGGCGAGGGCCCCACCGCCCTGCTCACCGGCGGCAACCACGGCGACGAATACGAGGGCATCACCGCCCTGTTCAAGCTGGCCAACAGCCTGGAGCCCGAGCAGGTACGGGGCCGGGTGATCATAGTGCCGGCCATGAACTACCCGGCGGTGCGCAACGGCAGCCGCACCTCGCCCATCGACAAGGGCAACATGAACCGCAGCTTTCCGGGCAACCCGGCGGGCAGCATGACGGAGCGCATCGCCGACTACTTCAACCGCTACCTGGTACCGATGTGCGACTACGCCCTGGACATCCATTCCGGCGGCAAGACCCTGGACTTCATCCCCTTCTCCGCCGCCCACCGGCTGCCGGATCCGGCCCAGGAGGCCGCCTGCATCGAGGGCGCCAAACTGTTCGGCGCCCCCAACGTGGTGGTGATGTTCGAGCTGGACACCGCCTCCCTCTACGACACGGCGGTGGAATCCCAAGGCAAGGTGTTCGTCACCACCGAACTGTGCGGCGGCGGCACCAGCAGCCCCGAGACCATCGCCCTGGCGGACCGGGGGGTGCACAACTTCCTGATCTTCGCCGGTATCACCCGGGGCGACTACCGCCTGCCCGACACCCCGCCGCGCCTGCTCGACATGCCCGACGGCTCCTGCTACATGATGAGCGAGCACCAGGGCCTGCTGGAGCTGTGTGTTTCCCTGGGCGACCGGGTCAGGGCGGGCGATCTGGTGGCACGCATCCACAGCCTGGAGCGCACCGGCCAGCCGCCGGCGGAATACCGGGCCAAACGCGACGGCATTCTCGCCGGCCGCCGCCACCCGGCGCTGATCGACATCGGCGACACCTTCGCGGTGCTGGCGGTCGAGCTCGACGCCTGAACATCACTTAAGATAAGTACTTGAGCAAAAAGGGCTGCTGGTTGCCACCGGCGGCCTTTTGTATACTCAAGCCATCAAGATTGCACAGCAACAAGCAGGAAGCCCCATGCGTCTGGATCGCTACGACATCAAAATTTTGCAAATCCTGCACCAGCAGGGCCGCATCACCAAATCCGGCCTGGCCGAGGCCATCAACCTCTCGGTCAGCCCCTGCTGGGAGCGGGTCAAACGGCTGGAGGACGCCGGCATCATCCAGGGCTACGGCGCCCGCATCAACACCGAAGTGCTGTTCAGGCGCTCGCCGGTGCTGGTGGAAGTCAGCCTCAAGCAGCACAGCGCCGAAGCCTTTAACCGCTTCGAGCAGGCCATGCTGCAGTGCGACCAGGTAGTGGACTGCTACGCCACCGGCGGCGGCGTCGACTATATCCTCAAGGTGATGTGCGACGGCATCGACCAGTACCAGCGGCTGATCGACAGCTGGCTCACCTCCGGGCTCGGCATAGAACGCTACTTCACCTATATCGTCACCAAGACCATCAAGCAGCAGCAGCCCAGGCTGGAATTCGCGGCGGAATACAAGGAGTAGGACGGGGATCAACAGTCTCCAGTTTGTGGACGACCTGTCTGTTATAACCCGGGAAGCCGGCCAAAGGGCCAGCTCCGCCGATACGCCGCGGTAGATGACACTCGCCGCTTCAGCCAGCTGCGAACATTCACTGGATGTTCGGTCAGGCTGAAGCAACTCGTCACGGCGAGACAAGCTCGCCCCAGGTGGGCTCGAAATGCCATCCATGGCATTTCATGGTCGGCGGAGCCGTTCCCTTTGTCCGCCTGTTTTAACATGGGTGTTGCCTGTTTACGTCAGCCCGGGCTGGGACAGTAGTCCGTTATCCCCCACCTTTCTCTCCCCTCCAGAAAAAAACAATTTTTTAACCTCGGTTATCAGAAAAATCGCCCCGCCAACGCCGGGGCAACAAAAAGTATCTCCCCGCCATCGCTCCTAGAATGACCTCATAGCAACAACCTGTACCCAAACAACGAATTGGTGGTGTTTATGAGCCTTACCCTCAAGCATGTATCAGACAGCAAGGTCACCGAAGCCATTATGCCCTATCTCAAGGATCCCCGGCTGGTTCGCGAACTGGCCTATGTCAACGGCAAATGGGTCAACGGCAACGACGATCTGGCCGTGATCAACCCGGCCACCGACGACATCATCGGTCACTGCACCCAGCTGCAGCCGCTGCAGGTCAGCCAGGCCATCGACGCCGCCGAACGCGCCTTCCCGGCCTGGCGGGCACTGCTGGCCGACGAGCGCGCCGCCATCCTGATGCGCTGGCACGATCTCATCCTCGACAACAAGGAAGACCTGGCGGTGCTGATGGTGCTGGAGCAGGGCAAGAGCCTGAGTGATGCCCGCGGCGAAATCGACTACGGCGCCTCCTTTATCCGCTGGTTCGCGGAAGAGGCCCGTCGCGCCTACGGCGAGACCATTCCCAGCCATATTCCCAACGCCCAGCTGGCCACCCTGCGCGAGCCCATCGGCGTGGCGGCGTTGATCACGCCCTGGAACTTCCCCAGCGCCATGATCACCCGCAAGGCGGCGGCGGCCCTGGCCATCGGCTGCACCGTGCTGGTCAAGCCGGCCAACGAAACCCCCTTCTCCGCCCTGGCGCTGGCCGAGCTGGCCGAGCGCGCCGGCTTCCCGGCCGGGGTCTACAACGTGATCACCGGTGACGGCGCCGAGGTGTGCGACGTGCTGTGCCGCTCCGACAAGGTCAAGGCGCTGTCCTTCACCGGCTCCACCCGGGTCGGCAAGCTGCTGCTGGAGCAGGCCGCGGCCACCGTCAAGAAGTGCTCCATGGAGCTCGGCGGCAACGCCCCCTTCATCGTGCTGCCGGACATGGACATCAGCGCGGCCGCCAGGGCGGCGGTGGACGCCAAGTTCCAGACCGCCGGGCAGGACTGCCTGGCCGCCAACCGCATTTTCGTGCCGCGCGCCAGGTATGAAGACTTCCTCGCCGCCTTCGCCGCCGAGATGGCCAAGATCCAGGTGGGCAACGGCTTCGACGAGGGCGTGACCATGGGCCCGCTGATCTTCCGCCAGGCGGTGGACAAGGCCCAGGCCATCGTCGATGACGCCCTCGCCAAGGGCGCCCGGCTGATTGCCGGCGACCAGCGCCAGGCGCCGGGCACCAACTTCTTCATGCCGACCCTGCTGGCCGACGTGACCCCGGAGATGAAGGTATTCCGCGAGGAGAACTTCTGCCCGGTGGCCGGGGTGCTGCCCTACGACAGCATCGACGAGCTGATCCCCCTGGCCAACGACACCGAATACGGCCTGGCCGCCTATGTGTACGGCCACGACATCCGCCATATCTGGCAGCTGATGCGCGGCCTGGAGTTCGGCATGGTGTCGGTCAACTCGGTGAAGATGACCGGCCACCCCATCCCCTTCGGCGGGGTGAAGCAGTCGGGCCTGGGCCGCGAAGGCAGCCGTCACGGCTTCGATGAATACAGCCAGATCAAGTACTACTGCCTGGGTGCCATGCCGACCGTTAGCGGCAGCTGAGACCAGGACTGAACACCCATACCGGATTGAACGCTATCAAGGGAGCGACCACCATGACCATAGATACCAAAAAGCTGCTCGAAATCGACCGCAACACCGTGTTCCACGCCTCCACCCACCTGAAGCAGTACGCTCATGGTGAAGTGGGCGGCCGCATCATCACCGGCGCCCAGGGCATCCGCATCCAGGACTCCGAAGGCGTGGAGCTGATTGACGCCTTCGCCGGCCTGTACTGCGTGAACATCGGCTACGGCCGCACCGAAATGGCCGAGGCCATCTACGAGCAGGCCAAGAAGCTGGCCTACTACCACACCTATGTGGGCCACACCAACGAGGCGCTGATCGAGCTGTCCGACCGTATCATCAAGATGGCCCCCGCCGGCATGAGCAAGGTGTACTACGGCATGTCCGGCAGCGACGCCAACGAAACCCAGCTCAAGCTGGTGTGGTACTACAACAACGCCCGTGGCCTGCCCCAGAAGAAAAAGGTGATCTCCCGGGATCGCGGCTACCATGGCTCCAGCATCGCGTCCGGCTCCATGACCGGCCTGCCGCTGTTCCATGCCCACTTCGACCTGCCGCTGGAGCGCATCAAGCACACCATAGCGCCGGTCTACTACCGCCGCCCCGACGACAACATGAGCGAGCTGGAGTTCTCCAGGTACTGCGCCGCCAAGCTGGAAGAGATGATCCTGGCGGAAGGGCCGGACACCGTCGCCGCCATGATCGGCGAGCCGGTACTGGGCACCGGTGGCATAGTGCCGCCGCCCGAGGGCTACTGGGCCGAGATCCGCAAGGTGCTCGACAAGTACGACATCCTGCTGATCGCCGACGAAGTGGTGTGCGGTTTCGGTCGCCTGGGTGCCGACTTCGGCTCCCTCTACTACGACATGAAGCCGGACCTGATGACGGTCGCCAAGGGCCTGACCTCCGCCTATCAGCCGCTGTCCGGCGTGATCGTGGGCGAGAAGGTATGGAAGGTGCTGGAACAGGGCACCGATCAGTGGGGTGCCATCGGCCACGGCTACACCTATTCCGGCCACCCCATGGGTGCCGCTTCCGCCCTGTGCAACCTGGACATCATCGCCCGTGAAAACCTGGTCGGTAATGCCCGTGACACCGGTGCCTACCTGCAGCAGCGCATGCAGCAAACCTTTGCCGAGCACCCGCTGGTGGGCGAAAGCCGCGGCGTGGGCCTGCTGCACGCCCTGGAGTTCTCCAGCAACAAGGCCAGGCGCGAGCACTTCGATCCCAACCTCAAGGTGGGCCCGCAGATCGCCGCCGCCTGTCTGGAGCAGGGCCTGATCGCCCGCGCCATGCCCCACGGCGACATCCTGGGCTTTGCCCCGCCGCTGGTGGTCACCAAGGGCGAGGTGGATGACATCGTCGAGCGCACCGCCAAGGCGGTGAACAAGGTCACCGACAAGCTGGTCCGCAGCGGTGAGTGGAACGCCAAGTAAATAGACGAAAGCCGGAAGCTTTCAGCTTTCAGCAAATATCACTCAGCCAGGTTCGCCCGCCGAACCTGGCTTTTGCGGTCATCACCACCAGAGAGGCAAAGGATGCCAGCAACGGATGTACTCCCCGACCTGTCGCGGATCTATCGGGCCCGGCAGGCACTGCAAGGCCAGGTGGCGCGCACGCCCCTGATCCGCTCCGAGGCCCTGTCGCGCCGCTTCGCCTGCGAGGCCTGGCTCAAGCTCGAAACCCTCCAGCCCATCGGCGCCTTCAAGCTGCGCGGCGCCACCTTCGCCATGAGCCGGCTCGGCCCGGAACAGCGCCAGGCCGGCGTGGTCACCTGCTCCACCGGCAACCACGGCCGTGCCATCGCCTATGCCGGCCAACGGCTCGGCATTCACACCGTGATCTGCATGTCCCGGCTGGTCCCGGCCAACAAGGTCGAGGCCATCCGGGCCCTGGGCGCCGAGGTGCGCATCATCGGCAATTCCCAGGACGAGGCCGAGGTGGAAGCCCTGCGCCTGGTCGAAGAGCAGGGCATGGTCTACCTGCCGCCCTTCGATCACCCGGACATCATTACCGGCCAGGGCACCATCGGCCTGGAGATCCTGGAGGACCTGCCGACCGTCGACACCGTCTTCGCCGGCCTGTCCGGGGGCGGCCTGGTGGGCGGCATCGGCATCGCCCTCAAGGGCATCAAGCCCACGGTGGAGCTGGTCGGCGTCACCATGGACAGGGGCGCGGCCATGGTGGCCAGCCTGGAGGCGGGCCAGCCGGTGCAGGTGACCGAATACGAATCCTTCGCCGACAGCCTGGGCGGCGGTATCGGCCTGCACAACCGCTACAGCTTCGAGGCGGTGCGCCGGCACATGGACAGGGCCTACCTGGTCAGCGAAGCCGCCATCGCCAGCGCCATGGTGCACTTCGTCGAGCACGAGAAGATGCTGGTGGAAGGCGCCGCCGTGGTGGGCGTGGCCGCCATCGAGCAGCACAGCCTGGACGTGCGCGGCAAGCAGGTGGTGTTCGTGGTCAGCGGCCACAACGTGGCGCTGGACACCTTCGACCGGGCCCGGGCGCTGGCGGCGGCATCGCGCTGACCGACACCCCCCATCAGGACATTCCGCTTTGGAGCAAAACATGAAGATTTATCATAAAGCGCAAATCACCGAGGTCACCGGCCTGACCGACGACGCCCTGGCGGCGGTGGAAGCCGGTTTCGCCGCCCTAGGCCGGGGCGAGGTCACCATGCCGCCGGTGCTCAGCATGAACATCGGCGAGAGCAACGGCGAGGTGGACGTCAAGACCGCCCATATCCGCGGCCAGGAGCGGTTCGCCCTCAAGATAAGCTCCGGCTTTTTCGACAACCCCAAACTTGGCCTGTCCAGCCTCAACGGCCTGATGATACTGTTTTCGGCCAAAACCGGGGTGGTGGACTCGGTGCTGTTCGACGAAGGCTATCTCACCGACATCCGCACCGCCCTGGCCGGCGCCATCGCCGCCAAACACCTGTCGCGGCCGGACAGCGGCTCGGTGGCGGTGATCGGCGCCGGCCTGCAGGCCGAACTGCAGGTTGCGGCCCTGGGCCTGGTGCGCCCGATACGGGAAGTGCATGTGTTCGCCCGCAACCGCGAAAGGATGCTCGCCTACCAGGACACCATGGCACACCAATACGGCCTGCCGGTAACCCTGCACCAGAGCGCGGCCGCCGCCTGCGCCCGGGCCGACATCGTCGTGACCACCACGCCGGCCTCCAGCCCGGTGCTGCACTGGGCCGACCTGCGCCCCGGCACCCACGTGACCGCCATGGGTTCGGACAACGGCCACAAGAACGAGCTGGAGCCGGCGATACTGGCCAACGCCGACGCCCTGGTGGTGGACAGGCGCAGCCAGTCGGAGACCATCGGCGAGCTGCACCACTTCCCCGGTCCTTTTACCAAGCCGGTGTTTGAGCTGGGCCAGGTGATTGCCGAGGGGCTTGGCCTGCGCACCGCCCCCGAGCAGATCACCGTCTGCGACCTGAGCGGCACCGGGGTCCAGGACACCGCCATCGCCAACTACACCGCCGCCCGCCTGGGTGGCTGAAGGGTAACATTAGCGAAACAGAGTCAAAGTGGGCAGGTGGCCGAAACCACCTGCAGCTGGCCGATCCCCTCGGCCCGGATTGCGCAAGGACACGCATCATGCCTCAAGCCCAAGACGCCTTTTCCGCCCTGGAACGGCCCTATACCTTTACCACCCAGCCGCGCCAGGCCCGGGCCCGTATCGGCCTGGTACAACTGGCCAGCGACTACACCCTGGAGAACGACTGGCACCGCCTGGCGGAAGCAGGGATAGAGATCTACAGCACCCGCATGGCCTACAACAGCGTGATGACGCCGGACTCCCTCAGGGCCACGGCGGACAGCATCGCGGACGCCTCCGCCCTGGTGGCCCCTGGGCTGGAGCTCGATGTGATGGCCTTCGGCTGCACCTCCGCCAGCATGCTGATCGGCAGCGACGGCGTGGCCGAACGCCTGACCCGGGATCGTCCCGGCCTGCCCGCCACCAACCCCTGGCAGGCCAGCCTCTGCGCCCTGCGCCACCTCGGCATCCGGCGGCTGGCGGTGCTCACGCCCTATAACACCGAGGTCAACCATTCCCTGTACCGGGGCCTGCAGGACGCCGGCTTCGAGATAGTGGCCTTCGGCGCCTTCGGCCTGACCCTGGACACCGAGATCCCCGCCATCCATACCGACGCCATCATGGCCGCCACCGCCGATCTGCTGGCTGGCTGCCGGGCCGAGGGGGTCTTCTTCTCCTGTACCAACCTGCGGGCGATGGCGATACTGGAAGAGATGGAACGGCGTTTCGGCCTGCCCATGGTGTCATCCAACCAGGCGCTGTTCTGGCACGCCCTGCACCTGGCCGGCCAGCAACCGGAGATCGCCGGCTTCGGCCGGCTGTTGCGCACGCCATCCACGGAGGTGGTGCCATGAATCCGAGGCTCAACGGCATGCTGCTGTCCACCGCCGGGGTGGTGCTGCTGTCGCCGGATATCCTGGTGGTACGCTGGGTACCGCTGGATCACGGCTCCCTGCTGTTCTGGCGGGGGATATTGCTGTTTTTCGGCTTCGGCGCCGTGGCCCTGTACCGCTACCGCGGCCAGCTGGGGCCCAGGCTGCGGGAAGGCGGCCTGGCCGGCCTGGGCTGCGCGCTCAGCTTCGCCCTCACCACCTACTGCTTTACCCAGTCGATGAAGCTGACCAGCCCCACCGCCGCCATGATGATCATCAGCACGGCACCGGTGTTCGCCGCCGTACTGGCCTGGCTGTGGCTGCGGGAAAGCGCCAGCCGCCGCACCCTGATCACCATCGCCATCACCCTGGCCGGCATCGGCATCATAGTGGCGGACAAGGACGGCCACAACAGCCTGGCGGGCAATCTCTACGCCCTGGGCGCCGCCCTGTTCATGGCGGTCAACTTCAATATCGCGCGCCGGGCCGCGCCCCGGGATCTCAGCCCCATGCTGATCCTGGGCGGCCTCTTCGCCTCCGCGCTGGCGCTGCTGCACACGCCGGTTCCGACCCTGCCGGGCGCCACCGAGCTGGGGGTGATGGCGCTGACCGCCGCCTTGCTGATGCCCATCGGCTTCACCCTGCTGCAGCTGGCGCCGCGCTATATCCAGGCCACCGAGGTCAGCCTGTTCCTGCTGCTGGAGGCGGTGCTGGGACCGCTCTGGGTCTGGCTGGTGCTGGGCGAGGCGCCGGGCGAGCGGACCCTGCTGGGCAGCCTGGTGGTCTGCGCCGGCCTGCTGTTCCACTGCCTCGGCCAGTTGCCGAGAAACCGCGCCGGCCTGCCCCCCGCCGCCAGCCCGCCCATGGTTTGAAGACCAGTTATGACTGTTTAGGATCATTTGCAAAGCTTGCTCTGTCACCACTCAGCAAAGAGTCAACAGGGCCACCTCCACCGACACGCTGCGAGCACATCCCTGTGGCGCTCGGCACATGCCGTCCCTGGCATGTGACGGTCGGTGGGGGCAATCCCTGTTGCCTCTTCCAAGCTCCAGCGCTGTCTAACGCCCGAGTCAACAGGCGACAATGAAACGTTGGGGAGGACAACAGTCCTCAAACCGGTTCTAAAAACAAAAAAGCCGGTCGAGGACCGGCTTTGAACTATCCCGCGGTATGCCCGGACTCAGCGCTGTGGGCGCAGGGTCGGGAACAGGATAACGTCGCGGATGGTGTGGGAGTCGGTCAGCAGCATCACCAGGCGGTCGATGCCGATGCCCTGGCCGGCGGTGGGCGGCAGGCCGTGCTCCAGGGCGGTGACGTAGTCCTCGTCGTAGAACATGGCTTCGTCGTCGCCCGCTTCCTTCTGCTCCACCTGATCGCGGAAACGCTGGGCCTGATCCTCGGCGTCGTTCAGCTCGGAGAAGCCGTTGGCGATTTCGCGGCCGCCGATAAAGAACTCGAAGCGATCGGTGATGCTCGGGTCGTTGTCGTTGCGGCGCGCCAGCGGGGACACTTCCGCCGGGTACTCGGTGATGAAGGTCGGCTGGTTCAGGCGGTGCTCGGCGGTCTCCTCGAAGATCTCGGTGATCACCCGGCCCAGGCCCCAGGACTTCTCGACCTTGATCTTGAGATCCTTGGCCACTTCGCAGGCGCCGTCATAGGTGGCCAGTTGCTCCAGGGTCACCTCGGGGTTGTACTTGAGGATGGCGTCCTTCATGCTCAGGCGCGCGAAGGGCTTGCCGAAGTCGAACACTTCCTCACCGTATTTCACCTCGGCGGTGCCCAGTACCTGGGTCGCCACGGTGCGCAGCATCTCTTCGGTGAAGTCCATCAGGTCGCGGTAGTCGGCGTAGGCCCAGTAGAACTCCATCATGGTGAACTCGGGGTTGTGGCGCGGCGACAGGCCTTCGTTGCGGAAGTTGCGGTTGATCTCGAACACCTTCTCGAAACCGCCCACCACCAGCCGCTTGAGGTACAGCTCGGGGGCGATGCGCAGGTACATGTCCAGATCCAGCGCATTGTGGTGGGTGATGAAGGGGCGGGCCGAGGCGCCGCCGGGGATCACCTGCATCATGGGGGTTTCCACTTCCATGAAGCCGTGGCTGTTCATGAACTGGCGGATGGCCGCCATCACCTGGGAGCGCACCTGGAAGGTGCGGCGGGAGTCTTCGTTGGTGATCAGATCCAGGTAGCGCTGGCGGTAGCGGGTTTCCTGATCCGACAGGCCGTGGAACTTCTCGGGCAGGGGACGCAGCGCCTTGGTGAGCAGCTTGAATTCATCCAGGTTGACGTAGAGATCGCCCTTGCCGGACTTGTGCAGCACCCCCTTGACCCCGATGATGTCGCCGATGTCCAGGCCGCCGTACTGATCCTTGATGATCTGCTGGGCTTCCTTGGTGGCGTAGGCCTGGATGCGGCCGGACATGTCCTGCAGGGCCAGGAAGGGGCCGCGCTTGGCCATGATGCGGCCGGCCACGGACACCACCTTGCCCAGGGCTTCGAGGGCGTCCTTGTCGTGCTCGCCGAATTCGGCCTGCAGATCGCCGGCCAGGTGTTCGCGGCGGAAGTCGTTGGGGTGCGCGTTGGCCGGGCAGTCCTTGCGGATCTGCTCGAGCTTGGCACGGCGCTCGGCAATGAGTTTGTTCTCGTCTTGTAGCTGCTCTGTCATGATTAAGCCTTGTTTGAATCTTGTTTTGAGCCCTTCTGCCCGCCAGGGCCGGGGGCAGCCACGCCAACACGCAGCAAGTACATCCATGTATGCTCGACGATGGCATCCCTGCCATCGACGGTTGGCTTAGGCTGCCCCCGCCCCGGCTGACCGGTTCCGGGGAATTACAGCCCGGACTTGAGGCTGGCTTCGATAAACTTGTCCAGGTCGCCGTCCAGCACCGACTGGGTGTTGCGGGTTTCGACCCCGGTGCGCAAGTCCTTGATGCGGGCGTCGTCCAGCACGTAGGAGCGGATCTGGCTGCCCCAGCCGATGTCGGACTTGCTGTCTTCCAGCGCCTGCTTCTCGGCGTTCTGCTTCTGCAGCTCCAGCTCGTACAGCTTGGCCTTCAGCTGCTTCATCGCCTGATCCCGGTTCTTGTGCTGGGAGCGGTCGTTTTGGCACTGCACCACTATGCCGGTGGGCTCGTGGGTAATGCGCACCGCCGAGTCGGTTCTGTTGACGTGCTGACCGCCGGCGCCGGAGGCGCGGTAGGTGTCGACCCGCAGATCCGCCGGGTTGATTTCGATTTCGATGTCTTCATCGATCTCGGGGTACACGAAGGCGGAGCAGAAGGAGGTGTGGCGACGACCGCCGGAGTCGAACGGCGACTTGCGCACCAGCCGGTGCACGCCGGATTCGGTACGCAGCCAGCCGTAGGCGTATTCGCCGCTGAACTTGACGGTGGCGGACTTGATGCCGGCCACTTCCCCTTCGGACAGTTCGATGATCTCGGTCTTGAAGCCGCGGGCCTCGCCCCAGCGCAGGTACATGCGCAGCACCATGTTGCACCAGTCCTGGGCCTCGGTGCCGCCGGAGCCGGCCTGCAGATCCAGGTAGCAGTCGGATCCGTCCTGTTCGCCGGAGAACATGCGGCGGAATTCCAGATCCGCCAGTTTCTTTTCCAGCGTGTCCAGTTCGGCCTTGGATTCCTCGAAGGTGTCTTCGTCTTCTTCTTCCACCGCCAGCTCGACCAGGCCACCGATATCCTCTATGCCCTGATCCAGCTCGTCCAGGGTGCCGACCACCCCTTCCAGGGCGGCCCTTTCCTTACCCAGTGCCTGGGCGCGCTCGGGCTGGTTCCACACATCCGGCTGTTCCAGCTCGGCGTTTACCTCTTCCAGACGCTCTTTCTTGGCATCGTAGTCAAAGGTACCCCCTAAGGAGCTGTGCCCGTTCAGACAGCTCCTTGAGTTTGTTGTACACAGGGTTTACTTCAAACATGGGTCGACTGACTCTCTGTTGTGCTGAGTGAGTGTGTTTGGCGGCTCGCCAAAATCAGGGCGCTTATTCTACCGAAAGCCGGCCCTGAACGCAGCAGGCCATGACCAGATTCCGGGCAACTATCAATATTTAGTTTCGATTAAGTTTTACCGGGCTGCCGTCGATATAATGAGTCACCGCCACCAACCAGAATAAAAAAAGTGAACAACCTTAAATTAAAGCACAAGATTCTGTTAAGTTTTGTCGCTGCCATTGTTATTACCGCCCTGACCCTCAGCGGCCTCGGCTTTCGGGACATGAAGGCACAGCTCTATCAGGGCAGCGAGGCGCTGGTGTCCGGCCTGGCGCAGAAGGAAGCCGAAAAGGTGGCCGAATGGCTGGGCAGCCGCCAGGCCATGCTGGGCGCCGCCGCCAAACAGCTGGGAGACAATCCCCTCTCTCCCCTGCAACTGGTGCAGGAGGCCGGTGATTTCCAGCTCGGCTTTTACGGCACGGCCGCAGGTGTCATGCACGACAGCGACCCCGGCATCGATCGCTCCGGTTACGACCCGCGCAGCCGCCCCTGGTATCAACAGGCGCAACAGGCAAACGGCGCCATCGTCACCCCGCCCTATCTGGACGCCGCCTACAAGGTGCTGGTGGTCACCCTGGCCCGGCCGGTGCAGCAAAACGGCCGTCTGGCCGGGGTGATCGGCGGCGATGTGGCCATCACCAGCCTGATCGAGGACATCAACGCCATCCGCCTGCCGGCCCGGGGCTACGCCATGATGCTCGACAGCAACGGTACCCTGATCGCCCACCGGGATCAGGCCCGGGTGCTGCAGCCGGCCACCGGCCTGGACGCCAACCTCGGCACCGCCAACCTGAGCCGCTGGCAGCAGGACAGCCGCCTGCACCCGGTGACCCTGGCCGGCGAGCACAAGCTGGTTTATGTGCAGCCGGTGCCGGGCAGCGACTGGCAACTGCTGTTCGTGCTCGACAAGGCCGCCCTGGAAGCGCCGCTTGCCACCCTGCTGTGGCAACAGCTGGGCCTGGCCGCCCTGGTGATCGCCGCCGCCGTGGTGCTGATCGGCCTGCTGGTGCAGGTGTTGCTGGCCCCCCTGGTCAGGGTTTCCCGCGCCCTGGCCCAGATCGCCGACGGCCGGGGCGATCTCACCCAGCGCATCCGCCTCAACAGCCAGGACGAAGTGGGCCAGCTGGCCGCCAGCTTCAACCGCTTCGTCGGCAGCCAGGCGGAGTTGATCCGCCAGATCCGCAGCCAGGCCGGGCACCTGGGAGCCAATGCCGAGCAGGCCTCGGTGCGCGCCAACCAGACGGTGACCGAACTCGGCCGCCAGCAGCAGGAAGTGACCATGGTCGCCACCGCGGTGACCGAAATGGCCTCCGCCACCCAGGAGATCGCCCACAACGCCGAACAGACCGCCACCGCCGCCCAGCAGTCCACGGCCAGCACCGAGCAGGGCAAGCAGCTGGTGCACAAGACAAGGGATTCCATCCAGTCCCTGGCACGGGAAATGGAACAGGCCTCCTCGGTGATAGTGCGCCTGGATCAGCACGCCAAGGACATTTCCAGCGTGCTGGCCACTATCCAGGGCATCGCCGAGCAGACCAACCTGCTGGCGCTCAACGCCGCCATCGAGGCGGCCCGGGCCGGGGAACAGGGGCGCGGTTTCGCGGTGGTGGCGGACGAGGTGCGGGTACTGTCCCAGCGCACCCACGCCTCCACCGAGGAAATCCAGGACACCATCAGCACCCTGCAACAGGCCACCAACGAGGCGGTGAAACTGATGGACACCAGCCGCAACCTGGCGGAGCTGAGCGTGGAAGATGCCGAGGCCGCCGCCCAGGCGCTGGCGGAGATCACCACGGCGGTAGGCCTGATCTCGGACATGGCCAGCCAGATCGCCACGGCGGCGGAAGAGCAGAGCCAGGTGACCGGGGAGATCACCCAGAACACCACTGCCATCAAGGACGTGGCCGACGAGCTGGCCGAGGACGCGAGCCAGTCCCTGCAGCAGTCGAAAGAGCTGCACAAACAGGCGGGCGAACTGAACGGCCTGGTGAGCGCCTTTACCCTGTAACAAGGTAAGGGGTGAAGGGGTGGAGCAAGGATCCAAGCCCCATCCCTCACCCCTCACGCGACCTACAGCGGGGCCAGCTGCTCCACCAGCAATTGCAGCTGGCGCCGCCCCTTCCATTCGTTCACGTCCAGCTTGTACACCAGTTCCACCTTCTGGATGGCGGCGTTGGGCCACGTGGCCAAATCCACGTTGAAGGCGATGCCGTCGAACAGGGTGCGCCCCTCGTCCGGACTCAGCACCAGCTTGAGGTGCTTCTCGCCCACCAGCCGCTGCTGGATGATGCGGAACTCGCCGTCGAACAGCGGCTCGGGAAAGGCCTGGCCCCAGGGGCCGGCGAAGCGCAGCTGCTCGGCCAGTTCCAGGGTCAGCTCATGGACCGCCAGTTCGCCGTCGGTGAGGATGTCCCCGGCCAGCAGCTCGGGGCTGACCCAGTCGTCCACCATCCGCTCGAAGGCGTCCTTGAACGGGGCCAGCGCCGCCTTGGTCAACGACAGCCCCGCCGCCATGGCGTGGCCGCCGAACTTGGTGATCAGGCCCGGATGGCGGCTGTTGATGGCCTCCAGCAGATCCCGCAGGTGTACCCCGGGAATGGAGCGGCCCGAGCCCTTGAGTTCGTCCTCGCCCGCCTCGGCGAAGGCGATCACCGGGCGGAAGTAGCGTTCCTTGATGCGCGAGGCCACCAGTCCCACCACCCCCTGGTGCCAGTCGTCCTGGTGCAGCACCAGGCCGGCGGGCAGCTCGCCGTCGTCGATACGCACCCGGGCCAGGCTGGCCAGGGCCTCCTGCTGCATGCTGGCCTCGATGGCCTTGCGCTCCCGGTTGAGTTCGTCCATCAGCGCCGCCAGCCGGCGGGCCTCGTCCAGGTTGTCGCTGAGTAGGCAGGCCACCCCCATCGACATGTCGTCGAGCCGGCCCACGGCATTGAGCCGGGGACCGAGGGCGAAGCCCAGATCCGAGGCGGTCAGCCGGGCCTGGCTGCGGCCGGAGATGTCGATCAACGCCTGGATGCCGGGTCGCACCCGGCCGGCGCGCATGCGCTGCAGGCCCTGGTGCACCAGCACCCGGTTGTTGCCGTCCAGGGCCACCACGTCCGCCACGGTGCCGAGCGCCACCAGATCCAGGTAGTCCGCCATGTTGGGCGCCGTGATCCCCCGTTGCTCGAACCAGCCCTGCTCGCCCAGGGCCGAACGCAGCGCCAGCAGCAGGTAGAAGGCCACCCCCACTCCGGCCAGGTTCTTGGAAGGAAAGTCGCAGCCGTGCTGGTTGGGGTTGACGATGGCGTCCGCCTCGGGCGTCTCCTCGCCGGGCAGGTGGTGATCGGTGACGATCACCTGCATGCCCGCCGCCCTGGCCGCCGCCACCCCACTGATGCTGGAAATGCCATTGTCCACGGTGATCAGCAGTTCGGCGCCCAGGGCCGCCGCCTCGTCCACCACCTGGGGGCTCAGGCCGTAGCCGTAGTCGAAGCGGTTGGGCACCAGGTAACCGACCCGCCGCGCGCCCATGGCGCGCAGGCCGTGCACCATCAGCGCCGAGCTGGTGGCGCCGTCGCAGTCGAAATCGCCCACGATCAGTATGCTGCGCTGCTGCTCCAGAGCCTCGGCCAGCAGCCGCACCGCCTCGGCCATGCCCTTGAAGCCGGGCTTGAGCAGGGCCCCGGCCTGCAGGTTGAGCTGCTCGGGTTGCACCAGGCCACGGCTGGCATAGAGCCGCTGCAGCAGCGGGGAAAGCTCGGCGGGCAACCGATGGGGCACGACTTCACGCCGGCGGATGGGCAATCGGGAACGGACGGACATGGGCAAGACTTGTTTTTAAACGGGCCGACCACACTAACCGCGCCGGGGGGAATTTGCAACGACCCGCCGTAGACAGAGCCGGAAGCGATAAGCTTGAAGCGGGAAGCCATCTCTTCCAGCCTCCGGCTTATGGCTTCCAGCTTCTATCCCCTGGGATGATGCTGCTCGTGCAGGACGCTGAGCCGGTGGTTGGCCACATGGGTGTAGATCTGGGTGGTGGACAGGTCCGAGTGGCCCAGCAGCAGCTGCACCACCCGCAGGTCGGCGCCGTGGTTGAGCAGGTGGGTAGCGAAGGCGTGGCGCAGGGTGTGGGGCGACAGCTCCATGGTGATGCCGGCGCGCAGGGCATAATGCTTGATGCGGTGCCAGAAGGTCTGGCGGGTCATCTGCCGGGCCCGGCGCGAGGGGAACACCACGTCCGACGGCTGCTCGCCCAACAGCACCGGCCGCGCCTCCTTGAGATAGCGGGTCAGCCAGTACAGCGCCTCCTCCCCCATGGGCACCAGCCGCTCCTTGTTGCCCTTGCCGGTCACCCGCACCAGGCCCTGGCGCAGGCTGACGCTCTCCATCGACAGGCTCACCAGCTCGCTCACCCGCAAGCCGGTGGCATAGAGCAGCTCCAGCATGGCCTTGTCGCGCAGCTCCAGGGGGTCGCCCACCTCCGGCGCCTGCAGCAGGCGGGACACCTGCTGCTCGCTCAAATCCTTGGGCAAGCGTTTGGGCAGCTTGGGGCCGGCGATCAGCACGCTGGGATCGTCGGCGCGCAACTGCTCCCGGTGCAGGTACTGGAAGAAGCGGCGCAGCACGCTCAGCATGCGCGCCGTGCTGCTGGCCTTGAAGCCCAGATCCAGCCGGTGCGCCAGGTACTGCTGCAGGGTGAGGCCGTCCACCGCCAGCAGGCTGCCGCCCTCGCCGTCCAGCCAGGCGGCGAAGTGGGTCAGATCGCTGCGGTAGGAAGCCAGGGTGTTGTCCGACAGTCCCTTCTCCAGCCAGAGGGCGTCGACAAATTGTTCCACCAGGGGATGGCTCATGCTTACTCCGGGCTCTGCCCTGTACGCGGGCTTCTGTTATGATAGGGCCCTTGTCTGCTGAGATGACGGAACCCCATGAATATCGGTCTCTTTTACGGCTCCACCACCTGCTATACCGAGATGGCCGCCGAGAAAATCCGCGACCAGCTCGGCGCCGAGCTGGTCGATCTGCATAATATCAAGGATGTGCCGCTCAAGCGCGCCGAAGACTATCCCATTCTGATCTTCGGCATCTCCACCTGGGATTTCGGCGAGTTGCAGGAAGACTGGGAATCCCACTGGGACGAGGTGGACGAGCTGGATCTGGACGGCCGGGTGGTGGCGCTGTTCGGCATGGGCGATCAGCTCGGCTACGGCGAATGGTTCCAGGATGCGCTCGGCCTGCTGCACGACAAGGTCGCCGCCCGCGGCGCCACCCTGGTCGGCTACTGGCCCAACCAGGGCTACGAGTTCGAGGCCTCCAAGGCGCTCACCGACGACGGCCGTTACTTTGTCGGCCTGTCCCTGGACGAGGCCAACCAGTACGACGACACCGATGCCCGCATCCAGGCCTGGGTGGCCCAGATCCTGGAAGAAATCGCGGCTCTGTGAGCCGCCGTTACCCGCGCTCCGTCCGCGGGTAACGCCTCTCTTAATCTTTTATTCCACGTCCTGCCTCAGACCTCCGTTCAGGGGATCAGGGTGCGGGATACCGCCAGATAGGCCTCGCCCCTGTCCTTGACCAGCTGCGGCTGGTTGGTCTCGGAGGCGACATGCACCTCCTCCAGGGTCTGTGCCAGGGCTGCGGTTTCTTCATTGATTTTGGCCAGGGCGTTTTCCAGGGTGTAGGTGAGCTGGTGCACCTCGCTCAGGGCCGCCGGTGTCAGCTCTCCCGCCAGCAGTTCGGCCAGCTTGGCGTTGTACTCGGAGAAGTTGGTCACCGCCTGCTCCAGAGTCTCGGCGGGCTCTCCCTGGTAATGGTCCGGGCGCGTCTCGGCCTGAACATGGGCCGCCAACAGCAGGGTCAGGGCGGAAAAAAGGGACAGCGGAAGGGATTTCATCATGGTTTCCTCGCGTTTGAGTGGAAGGTCCCCATCAAGCTAAATCAAACGATAACCATTATCAATTTTATCCGCATAATGCTTGATCGGGATCAAACGACGACTTTTCCGACCGGTTGTCCTGCCTTGCTTGCCAAAGCAAAAGGGGCGGCTCGATGCCGCCCCTTGGGATCCAGGGTTAACCCTCGCCGGCTCAGGCCAGGGCTTCTTCCCGGGCCTTGCCGATCACCAGGCCGGCCAGGGCGGCGACGGCGGTGGGCAGCACCCAGGCCATGCCGACGCCGAACAGCGGCAGGAAACCAAACAGGCTCATGTTCAGGCCGGCGGCCTGCAGGCCGTCGAGCAGGCCGAACACAAAGGAAACCCCGATGATCAGGCGGAAGGCGAACACCGGCGACTTCATCAGCGGCCGCAGATAGGTCGCCAGCACCAGGGCGATCGCCACCGGATACAGGGCCACCAGGATCGGGATGGACACGCTGATCAGGGTGTTCAGGCCCACATTGGCCACCAGCATGCAGGCCAGGGCGATCAGCACCACCCAACGGCGATAGCTGCCCTTGCCGGTCAGGTTGTGGAAATAATCGGCACAGGAGGAGATCAGGCCCACTGCGGTGGTCAGGCAGGCCAGGGTGACGATGCCCGCCAGTATCCACAGGCCGGGGGTGCCGAACAGGGCCAGTACATAGGCGCTGATGATCTCGCCGCCGTTGCTGGCGGACTCCACCACGCCCAGGCTGGTGCCGCCCAGGATGAACAGGGAAATGTAGACGAAACCCAGGCCGGCGGCGGCGATCAGCGCCGCCAGGGTCAGGTAGCGGGACTGGGCGCGGGTATCGGTCACGCCTTTCTTGCGCAGCACGTCCAGGATCAGGATGGCAAACAGCAGGGACGCGAAGGTGTCCATGGTGTTATAGCCTTCGATAAAGCCCTTCACGAACGGCTGGCTCATATAGGCTTCGGCCACCTCGGGCTGGGAGCCCTGGGGATTGACGAAGACGGCGATGGCCAGCACCACCAGCAGCACCAGCAGCACCGGGGTCAGCAGCTTGCCCACCGCTTCCAGCAGCCGGCCCTGGCTGAGGGAGAGCAGCAGCGCCACCCCGAAGAACACCAGGGTATAGAGGGTGAGGCTGGCCTGGCCCGGATTGTCGAGGAAGGGTTTGATCCCCATCTCGAAGGCCACCAGGCCGGTACGGGGGGCGGCGAAGGCCGGGCCTATGATGATGAAAATGGCGCACGCCATGACCGTCACCACCAGCGGCGGCAGGTAGCGTCCCATGGTGGGCAGGCCACCACCGGCCAGGGCGGCGGCGACCAGGCCCGCCAGGGGCAGGCCCACGGCGGTGATCAAAAAGCCGAACATGGCACTGGTCAGGTTTTCACCGGCCAGGAAGCCGGCCAGGGGCGGGAAGATGATATTACCGGCGCCCAGGAAGAAGGCGAAGGGCATGAACCCCAGGCCCAGGATGTCAAAGGTGGATAAGGATCTGTTCACAGCAAACCTCGTTGCGGTTGCCCGCACTGTGCCAGCTTCGTTTGGAAACTAAGCGAGATGACGATACGACATGCTGCCAGCAAAGAATTGTAAAATACTAAAAACTGGCGAACGTCGAGCTGGCGAGTAGCATAATGATGTGAAAATCAGATTCAAGGCGAAATTTACATCTTCAAATAGAAGGGCGAGACCATTCCCTTATATATGTCGCCATGGTCATTATTTACAGTATTAATGATAATTTCACCCCACTTTAAACAGTGTTTGATTCTGCAAAAGTGCAATAAAAAACGACCAGGCTTTTTTCCCTCGCGGGTCACGACATCCCGCCTTTCGGCAAGATGAAAGCCGAGAGACTCCGCCTGCAGCATGGCCTCCTCCAATGCCTGCACCGGCAAAACCAGGGATAATCCACCATCTTCACCGAGCAAACGTTTGGCATGAGTGAACAGCTCGGCCAGGGTCAGGCTGCCGGTATGGCGGGCGCTGGCCCGGGCCTGGCAATCGAAGCGCTGGCCGTGGCCGAAATAGGGCGGGGTGGACACGATAAGATCGAAGGGCGAAGCCTCGAACGCCTGCAGGCTGCCCTGGACAATATCGACCCGCTCCGGCCAGGGGGAGGCGGCCACGTTCTCCGCCGCCTGGGCGGCGGCGGCCTGGTCCAGTTCCAGCCCGGTGATCCTCACCCCGGGATCGCCGCGCTGGGCCAGCATCAGTGCCACCAGGCCGGAGCCGGTGCCCACGTCCAGGATGCGGCGGGCCCGCCCCAGGGGCGCCCAGGCCCCGAGCAGGATGCCGTCGGTGCCCACCTTCATGGCGCAACGATCGTGATCGACATGGAATTGCTTGAAGGTGAAACCGCGACTGCTCATGACTTATCCTGACAGGTTTTTTTATCCGAGTTCGCCTATAATACCCGCCTTTTAGGCTGACGAGATCGATCATGAGCAGTATGAGCTTCGAGCAACTGGAACTGGATCCCATTCTGGTCCGCGCCCTGGCACGCATGGGCTATGCCAGACCCACCACCATTCAGAGCCAGGTCATCCCCGAAGCCATGAACGGACGGGACATCATGGCCTCGGCCCCCACCGGCACCGGCAAGACCGCCGCCTTCCTGTTGCCGGTCTGCCAGCACCTGCTGGATTTTCCCCGTCGCCAGGCCGGCCCGGCCCGGGCCCTGATCCTCACCCCCACCCGCGAGCTGGCCAAGCAGATCGCCGACGACGCCAAGGCTCTGCTCAAGGACACCGGCCTGCGGGTCGAGACCATCACCGGCGGGGTGGACAGCGAAAAGCACCTGCCCGCCCTGACCAAGACCACCGACATAGTGGTGGCCACCCCGGGCCGGCTGCTGCAATACATAGAAGAAGAGTCCTTCGACAGCCGGGACATCGAGATCCTGATCCTGGACGAGGCGGATCGCATGCTCGACATGGGCTTTATCGGGGATGTGGACCGCATCGCCGCCGAGGCCCGCTGGCGCCGCCAGACCATGCTGTTTTCCGCCACCCTGGAAGGCCGTGGCCTGATGAAGTTCGCCGCCGACATCCTCAAGGAGCCGGTGGAGCTGTCCGCCGAGCCGCCGCGCAGCGAACGCAAGAAGATCAACCAGTGGCTGCACCTGGCGGACAACCCCGAGCACAAGTTCGCCCTGCTGGTCCACCTGCTGCGCCAGCCGGACGTGACCCGCAGCATCGTCTTCGTGAAAACCCGGGAGCGGTTGATGGAGCTGGCCAGCCGGCTGCAACAGGAAGGGCTGGACAACGCCTGGCTGCGCGGCGAAATGGATCAGGACAAGCGCTTCGAGGCGCTGCGCCGCTTTCGCAACGGCAAGGTCAATATCCTGGTGGCCACCGACGTGGCGGCCCGGGGCATCGATCTGCCCGAGGTCAGCCACGTGATCAACTTTGACATGCCACGCACCGCCGACGTCTATGTGCACCGCATCGGCCGCACCGGCCGGGCCGGCCGCAAGGGCACCGCCATCAGCCTGGTGGAAGCCCACGACATGCCGATGGTGGTGAAAGTGGAGCGCTACACCGACCAGAAGCTCAAGCGCCGGATCATCGACGAGCTGCGCCCCAGGCACAAGGAAGCCAGCGTGGCGCCGCGCAAGAAAAAAGAAGCCGACAGCAAGGTGAAAAAGGCCGAGCAACCCAAGCAGAAGAAACGGCTGCGGGATCAGAAGGCCAAGGGCAAACCCAAGTGGGCGAGGGAGAAAAAAGCCGACCAGTAACGGCTCGGGCCGCGGCCGGCGCGGTACCGATGGCGCCAGGCCGGCCTGGCGCCAATAAAAAACCGGCCCTGGAGCCGGTCAAAATGAAGAAGAGTATCTGAAAATTCAGTAGACACGCCTAGTAAGAGGGCGGCCGGAGCAAAAGGTTCCGGCCGCTTTTTATTTTTTATTGCTCTTCCCGCTTGAACACCAGCTCGGTCGGGCTGGACTCGGCCTCGACGAAGTAATAGCCGGCGCTGTCGAAGGCGGTCAGCTGGCTCACCTCGGTCAGCCGGTGTTCGATGATGTAGCGGGCCATCATGCCTCTCGCCTTCTTGGCATAGAAACTGATCACCTTGTACTGGCCATTCTTGCCGTCCTTGAACACCGGGGTGACGATCTGCCCGTCCAGCCGCTTCGGTTTCACCGCCTTGAAGTACTCGTTGGACGCCAGGTTGATCAACACGTTGTCGCCCTGCTCCGCCAGGGCCTGGTTGAGCTTGTCGGTGATGAGGTCGCCCCAGAACTGGTACAGATCCCGTCCCCGCTCGTTGTCGAGCCGGGTGCCCATCTCCAGCCGGTAGGGCTGCATCAGATCCAGCGGCCGAAGCACCCCGTAAAGGCCGGACAGCATGCGCAGGTGGCGTTGGGCGAAGGCGAAGTCGTCCGCGTTCAGGGTCTCGGCGTCCAGCCCGGTATAGACGTCGCCCTTGAACGCCAGTATCGCCTGCTTGGCGTTGGCCGGACTGAAATCCGGCTGCCAGTCGGCGAAACGGGCGGCGTTGAGCCCCGCCAGCTTGTCGCTGATGCTCATCAGCTTGCCGATCTCGGCCGGGCTCAGCCGACGGGCCCGGGTGATCAGCTCAGCGGCATGATCCAGCAGTTCGGGCAGGCTGTATTCGCCAATCACCGGCGGCGTGTCGTAATCCAGGGTCTTGGCGGGGGAAACCACTATCAGCATGAGGGTCCTCTAAGATTCTATCGTCACGTTATCGAGCATGCCCGCATCCAGTCCGCCACCGCCATGCAGCTTGATCATCAGCCGCAGGTCGTTGGGCGAGTCGGCATAGGCCAGGGCTTCGGTGTAGCCTATATGGTGCTGGGCATAGAGGTCAAACAGCGCCTGATCGAAGGTCTGCATGCCGAGCTCCCGGGACTTGGCCATGACCTCCTTGAGCCGGTGCATCTCGCCCTTGCGGATCAGATCCGCCACCAGGGGACTATTGAGCAGTACCTCGAAGGCACCCCGGCGGTGCTTGCCGTCGCGGGTGGGGATCAGTTGCTGGGCCACGATCGCCTTGAGGTTGAACGACAGATCGAACAGCAACTGGCGGTGCTTGCTTTCCGGCACCAGGTGCATGATCCGGTCCAGCGCCTGGTTGGCGTTGTTGGCGTGCAGGGTGGCCATGCACAGATGGCCGGTCTCGGCGAAGGCCAGGGCGAACCCCATGGTCTCCTCCGAGCGGATCTCGCCGATCAGGATCACGTCCGGCGCCTGGCGCAGGGAGCTTTTCAGGGCGGCGTCGAAGGACTCGGTGTCGATGCCCACCTCCCGCTGGGTCACGATGGACTGGCCATGCTGATGAAGGTATTCCACCGGATCCTCGATGGTGAGGATATGGCCGCCCGCATGGCGGTTGCGGTGACCTATCATGGCCGCCTGGGTGGTGGACTTGCCGGTGCCGGTGCCCCCTACGAACAGCACCAGGCCACGCTTGGTCATGGCCACCTCGCGCAACACCTCGGGCAGGTACAACTCCTCGAAGGTGGGGATGCGGCTTTCGATGCGCCGGATGACCATGCCCGCCTTTTCCTGTTGCCAGAAGGCACTCACCCGGAAGCGGCCGGCCTGCTCGTCGGTAATGGCGAAGTTGGCCTCCTTGTGGCGGTGGAAACGCTCCCGCCAGTCATCGTTCATGCAGGACTCCACCAGCGCCAGGGCCTGAGCCTCGGTCAGCGGCTCCCCACCGAGCGGTTGCAGCCGTCCCTGGGTCTTGATGGTGGGGGCTATGCCCACCGAGATATACATGTCCGAAGCCTGCTGTTCCAGCATGGCCTTGAGCAAGGGGGTCAGTTCCATGTCACCTCCGGTTGTCAGATACTCTGGGGATCCACTGCCTTGGCCCGGGCGTCCACCGGCGCCACCATGCCGCTGCTGACCAGCAGCTTGAGGCATTGATCCATGGTCTGCATGCCGTGCGCCATGCCGGTCTGGATCACCGAGTACATCTGGGCCACCTTGTCCTCGCGGATCAGGTTGCGGATCGCCGGTGTGCCCAGCATGATCTCGTGGGCGGCAACCCGGCCGCCGTTCACCTTCTTGAGCAGGGTCTGGGAGATCACCGCACGCAGGGATTCGGAAAGCATGGAGCGTACCATGTCCTTCTCGGCCCCGGGAAAGACGTCGATGATGCGGTCTATGGTCTTGGCCGCCGAGGAGGTATGCAGGGTACCGAACACCAGGTGGCCGGTTTCGGCGGCGGTGAGCGCCAGGCGGATAGTTTCCAGATCCCGCAGTTCTCCCACCAGTATGATGTCGGGATCCTCCCGCAGCGCCGAGCGCAGGGCGTTGCTGAAGGAATGGGTGTCCCGGTGCACTTCCCGCTGGTTGACCAGGCACTTTTTGTTGCCGTGCACGAATTCGATGGGGTCTTCGATGGTGAGGATATGCTTGTTGAAACTCTCGTTGATGTGGTCGATCATCGCCGCCAGGGTGGTGGACTTGCCCGAGCCGGTGGGGCCGGTGACCAGCACCAGGCCGCGCGGGTACTCGGCGATGCGGCGGAAGATATCGGGCGCTCCCAGCTGTTCCAGGTTCCATACCTCGCTCGGGATCACCCGAAAAGCCGCCGCCGCGCCGCGCGACTGATGGTAGGCATTCACCCGGAAGCGGGCCAGGCCCGGCAACTCGAAGGAAAAGTCGACCTCGAAGTTTTCTTCCAGCTCCTTGCGCTGGCGATCGTTCATGATGTCGTACACCAAACGGTGCACGTCCCTGTGCTCCAGTACCGGCAGGTTGATCTTGCGCACCTCCCCGTCCACCCGGATCAGCGGCTGCACCCCGGCGGACAGGTGCAGATCCGATGCATTATGCTTTACACTAAACGCCAAAAGTTCCGTAATATCCATAATAAACTCTCCGTCGCCCCTGGTTACTTATTATATGAATACTATCGTACAGCACCTGACAGAGGTTCACGACAGAATCGCCGCCGCCGCCGGCGCCTGTGGCCGCCGCGAGCACGACATTCAGCTGCTGGCAGTCAGCAAGACCAAGCCCGTCGCCGATATCGAAGCCGCCTACGCCGCCGGCCAGCGCCAGTTCGGTGAAAACTATGTGCAGGAGGCGGTCGACAAGATAATGGCGCTGAAAACCCGCTGTCCGGAGATCAGCTGGCATTTGATTGGCCCGCTGCAATCCAACAAGAGCCGGCTGGTGGCCGAGCATTTCGACTGGGTGCAGACGGTGGACCGGCTCAAAATCGCCCAGCGGCTCAGCGATCAGCGCCCGGTGCACATGCGCCCGCTCAACATCTGCCTGCAGGTCAACGTGAGCGGCGAGGCCAGCAAATCCGGCCTGGCACCGGATGAGGTGGAATCCCTGGCGGAACAGGTCAGCGCCTTGCCGGGCCTGTGCCTGCGCGGCCTGATGACCATCCCCGAGGACACCGGGGATGAGCAGCGGCTCGGGACACAATTGCTAGAGTTGAAGCAACTCTTTGATAGAATGGCGGAAAAATACCCCCAGCTGGACACCCTGTCGATGGGGATGAGCAACGATTTAGAACTCGCAGTGGCCTGTGGCAGTACCCTGGTAAGGGTTGGCACGGCTATATTTGGCTCTCGCAACCCTTGAGTGATCATTGATGGAACACAGAAAACTCGCCTTTATCGGTGCGGGCAACATGTCTCGCAGCCTGATCGCCGGGCTGATCAAGTCGGGTTACCCGGCCGATCTGATCCTGGCCGCCAATCCCTCCCGCCCCAAGCTGGACGCCCTCGCCGCCGACTTCGGCATCCGCACCACCCAGGACAACCTGGAAGCCGCCGGCTGGGCCCAGGCCCTGGTGCTGGCGGTCAAGCCCCAGATGATGGCCGCCATGCTGGCGGAGCTGGTACAGGCCGGCGCCAACTTCAAGGGCAAGCTGCTGATCTCCATCGCCGCCGGCGTCAGTGTGACCCGGCTGGAGCAGATGGCCGGCGGCCACGACAACCTGATCCGCACCATGCCCAATACCCCCTCCCTGCTGGGCTTGGGCATGACCGGTCTCTACGCCAGGTCCCATGTGAGCCAGGTCGATCGGGACTACTGCGGCCAGATGATGGCCGCGGTGGGCAAGATCCTCTGGGTGGCCGAGGAGGATGGCATCAACCAGGTGATCGCCGCCGCCGGCAGCGCGCCGGCCTATTTCTTCCTCTTTATGGAGGCCATGGCGGCGGAGGCTGAAAAACAGGGGTTTTCCGCCGAGGAAGCCCGCCTGCTGGTGCAACAGAGCGCCCTGGGCGCCGCCCAGATGGTGGCCGCCAATCCCGGGCTGACCCTGGCCGAGCTTCGCGCCCAGGTCACCTCCAAGGGGGGGACCACCGCCGAAGCCATTCGCCGTTTCCAGGAAGGGGGACTGGAGCATCTGGTGGCCGAGGCCATGGCCGCCGCCGTCGCCCGTGCCCGGGAACTGGAAACCCAGCTCTAAGGAATAATAATGAACACAGCCTATTACCTGATTAATACCCTCTTCGACCTTTACCTTATGGTGGTGCTGTTGCGCATCTGGCTGCAGTGGGTGCGGGCCGACTTCTACAACCCCTTCAGCCAGTTCGTGGTCAAGGCCACCAATCCGCCGCTGATGCCACTGCGCCGCTTCATTCCCGGTTTCTTCGGCATCGACTTCGCCGCCGTGGTGCTGGCGGTGCTGGTGGCCACCGCCAAGCTGCTGCTGTTCAAGGCCATGAACCTGCTCTACGCGGACTGGAGCACGGTGGTGCTGGTCGGCCTGATCACGGTGCTGAAGAAGGCCGGTGTCATGCTGTTCTGGATCCTGATCGTCCGCGCCCTGATGAGCTGGGTCAGCCAGGGCCGCAGCCAGATAGAATATGTGCTGCACCAGCTCACCGAGCCGCTGCTGGCCCCCCTGCGCCGCATCATTCCACCCATGGGCGGCCTGGATCTGTCGATACTGGTGGCCTTTATCGCCCTGCAGGCGCTGAACTGGCTGCTTGGGGACCTGATTGGGCCACTATGGTGGCAGCTGTGACCCAGGCGGTCCGGCTGGAGCAGGACCGGCTCTATCTCAGCCTGTACCTGCAGCCCAAGTCCAGCCGGGATCAGTTCCTCGGCCTGCACGGCGACGAACTCCGCCTGGCCATCACGGCGCCGCCGGTGGATGGCCAGGCCAATGCCCACCTGCAAAAATGGCTGGCCAAACAGTGCCGGGTGCCCAAGTCCCGGGTGGTGCTGCTGGCCGGCGAGACCAGCCGCCACAAGAAGCTGGTGATCGAGTCCCCCCGGGAAATCCCGCCGGCACTGGCGGAACTCCTGGCCAAGCCGGCCTAAACTAACAATAACGCTCCCAGCCATGTAAGGATTTGCCATGTTCAAAATCATCCTCTCCGCCCTGACACTGCTGTTTGCCTCCCAGGTGACCGGTGCCGAAACCCGGGTCGGCAAGTGGACGGTGCATTACAGCGCCTTCGCCTCCACCTTCCTCACCCCGGAAGTGGCGCGCAGCTACAACATAGAACGCAGCCGCTTCAACGGCCTGGTCAACATAGCGGTGACCGACGCCAATGGCGTTACCCAGCAGGTGAACCTGAGCGGCGAAGGCAAGACCCTGCTCGGCACCGTGCGCCGGCTGAACTTCCAGACGGTGCGGGAAGGCGACTCCATCTACTACATCGCCGAGTACCCCTACCGCAACGAAGACAACGTACTGTTCACCATCGATATCCAGGGCCCGCAGCAGGGCGGCCAGTTCTCCTTCCGCCATACCTTCTATACCGACTAAGGTCTTGCCGGTGAGGCTTCAGGGGTGAGGCGAGAGGGAACCACGTCTCACTCCTTTCCCCTCACTCCTCACTACCTCCCCCTCACTTCTGGCGGTCACGGTGTTATCATGGCCGCCAACGGTATCCCGACAGGAACACAAGGTGAGCAAACAAATCGTCCTGGCTTCCGGCAACGCCAAGAAAGTTGCCGAACTGCAAAGCCTGCTCGGCGGGCTTGGTATGAAGGTGGTGCCCCAGAGTGAATTCGGCGTGGCGGACGCAGACGAAACCGGCACCACCTTCGTGGAAAACGCCATCATCAAGGCCAGGCACGCGGCGCGCGCAACCGGCCTGCCCGCCATCGCCGACGACTCCGGCCTGACGGTGGACGCCCTCGACGGCCGCCCCGGTGTCTATTCCGCCCGCTTCGCCGGCCCCGCCGCCACCGACGAGCAAAATGTGGCGCAGCTGCTGGCCGATCTGGAAGGGCTGCCCAGCGGTCTTCGCAAAGCCACCTTCTGGTGCGTGCTGGTCTACCTGCGCCACGCGGACGACCCCACCCCGCTTATCTGCACCGGCCACTGGAGCGGCGCCATCACCGAGGCCCCCCGGGGCGAGGGCGGCTTCGGCTACGATCCCGTCTTCCTGGTGCCCGGGGCCGGCAAGACCGCCGCCGAGCTGAGCCCGGAAGAAAAAAACCGCCTGAGCCACCGAGGCAAGGCCCTGCGCCAGTTGCAGGCGCTGCTGCACGAGGAAGCCTGATGCTGCAACTGCCGCCGCTCAGCCTCTATGTGCATATACCCTGGTGCGTGCAGAAGTGCCCCTACTGCGACTTCAACTCCCACGCCCTGAAGGACGCCATCCCCGAACAGGCCTATGTGGACGCCCTGCTCGACGATCTGCGCCAGGATCTGCACCTGGTGCAGGGGCGACGGCTGCACAGCATCTTCATCGGTGGCGGCACCCCCAGCCTGCTCAGCCCCGAGGCCATCGCCCGGCTGCTGGCCGGCGTGGCGCAACTGGTCCCCTTCGAGGCAGATATCGAAATCACCCTGGAGGCCAACCCGGGCACGGTGGAAGCCGGCCGCTTCCGCGGCTTTCGGGAAGCCGGCGTCAACCGCATCTCTATCGGCGTGCAGAGCTTCCAGCCGGACCAGCTCGCCCGCCTGGGCCGCATCCACGACCCGGAGCAGGCCCGCTTCGCCGCCCGGGAGGCGGCGAGCGTGGGGCTCAGGACCTTCAACCTGGATCTGATGCACGGCCTGCCCGAACAGCGCCCGGAAGACGCCCTCCAGGATCTGGAGCAGGCGCTCGCACTGGCGCCGCCGCACCTGTCCTGGTACCAGCTCACCATAGAGCCCAACACCCCCTTCGCCTCGCGCCCGCCGGCCCTGCCGGAAGACGAGGTGCTGGCCGACATCTACGAGCAGGGCCACGCCCTGCTGCTGGCCCGGGGCTACCGCCAGTACGAGGTGTCCGCCTACGCCAGACCCGGCCATGAGGCCAGGCACAACCTCAACTACTGGCGCTTCGGCGACTACCTGGGCATCGGCTGCGGCGCCCACGGCAAGGTCACCCTGCCGCTCGAGGGCAAGCTGGTGCGCACCGTCAAGGTCAAGCACCCCAAGGGCTACCTGGAGCCGGGACGCCCCTATCTGGACCAGTACTGGCCGGTGGCGCCGCAGGATCTGTCGCTGGAATACTTCATGAACCGGCTGCGCCTGTTCGAGCCCATCCCCCGGGACGAATTCACCCGGCTGACCGGCCTGGCCCCCGAACGCCTGTCTGCGCCGCTGTCGGAGGCGATGCGGCTGGAACTGCTGGTCGAAGACGAACAACACTGGCGGGTCACGCCCCTGGGGCGCCGTTTCCTGAACCGGCTGCTCGATTTGTTTATCACCGACTGATGCGGGTAAACTTGCCCCCATTACCGCCGTCACTCTGCAGGCCGGAGCCTTATGTCATCACTGGTTTATGAATTCCCCCTCAACGAGAAGTGCCGCAACTACCTGCGCCTGAACGAACTGCAGCAGCAGATCCGCCTGTGCCGGGAGCTCTCGGCCCCCGGCCAGGCCACCGCCCTGTTCAAGGCGCTGCTGGACATCATGGAGCTGCTGGAGCGTTGCGATGTCCGCAGCGATCTGGCCAAGGATCTGGAGGCCCAGCGGGGCAGGCTGGCCGCCTGGTCCCAGGTGCCGGGGGTGGACGCCGCCGCCCTGGCCCAGCTGGAAGGCCAGCTGGAGCAACTGGCCCAGCAGTTGCCCCGGGCGGCCCGCCTGGGCCAGCAGCTGCGGGAGGACAAGCTGCTCGCCGCCGTGCGCAGCCGTTTCGCCATTCCCGGCGGCCTCTGCCCCTTCGACGTGCCCCAGCTGCACTACTGGCTGAACCTGCCGGTGGTGCGCCAGCAACAGGACATCGACGGCTGGCAGTCCCTGCTGCAATTGCTGCAGCAGGGGCTGGAACTGCTGCTGACCCTGTGGCGGGAAGCCGGCCAGTTCCGCGCCCAGCAGGCGGTGGGCGGCTTTTTCCAGGACGGCGCCGAGTTCACCGAGATGATCCGCCTGCGGCTGCCGGCCGAGCTCGCCGTCTATCCGGTGGTCAGCGGCAACAAGTACCGCTTCACCATCCGTTTTATGCCGGTCGGCAATCACGATCCCGGCAATGTCGACTTCGAACTGGCCAATATCAAATGAGCACCATCACCACAGTCCCCTGCCCCACCTGCGGCACCCCCGTGGAATGGGGCGAGCAGAGCCCCTACCGCCCCTTCTGCAGCAAGCGCTGCCAGTTGATCGATCTCGGCGAGTGGGCCGACGAGGAAAAGCGCATTCCCGGCGATCCCGCCTGGCTGCCGGAGCAGGACGATGAAAATGAATACTGAGGCCGGCCTGAAGAAAAGCGTGCTGGTGGCGGTGGGCGTGATCGAGAACGGCGCCGGCGACATCTTTATCTGCCGGCGCGGTGAAAGCCAGCACCAGGCCTGCAAGTGGGAGTTCCCGGGCGGCAAGGTGGAAGCCGGCGAGACCGTGCCCCAGGCCCTGGCCCGCGAGCTGGAAGAGGAGATCGGCATCCGGGTGGCGAGCTGCCAACCCTTTATGCGCATCGAGCACGACTACGGCGACAAGCAGGTGATCCTGGATATCCGCAAGGTCACCGCCTTCGAGGGCGAAGCCCACGGCCGCGAAGGCCAGCCCAGCCGCTGGGTGCCCATCCCGGAGCTGCATCGCTACGACTTTCCCGCCGCCAACGCCCCCATCGTTCACAAGTTGCAGCTGGAAGCCGAAGGCTAGAAGCAATATACCCACCCCACACCCGGGCCGGCTCTCTCAGCCCGGCATTTTCTCCCGGGTGGTGTTGTAGACGCTGGTCAGGTGGCCGAGCATGGCCTGCTCGGCGGCGGCGCCGTCGCCCCGGGCCAGGGCCTCGACGATCTGGCAGTGTTCAGCATAGCTGCGGGCGATGGCGCCCGGCTCCAGCATCACGCTGCGGCGGATATTGAGCCCGTACGAATACAACTCCTCCGAATACTTGAGCAGCAGCTCGTTGCCCGCGTACTCGGCGATCAGCTTGTGGAAATTCTTGTCCGACAGCTGGAAGTGCACCGGATTGTCGAACATCCCGGCCTGGGCCTCCAGCATCCTGCGCAGCTTGTCGAGCCCCTCCTGGTCGATGCGCGCCGCCGCCTTGCGGGCGATGGCCGCCTCGATCAACTGCCGGCTCTCGAACACCGTATCGATATCGTACTGGTTGACCTCAACCGGGCTCATATGGGCATAACTGTCGTGAAAACGCGCCAGTTGGGCCTCCCCCGCGGTGATCCGGGTCTTGCTGCCGTGGGAGACCGAGATCAGGCCATAGGCCGCCACCAGCCGCAGCGCCCCGCGCACCGTTTCCCGGCTCACCCCAAACAGCTGGGACAGCTCCCGCTCGCTCGGCAGCACGTCGTTGTCGCGCAGCAGGCCGGTGACGATCATCTCGATGATCTTCTCCGCCAGAATGTCTTTCTTGGTCTTGTTCTCCAGGGTCTGCTCAAAGGCAAACACCGTCTCCTGTGCCATCGTCATGGGCGCCTCCGCCAGCTAAACTGGACTAAATACTAGACCTCTCGAATCACCTTAGCAAGACATCACAGATTTTCACAAACAAAATCAAAACATCACGACACAAAAGATTAACAAATCCGCTTGACACTTCACCGCGCGGCTGACTAAATTGAATGCCAACTGGTACGGTAAACCAACCAGCATACCAGTTAAGGTTTTCAAGCGAACGAGAGTAGGACACGCCTCCCTGCCGGGCCACCCCCGCAGGCACCACAAGGAACCATGCCATGCTTAAGACACTGCTTACCGCCTCCGCCCTGACCCTGGCGCTGACCGCCCCCCAGGCCCACGCCGAGAAAATCGTGTTCGCCATCGGCGGCAGCCCCCAGAGCCTGCAGGGACAAACCGCCAGGCTGTTCGCCGACAGGCTGCAGGAGCGGCTCGGCGACGCCCACCAGGTGGAGTACTACGACAGCGCCCAGCTCGGCGACGAACGCCAGCTGGTGCAAAAGATGCGCCTGGGCACCGTGAACCTGGCGGCCATCTCCTCCATCATGTCGTCCATCTCCGACGACTTTGCCCTGTTCGATCTGCCCTTCCTGGTGCAGGACAGGGACCACCTGATGAAGATCGACGAGCAGATAGTAATGACCGAGCTGGCCGCCTCCGCCGAGGCCCGCGGCCTCAAGGTGCTGTCCACCTGGGAGAACGGCTTTCGCCAGATCACCAACAACGACAGGCCCATCAATACCCCTGAGGATCTGAAAGGCCTCAAGATCCGCACCCCCCAGAGCGAGTGGCGCACCCTGATGTTCACCCAGTGGGGCTCCAATCCGACCCCCATGGCCTTCTCCGAGCTGTTCGTCGGCCTGCAGACCGGGGTGGTGGACGGCCAGGAAAATCCGCTCACCAATATCGAGGGCGCCAAGCTCAACGAGGTGCAGAAATTCCTGTCGATCACCGATCACGTCTATTCCCCCATCTGGCTGGTAGCCGGCATAAACGGCTGGAACAAGCTGCCGGCAGAGGTGCAGGCCGCCATCCGCGAGACCGCCCGGGAAGCCCAGCAGTGGTCCCTGGACGAAGGCGAGCGGATGGACAAGGACTTGCTCGACGCCTTTGCCGCCGCCGGCATGGCGGTGAACCACGCCGACAAGGCCGCCTTTATGGCCGCCAGCCAGCCGGTGTACGACCGCTTCGCCGAGCAGGTCGGCAACGGCAAGCAACTGGTCGACAAGGCCATCGCTCTGGGGAACTAAGCCATGCCACGAACCCTGACCCAAGGTGCCGCCCCGGCGGCACCCCATCCCCTCCAAGGCAAAGCCATGACCTCCTTGTTCGGCGTCCTGAAAACCTGGCTGGAGCGGGGCCTGGAAGTGTTCACCATCGGCCTGCTGCTGGCCCTGACCACCATAGTGGTGGCGGCGGTGTTCTTCCGCGCCGTCGGCAGCTCCATCATCTGGTATGACGAGGTGGCCTCCATCGGCCTGGCCTGGCTCAGCTTCTACGGTGCCAGCCTGGCCGCGCTCAAGCGGGCGCACATGGGCTTTCCCGGCCTGGTCACCGCCGCCCCTCTGGCCCTGCGCAGCCTGCTGTTCGTGCTGAGCGAAGTCATCGTCATCGGCTTCTTCGCCATCATGGGCTGGTTCGGCTACCAGGTGCTGGAGGTCTTGGCCTGGGATCGCATGGTCTCCCTGCCCGGCATCACCATGGACGTCACCCAGTCGGTCATTCCGGTCAGCGCCGCCCTCTTCATCCTGTGCGAGCTGGTCAGCCTGCCCGCCGCCTGGCAGAAGATGCGCAGCGGCATCGACCCCGAACACGAAGCCATCGACGAAGCCATCCGCCTGGCCGAGGAAGATCTGAAGGAGAGCAAGTCATGATGCTGCTGATTGTGATACTGGCGCTGTTCGCCCTGGTGCTGATCAACGTGCCCATCGCCGTGGCCATCGGCGTGGTGGCGGTGGTCGGCGTCTGGTCCACCATGGGCTGGGACGCCTTGGTCAACGCTCCCCTCACCCTGTTCAACGGCGCCACCAGCTTTCCGCTGATCGCCATTCCGCTGTTCATCTTCGCCGGCGCCCTGATGAACACCTCGGGCCTGTCCAAGCGGCTGATCAACCTGGTCAGCGCCATCGTCGGCTTCGTGCGCGGCGGCCTGGCCATGGTCAACGTGGGGGTCTCCCTGTTCTTCGCCGAGATCTCCGGCTCGGCGGTGGCGGACGTGGCCGCGACCGGCTCCATCCTTATTCCCGAGATGAAGAAGCGCAAGTACAACAAGAACTTCGCCGCCGCCATCACCTCGTCGTCCGCCTCGCTGGCGATCATCATCCCGCCCTCGATCCCGATGATCCTCTACGGCGCCATCTCCAACACCTCGGTGATCAAGCTGTTCGTGGCCGGCATCATCCCGGGCCTGCTCGGCGCCGCCATGCTGGCCGGTTTCTGCTACTACTACGCGGTGAAATACGACCTGCCCCGGGAAGAGGCCTTCTCCCTGAGCCGGCTGGGCAAGGCCTTCAAAGAGGCCTTCTGGGCACTGCTGCTGCCGATCATCATCCTCGGCGGCATCTTCGGCGGCTTCGTCACCGCCACCGAGGGCGCGGGCATCGCCGTGCTGGCGGCCATCGTCATCGGCGGCTGCATCTACCGGGAGTTCAACCTGAAGCTGCTGTACCGGGCGGTGCTCGACGGCGTGGTGCAGACCTCGGTGGTGATGCTGCTGGTGGCCACCTCCGCCATCCTCGGCCTCTTCCTCACCGAGATGCAGCTGCCGCAGCAACTGGCCCGCCAGATCCTGGCCATCACGTCCGAGCCGGTGCTGGTGCTGGCCCTGCTCAACGTGCTGCTGCTGCTGCTCGGCATGTTCCTGCACGGGGCCGCCGCCATCATACTGGTGGTGCCCATCGTCATGCCGCTGGTGCAGCAGATCGGCATCGACCCCATCCACTTCGGCATCATCGTCACCCTCAACCTGGCCATCGGCCAGCAGACCCCGCCGGTCGCCTCGGTGCTGGCCACCTCCTGCTCCATCGCCAAGGCTGACATGTGGGACGTGACCCGGGTCAACCTGCCGATGATCCTGGTGCTCTTCCTCATCCTGATGCTGGTGACCTATGTGCCCTTCATCCCCATGGGCCTGGTCGAATACATGTACGGAGCCTGAACATGACTGAACTGAAACCCGTAGTGGCCCTGACCCTGGGCGATGCCGCCGGCATCGGCGCCGAACTGATCGCCAGGCTGCTGGCCGAGCCCGGCGTCGGCGAGCAGGCCCGCATCGTGCTGGTGGCCGACGAATGGCAGTGGCAACAGGGCCAGCAGCTGGCCGGCACCGATCACCAACTGCCGGTGGTGGCCCGCGTCGAGGAGGTCCACGACCACCCGGGCCCGGTGCTGCTGAAGGTGGACACCCTGGCGCCGGCGCAGGCCCGCTACGCCGAGGTGAGCGGGGCCTGCGGCGCCTCCACCCTGGAGATACTGCGGCTGTGCCTGGACGCGGCCCAGGCCGGCGAGGTGGACGCCATCTGCTTCGCGCCGCTCAACAAGCACGCCATGAAGCTGGGCGGGCTCCAGCACGAGGACGAGCTGCACTTCTTCGCGGAATACCTGGGGGTGGAGGGCTACTTCTGCGAGTTCAACACCCTGGGGCACCTGTGGACCTCGCGCATCTCCTCCCATGTGCCGCTGAAGGACGCGGCACAATATGTGACCAAAGAGCGCATCGTCGCGGCCAGCAAGTTGATCCATGAAGCCCTGCTCCTCGCCGGCTTCGAATCGCCCCGGGTGGCGGTGGCCGCCTTCAACCCCCACGCCGGCGAGGGCGGCACCTGCGGCCGGGAGGAGATCGACGTCATCGCCCCGGCGGTGGCCCAGTGCCAGGCCGAGGGCTACCCGGTGAGCGGCCCCTACCCGGCGGACACCCTGTTCATCCGCGCCCGGGACGGTGACTTCGACGCCGTGGTCACCATGTACCACGACCAGGGCCAGATCGCCATCAAGCTGCTCGGCTTTTCCCAGGGGGTGACGGTGCAGGGCGGCCTGCCCATCCCCATCACCACCCCGGCCCACGGCACCGCCTTCGACATCGCCGGCCAGGGCAAGGCCCGGGTGGGGCCGACCCGCAACGCCTTCGGCATCGCCTGCCGCATGGGGCTGGCCAGGCGGCGACGGACCCTGGCCGCCACCGGCTAAGGCACAGCACGGCTAACAAAGAGACGGCGCGGGTCCGGAAACGGACCCGTACGGGAGAGCTTTGCCCGAACAAACTTGCAAACAATATTCAAGCAATTGTTTTATAAGGAATTAATTATATGAAAATCACCAATGTACGCGCCCGGGTATTCGAATGGAAAGGCCACACGGTGCCGCCCCAGCCCCACTTCTGCTCCAACGCCATGGATCTGCTGTGGGACAAGGGCGACTCCATGGGCACCTTCCGCTTCCACGGCTGGACCGTGGTGGAAGTGGAGACCGACGACGGCCTGGTGGGCATCGGCAACGTGGCCCTGGCGCCGCGCATCGCCAAGGCCATCATCGACCAGTACCTGGCCCCGCTGGTGCTGGGCCACGACCCCTTCGACTACGAATACCTGTGGCAGCGCATGTACCGCTCCACCCACGCCTGGGGCCGCAAGGGCGTGGCCATGGCCGCCATTTCCGCCATCGACATCGCGCTCTGGGATCTGATGGGCAAGGCCACCGGACGGCCGGTGTTCAAGCTGCTGGGCGGCCGCACCAAGGAGAAGATCCCCTGCTACGCCTCCAAGCTCTACCGCACCGACCTCGGCGAGATGCAGGCCGAGGCCCAGCGCTACCTGGATCAGGGCTTCACGTCCATGAAGATGCGCTTCGGCTACGGCCCCAAGGACGGCCCCGAAGGCATGCGCAAGAACCTGGACAGCGTGGCGGCGGTGCGCGAGGTGATAGGGCCGGACGTGGATCTGATGCTGGAGTGCTACATGGGCTGGAACCTGGAATATGCCAAGCGCATGCTGCCGAAGCTTGAGAAGTTCGAGCCGCGCTGGCTGGAAGAGCCGGTGCTCGCCGATGACATCGACGGCTACGCCGAGCTGAACCGGCTGACCGCCATTCCCATCTCCGGCGGCGAGCACGAGTTCACCAGCCACGGCTTCCGCCAGTTGCTCGACAAGCGGGCGGTGTCGGTGATCCAGTACGACACCAACCGGGTCGGCGGCATCACGGCGGCGCACAAGATCAACGCCCTGGCGGAAGTGTACGGGGTGCCGGTGATCCCCCACGCCGGCCAGATGCACAACTACCACCTGACCATGTCCACCCTGGCCTCGCCCATGTCCGAATACTTCCCGGTGCACGAGGTCGAGGTGGGCAACGAGCTGTTCTACTACATCTTCGAGGGCGACCCCACGCCGGAAAACGGCTTTATCGACCTCGACGAACACAAGCCCGGCCTGGGACTCAGCCTGTCCCAGCGTTACCTCGACCAGTTCAACATCGTGGAGTGAAGGCCATGCGTTTGATCCAATTTGAGCACCAGGGCCGGCTGGCCGTCGGCCTGGTGGAAGACGAGCAACACATCCGCCTGATCGAGCTGGCCGGCGGCACCTACCAACTGGCCAAGGACGCCCTGGCCCATGGCCGTTCCCTGGCGGAGGAAGCCCTGCTGCGCGCCGGCGACACCCGCCTCGACTATGAGCAGCTGGTGCGCGAGGGCCGGCTGCGGGTGCCCCTCTGCCACCCGGATCCGGCCCACTGCCTGGTCACCGGCACCGGCCTGACCCACCTGGGCAGCGCCGACACCCGCGCCGCCATGCACGCCAAACTGGCGGCCGGGGAGGAGACGCTGACCGACTCGATGAAGATGTTCAAGCTGGGGCTGGAAGGCGGCAAGCCCGCCGCCGGCACCGAAGGGGCCCAGCCCGAGTGGTTCTACAAGGGCGACGGCGGCATCCTGGTGCATCCGGAGGCGCCGCTGCCGGTGCCCGCCTTCGCCCGGGACGCGGGGGAAGAGCCGGAGCTGGTGGGCCTCTACCTGATCGACGACCGGGGCCGGCCCTGGCGCCTGGGCTACGCGGTGGGCAACGAGTTCTCCGATCACGTCACCGAAAAGGCCAACTACCTGTGGCTGGCCCACTCCAAGCTGCGCGCCTGCAGCTTCGGTCCCGAGCTGCGGCTGGATCCGCTGCCCGCCCGGCTCGAGGGCGAGAGCCGGATCCTGCGCGACGGCGAGCTGCTGTGGCACAAGCCCTTCGTCACCGGCGAGGAGAACATGGCCCACAGCTTCGCCAACCTGGAGCACCACCACTTCAAGTACGCCCAGTTCCGCCGCCCCGGCGACGTGCACGTGCACTTCTTCGGCACCTCGACCCTGAGCTTCGGCGACGGCATCCAGACCCGGGACGGCGATCGGTTCGAAATCCAGCTGCCCGCCTTCGGCCGCCCGCTGCGCAACCCCCTGGCCTGGCAACAGGAAGCGCCGCTCGCCACCGTTTACCACTGGAATTGAGGAACAGACATGACCCTGACCGCACAACTGCTGCTGGCCGGCCGCCCGGTGGCCGGCGAGGGCGAGCCCATTTACGGCATCAACCCGGCCACCAATGAGCGGCTTTCACCCGGCTATGCTGGTGCCAGCCCGGCCCAGGTGGCCGAGGCCTGCGCCCTGGCCGAGGCCGCCTTCGAGCCCTACCGCCACCGCGCC
>NZ_NMUO01000090.1 GCF_002237365.1 Zobellella denitrificans
TATATAAGAGCCAGGGCCCGGTGGATGCCGGCCGCGGCTGTTCCGTACCAGCGCCACGCACTTCCTGGCGGACGCGCAACTGCAACAGGAGGTGTTCGGCGCCAGCGCCCTGCTGGTGAGCTGCCGGGACGAGAACGAGCTGGTGGCGGTGCTCGATGCGCTGGAAGGCCAGCTCACCGCCACGGTACAGATGGACGATCAGGACGGCGCCCTGGCCCGGCGACTGCTGCCACGGCTGGAGCGCAAGGCCGGCCGGGTGCTGTTCAACGGCTTTCCCACCGGGGTCGAGGTGTGCCACGCCATGGTGCACGGCGGCCCCTGGCCGGCCACCTCCGACAGCCGCACCACCTCGGTCGGCTCGGCGGCGATACAGCGCTTCCTGCGCCCGGTCTGTTACCAGGACTGCCCGCCCGGCCTGCTGCCCGAGGCACTGCAGGACGACAACCCCTGGCACCTGCGCCGCCTGCAGGACGGACGTTACTCCTCCTGAAACAACAAGGCCCGATTGCTCGGGCCTTGCTCCTGTTGCCTCTTATCAGGCTTCCAGCTCGATGCCGTCCACCCGTTGCAGGCCCCTGGGCAGCAGGGCGCCGCGGCGGCCGCGCTCGCCCTGGTAGTGCTCGAGATCGGCGGGCTTGAGGGTCAGCTTGCGCTTGCCGGCGTGCAGAGTGACGCTGGTGCCTTGCGGCACCACCACCAGCTGCTTGACGAAGTCCTCGCGGGCCTGCACCTTGGCGGAAGGGATGCCGATCAGCTTGTTGCCCTTGCCCTTGGCCAGCAGCGGCAGATCCTTGAGCGGGAACAGCAGCATGCGCCCCTCGTTGGTGATGGCCATGCACAGGTCGCTGTCCAGGTTGCCGATGGCGGCGGGCTTGAGCACCTGGCCGCCCTCCGGCACCGAGAGCAGGGCCTTGCCGTTCTTGTTGCGGCTGACCATGTCGCCGTAGCGGCAGACGAAGCCGTAGCCGGCGTCGGAGGCCAGCAGGAACAGGCTGTCGTCTTCCCCCATCAGCACGAAGCTGGCCTGCTCGCCCGGGCTCAGGCTGCAGCGGCCGGTCAGCGGCTCGCCCTGGCCCCGGGCCGAGGGCAGGCTGTGGGCGTCCAGGCCATAGGCCCGGCCGATATTGGACAGGAACACCGCCATCTGGTTGCTGCGTCCCGGGGCGGCATCGAGGAAGCCGTCGCCGGCCTTGTAACTGAGCCCTTGGCCATCCACCTCGTGCCCCTTGGCGGCGCGGATCCAGCCCTTCTCGGACAGCACCACGGTCACCGGCTCGCTCGGCACCAGCTCCTTCTCGCTGAGCGCCCTGGCCTCTTCCCGCTCCACCAGGGGAGAGAGCCGTTCGTCGCCGTATTTCTCGGCGTCGGCCAGAATTTCCTTCTTCAGCAGGGTGCTGAGCCGGCGCTCGGAGCCCAGGATCTGGGCCAGCCGGTCGCGCTCGGCGGCCAGCTCGTCCTGTTCGCCGCGGATCTTCATCTCTTCCAGCTTCGCCAGGTGGCGCAGCTTCAGCTCGAGGATGGCCTCGGCCTGGGTCTCGGTCAGATCGAAGCGCGCCATCAGCACCGGCTTGGGCTCGTCCTCGGTGCGGATGATGTGGATCACCTCGTCGATATTGAGGAAGGCGACCAGCAAGCCGGCCAGGATGTGCAGCCGGGCCTCGACCTTGTCCAGCCGGTACTGCAGCCGGTTGCGCACCGTTTCGCGGCGAAAGCGCAGCCATTCGCCCAGGATCAGATCCAGGCTCTTCACCTGGGGCCGGTTGTCCAGCCCCAGCATGTTGAGGTTGACCCGGTAGTTCTTCTCCAGATCCGTGCTGGCGAACAGGTGCTGCATCAGCTGCTCCACGTCCACCCGGTTGGAGCGGGGGATGATCACCAGCCGGGTCGGGTTTTCGTGATCCGACTCGTCGCGCAGATCCGCCACCATCGGCAGCTTCTTGGCCTGCATCTGGGCGGCGATCTGCTCCAGGATCTTGCCGCCGCTGGCCTGGTGCGGCAGGGCGGTGATGACAATGTCGCCCTGCTCCAGCTGGTAGACGGCGCGCATCTTGATGCTGCCCTTGCCGGTTTCGTAGATCTTCCGGATCTCGGCCCTGGGGGTGATGATCTCGGCCCGGGTGGGGTAATCGGGCCCGGCCACATGTTCCATCAGCTCGGTCACCGTCGCCTGGGGGTGGTCCAGCAGGTGCACGCAGGCGTTGGCCACTTCCCGCACGTTGTGGGGCGGGATGTCGGTGGCCATGCCCACGGCGATGCCGGTGACCCCGTTCAGCAGGATGTGCGGCAGCCGGGCCGGCAGCATGCGCGGCTCCTTCAGGGTGCCGTCGAAGTTGGGGATCCATTCCACCGTGCCCTGGCCCAGCTCGGAGAGCAGCAGCTCGGAAAAGCGCGACAGCCGCGCCTCGGTATAACGCATGGCGGCGAAGGACTTGGGATCGTCCGGCGCGCCCCAGTTGCCCTGGCCGTCCACCAGCGGGTAGCGGTAGGAGAAGGGCTGGGCCATCAGCACCATGGCCTCGTAACAGGCGGAGTCGCCGTGGGGGTGGTACTTGCCCAGCACGTCGCCCACGGTGCGGGCGGATTTCTTGTGCTTGGACAGGGCCGACAGGCCCAGCTCGCTCATGGCGTAGATAATGCGGCGCTGCACCGGCTTGAGGCCGTCGCCGATATGGGGCAGGGCCCGGTCCATGATCACGTACATGGAGTAGTTGAGGTAGGCCTGCTCGGTGAAGGTGTGCAGCGGCAGGCGCTCCACCCCTTCCATGGTAAAGTCGTTGTTGCTCATTCTTTAGTCCTCAGGCCAGGGGATCGACCAGGTTGCCCTTGGTTTCCAGCCATTCCCGGCGATCGCCGGAACGCTTCTTGGCCAGCAGCATGTCCATCAGTTGCTCGGTGGCCTCGGCATCCTCCACCGTCAGCTGCACCAGCCGGCGGGTGTTGGGATCCAGGGTGGTTTCGCGCAACTGCTTGGGGTTCATCTCGCCCAGGCCCTTGAAGCGGGTGACCTGCACCTTGCCCTTTTTCTTCTCGGCGGCGATCCGCTCCAGCACCCCGTCGCGCTCGTCCTCGTCGAGGGCGTAGAACACCTCCTTGCCCACGTCGATGCGGTACAGGGGCGGCATGGCCACGTACACATGGCCCCGCTCCACCAGGGTGCGGAAGTGGCGCACGAACAGGGCGCACAGCAGGGTGGCGATGTGCAGGCCGTCCGAGTCGGCGTCGGCCAGGATACACACCTTGCCGTAGCGCAGGTCGGACAGGTCGTCCGAGTCCGGATCCAGGCCGATGGCCACCGAGATGTCGTGCACTTCCTGGGAGGCCAGCACCTGGCCGGACTCCACTTCCCAGGTGTTCAGGATCTTGCCACGCAGCGGCATGATGGCCTGGAACTCCCGGTCCCGCGCCTGCTTGGCGCTGCCGCCGGCCGAGTCCCCTTCCACCAGGAACAGTTCGCCCTGCATGGGATCCGAGCAGGCGCAGTCGGTCAGCTTGCCGGGCAGGGCCGGGCCCTGGGTCACCTTCTTGCGCACCACCTTCTTGGCCTGGCGCAGCCGGCGCTGGGCGCTGCTGATGCACAGCTCGGCGATCTGTTCGGCCAGCTCGATATGCTGGTTTAGCCACAGGCTGAAGGCGTCTTTCACCACCCCGGAGACGAAGGCCGCGCTCTGGCGCGACGACAGCCGCTCCTTGGTCTGGCCGGCGAACTGGGGATCCTGCATCTTCACCGACAGGATGTAGGCACAGCGTTCCCAGATGTCGTCCGGGGTCAGCTTGACCCCGCGCGGCAGCAGGTTGCGGAACTCGCAGAACTCGCGCATGGCGTCCAGCAGGCCCTGGCGCAGGCCGTTGACGTGGGTGCCGCCCTGGGCGGTGGGGATCAGGTTGACGTAGCTCTCGCCCAGCCCTTCGCCGCCGTCCGGCAGCCAGGTCAGGGCCCATTCCACCGCCGAGTGCTCGGCGGTGAAGTTACCGGTAAACGGCTGCTCAGGCAGGCAGGTGAACTCCTTCACCGCCTCCACCAGGTAATCCTTGAGACCGTCCTGGTAGCACCACTCCAGGGTCTCGTTGTTGACCCTGTCCTCGAAGCGGATGGCGAGCCCGGGGCAGAGCACCGCCTTGGCCTTGAGCAGGTGCTTCAGGCGGGTGGCGGAGAATTTGGGCGAGTCGAAATAGCTGGCATCGGGCCAGAAGCGCACCCGGGTGCCGGTGTTGCGCTGGCCACAGGTGCCGGTCACGGTGAGTTCGCTCACCTTGTTGCCGTGCTCGAAGGCCATCTCGAACACCTGGCCGCCGCGGCGCACGGTGACGTCGACCCGGCTGCTCAAGGCGTTGACCACGGAAATGCCCACCCCGTGCAGGCCGCCGGAAAACTGGTAGTTCTTGTTGGAGAACTTGCCGCCGGCGTGCAGCTTGCAGAAGATCAGCTCCACCCCGGAAATGCCTTCCTCCGGGTGGATGTCCACCGGCATGCCCCGGCCGTCGTCGATCACCTCGAGCGACTGGTCGTCGTGCAGTATCACCTCGACCTTGCTGGCGTGGCCGGCCAGGGCCTCGTCCACGCTGTTGTCGATGACCTCCTGGCCCAGGTGGTTGGGACGGGCGGTGTCCGTATACATGCCGGGGCGACGCCGCACCGGCTCCAGGCCATTGAGCACCTCAATGGCGTCGGCAGTATATTGACTCGATGTCATATTGACCTTCGGTAATCAGGGGTATTGGCGGGCATCTTACTACTGAAAGCCGGAAGCTTGAAGCTGGAAGCTGGAAGCTGGAAGCTGGAAGCTGGAAGCCAGAAGAACACCTCCAGCTTCCGGCTTACGGCCTGACTCTTGGTCACAAGTTTCTGTTGACTTTCGATCAGGCAAAACATCGACCAAAGCACACAGCTCCTCCGGCACACCGTGGGACCTGATACTCGCCCCTGGGGGCTCCGCCGCGCTTCTGAGAACCTGTTCACGATTGGTGTACGCGGCCAAAGAGCACTACTCCGCCGACTCGCCATAAACCCATCCCTGGGGGCTCGACGGCGCCATCCCTGGCGCCAACGGTCGGCGGAGCAGCACTCTTTGTCCTCTCTAAAGCTCAGTGTCGCCTGTTGGCACCACCATCAGGCGACGTCGGGGCTTGAAAGAGGCAACAGGGATTGCCTCCGCCGACCGTCACATGCCAGGGATGGGACGTACTTGCGGCGTGTCGGCGGAGGTGGCCCTGCTGCCTCTTCTTTGCGTTAAATCAGACAGCCGGACTTGTGACCAAGAGTCAGGCTTACGGCTTAAAGCTGCAAGAAGCGGATGATCTGGGCGCAGTAGTGCTCGAAGCCGATAAAGGAATGGTCGCCGCCCTTCTGGATGCAGACCCGGGCGAAGCGGTAGTAGTCCAGCGCTTCCCGGTAGTCGAGCACCTCGTCGCCCTGTTGTTGCAGCAGCCAGATGCGCTCCAGGCAGCTCGGCGCGTCCACCCGCAGGGCGGCCAGCTCGGCCATGTGCCCGGAGGTCAGGACATAGCGCTCGCCGGTATAGGGATTGAGCTGTTCGCCCAGCCAGTCGCCGAGCAATATATGAGGATTGACCGCCGGGTTGATCACCACCGCGCGCACCCCGTACAGCTCCGCCACCCGGGTGGCCCAGAAGCCCCCGAGGGAGCTGCCCGCCACCCCGAAGGGGCCGTCCAGCCCGTCGCAAATCGCCGCTATCTGGCTCCAGGCCGCCGCCGGGGTGGCCGCCAGCTGCGGACACACCAGGCGGATATCGGGCCGGTGCCGGGCGAGATGCTCCCCCATCAGCCGGGCCTTGATCGACCGGGGGGAGGAGTTGAAGCCGTGCAGATAAAGCAGCGTGGCCGCCATAAGGATGCTCCTGGATGAAAATCGCAGCCCCGAGCTTACCCGTCCGCCCGGGCAAGCTCAACGTCCGGCGCTGCCTTTATCCGGTGCAAAACGCACCAGGATGGCGCTTTTTTCCACCCTCCGGCCGCGGCTTCTGTTACCTCTAATGAGTTAACCCTTAGGAAATATCCCTTTGGAGGCAACCCGGCGATCTCTGGCACGCTTTCTGCTTATGTCATGGCAAGACGGGTTCAACGGCGGACCCACTCATTCAGGCAACGTTGCCCACCGCAGGCTGCACCCAGATGTAGCGGCGCGTGGGCTTTTTTTTTTTGAAACTTCGAGGGAATGAACCATGACCAAGCACAATACCGTGGATCCGGCCAGCCGCCGGCGCTTTCTGAAGGCCTCCCTGGCCGCGGCCGGCGGGGCCGCCCTGTGGAGCAGCCTGCCGAGCCTGGGCCTGGCGGCACAGAGCGCGGGCCCGCTCGAAACCAGGTCCGCCAAGCTGGGCTTTATCGCCCTGTCCGACGCGGCGCCGCTGTTCGTGGCCGACGAGAAGGGCTTCTTCGCCAAGCACGGCATGACCGAGGTGGAGGTGCTCAAGCAGTCCTCCTGGGGCACCACCCGCGACAACCTGGTGCTGGGCTCGGCCAGCAACGGCATCGACGGCGCCCACATCCTCACGCCCATGCCCTATCTGCTCACCACCGGCGCCATGACCGCCAACAACGTGCCCACCCCCATGTACATACTGGCCCGGCTCAACCTGGCCGGCCAGGGCATCTCGGTGGGCAAGGAATACCAGGATCTCAAGGTCGGGCTGGATCTGGCCGAGTTCAAACAGGCGCTGGCGGCCAAGCAGAACGGCGGCAGCCCGGTGCGCGCCGCCATGACCTTCCCCGGCGGCACCCATGACCTCTGGCTCCGCTACTGGATGGCGGCCGGCGGCATAGACCCCAACCAGGACATCGCCACCATAGTGGTGCCGCCGCCCCAGATGGTGGCCAACATGAAGGTGGGCAGCATGGACACCTTCTGCGTGGGTGAACCCTGGAACGAGCAGCTGATCAACCAGGGCATCGGCTACTCCGCCCTGACCACGGGCGAGATCTGGGCCGGCCATCCGGAGAAGGCCTTCGCCATGCGCGCCGACTACGTGGACCAGAACCCCAACGCCACCAAGGCCCTGCTCAAGGCGATCATGGAAGCGCAGATCTTCTGCGAGCAGCCGGAAAACCGCGCCGAAGTGGCGGCGATTTGCGCCAAGCGCCGCTGGATCAACGCCCCGGTCAAGGACATCATCAACCGCATGCAGGGCCATTTCGACTACGGCACCGGCCGCGTCGTGGAGAACAGCCCCCACCAGATGCGCTTCTGGAAGGACAACGCCTCCTATCCCTTCCAGAGCCATGACCTCTGGTTCCTGACCGAGAACATGCGCTGGGGCTACCTGCCCACCGACCTCGACACCCAGTCCCTGATCGCCCGGGTCAACCGGGAGGATCTGTGGCGGGCCGCCGCCGCCGAGCTGGGGGTGGACAAGGCCGACATCCCCGCCTCCACCTCCCGCGGTGTCGAAACCTTCTTCGACGGCAAGCAGTTCGATCCCGAAAACCCCATGGCCTACCTGGACAGCCTGGCCATCAAGAAGCTGGCCTGAGGCCGCAAGGAGCATAACCATGACCACCCAAAGCACTTCTTCCCCGACTCCCGCGCTCGCCCGGCGAGCGCCCCGGCCGGCCCCCCTCGGCCCCGTGCTGCGCTACGGCCTGAACCACCTGGCGCCCCCCCTGGTGATCCTGGCCGGGCTGCTGCTGCTGTGGGAGCTGCTGTGCTCCGGCAGCAACGCCGCCCTGCCGGCCCCCAGCCAGGTGCTGAGCGATACCTGGGAGCTGATCACCGATCCCTTTTATAACAACGGCGGCAACGACGTGGGCATGGCCTGGCAGATCCTGGCCAGCCTGGAGCGGGTGGCCTACGGCTACAGCCTGGCGGTGCTGGTGGGCGTGAGCCTGGGGGTACTGGTGGGCCAGTCCACCTGGGCCATGCGCGGCCTGGATCCCCTCTTCCAGGTGCTGCGCACCGTGCCGCCCCTGGCCTGGCTGCCGATCTCCCTGGCCGGCTTCCAGGACAGCAGCCCGTCCGCCATCTTCGTGATCTTCATCACCTCGATCTGGCCCATCATCATCAACACCTCGGTGGGGGTGCGCAACATTCCCGAGGATTACCGCAACGTGGCCCGGGTGCTCCGGCTCAACGGCCTGGAATACTTTACCCGCATCATGCTGCCCGCCGCGGCCCCCTATATCTTCTCCGGGCTGCGCATCGGGGTCGGCCTGTCGTGGCTGGCCATCGTCGCCGCCGAGATGCTGATCGGCGGCGTGGGCATCGGCTTCTTTATCTGGGACGCCTGGAACGCCTCGCTGCTCAGCGACATCGTACTGGCCCTGATCTACGTGGGCCTGGTGGGCTTCATACTCGACCGCATCGTCGCGGTCTTCGGCCAATGGGTAAGCCGCGGCACCAGCGCCGCCTGAGGAGGAACATCATGAGCCATCACTACCTGACCATCGAAAACGTCGACAAGCTCTACCATACCGCCGGCGGCAGCACCCAGGTGCTGAAGAACGTCAACCTCAAGGTGAACAAGGGGGAATACATCTCCATCATCGGTCACTCCGGCTGCGGCAAGAGCACGGTGCTCAACATCGTCGCCGGCCTGACCGGCGCCAGCAGCGGCGGCGTCATCCTGGACGGGGCCGAGGTCACGGCCCCGGGCCCGGAGCGGGCCCTGGTGTTCCAGAACCACTCCCTGCTGCCCTGGCTGACCGTCTATGAAAACGTGGCCCTGGCGGTGGACAAGACCTTCCGCCACAGCAAGACCAGGGCGGAACGGCAGGACTGGATACTGCACAACCTGGCCCTGGTGAACATGAGCCACGCCCTGCACAAGCGCCCGGACGAGATCTCCGGCGGCATGAAGCAGCGGGTGGGCATCGCCCGGGCCCTGGCGATGGAGCCCAAGGTGCTGCTGCTGGACGAACCCTTCGGCGCCCTCGACGCCCTGACCCGGGCCCACCTGCAGGACGAGGTGATGCGTATCCAGAACGAGCTGCACAACACGGTGCTGATGATCACCCACGACGTGGACGAGGCGGTGCTGCTCTCCGATCGCATCGTGATGATGACCAATGGCCCAGCCGCCACCATCGGCGAGGTGCTCACCATCGACCTGCCCCGGCCCCGGGACAGGATCGCCCTGGCCGACAACCCGCGCTACAACCACTACCGCCACGAGGTGCTGCGCTTCCTCTACGAGAAACAGCGCAAGCTGGAGCCGTTGCGCCCCCGGCGGGAAGCACAGGCGCCGGCCGCCGAAGCCGCCGGCGCCTGAATCAGGTCCACATCTCGGCCAGGGCGATCAGCTCCCTGGCCACATCCAGCTGCCGCCGCCCCTGCTCCATGGAGGTGCGGCGCAGCAGTTTGTGGGCCTCCTCCTCCGACAGCCGGCGGTGGGTCATCAGCAGGCCCTTGGCCCGCTCCACCACCTTGCGCTCCTCCAGCGCCGTTCGGGCATTGTTGAGCTCGTCCTGCATCTGCTGCAGGCGGCGGGACTGGGACTGCAGCAGCTCGATCAGCGAGCGGCCCAGCTGCGGGCTCAGGCCATGGTAGCCGTCGCTGCCGGCCAGCCCGCCCTCTGCCGAGCAGAACACCACGAAGGCGTCGTCCTGGCCCTGCTGGAAGCGGGGCAGCAGATCGATCACCGAACAGTGCTGGGCCAGGCTGTCCCGGGCCGCGTAAAGCTTGCCGGAGCACAGCACCTCCAGCCGGGCGGCCAGGCACAGCTCCACCTGCTGCATGGTGTCGATGCGGCCACTCATCACCTCGAACCAGCGCTGTCCCAGCCGGGGATCGAAGGCGGTGCGCTCGTTGCTGGTGCACAGCAGCCGGCGCAGGCGCTCCACTTCGATCAGGCCGGTGTCCTGCTGGCACTGGCGCCATACCGCCCAGGACGCCGGATCCACGAAACCGGCAAACACCTCGAAGCAGCGTTCCTCGGCTTCGATCAGGTGCTGGATGCGCAGCGAAACCTCGCCCCCGCCCTGGCCGGAGGCGAAGGCCGCCGCCCCCGCCGCCCGCTCCTGGCCGGTGAACTCCTTGCCCTGCATAAAGTGGAACATGGCCACCAGCAGCCGGGCGATATCGGGATCCACCGCCGCGTCGGCGGCCTCGAACACCACCGCCAGCAGCCCCTGCACCAGCTCGGTATAGACCCGGGTGGCCGCCTCCGCCGGTATGGCCTGACGGCCGACCTCGTCCCGCAGCCGGTCCATGTCCGACAATATGTGCACCGCGTAGCCGATGCGGTTGAGCAGCCGGCTGCCGGCCTGCACCGTGTTCTGGCGCAGGTTGAGTGCCGCCAGGGCCTGGTGGAACTGTTCCCGCTGCCGATCGCTGTCGCGCCGGATGGCCTGCAGCTCGGGGCCGAAACGCTCCCCCCGGGAGCCCAGGTACATGTTGGACGCCCCCCGCTCCCGCTGCAGGACGTGCACCAGGTGGCTGATGCAGACCACCAGCTGCCCCATGCGCAGCAGTTGTTCCAGGATCTGGATCTCGCATTCCTTGGAGGCGATCAGGTAATCGGTGGCGTCGGGTCGGCCGGCGGAAGTCTCTGCCATGGTCTTGCTCCGTTGGACATAAAGGGCGTTATCCAACAGAAGCAAGAAATACGCCAGCTGGTCAGTAACCGGTGGCGCTGAAGTCGGGCACGAAGGCGTCGGGCGGCAGCCGCCATACCTGGGTACTGAGCCGGCCGTCGGGATAGAGGGTGAGGGCGCGCCAGCCCGGCGCGGTATGATCCAGGGCGAAGTCGTCGGACAGGGGCTTGAACTGGATGCAGGTGGAGGGACTGGCCAGGTAGCGCACCCCGTCATGCACCTCGTCGAAGCCCTGGTGCACATGGCCGAACAGCACCACCTTGGCGGCCCGGTGCCGCGCCAGTCGCTGCTTGAGCTCGCCGGCGTTGCGCAGGTTGTGCTGATCCAGCCAGGCGCAGCCCACCGGCACCGCCTGGTGGTGCACCGCCACCAGCAGGTGGTGGTGGGGGTAGTCGTCGATGGCCTGCTCCAGCAGCGCGAGCTGCTCCGGCGCCAGCTCGCCGTGCACGGCGCCGCGCAGCTGGGTGTCGAGCAGCAGTATCTGCCAGTTGCCGCACAGCAGCTGCTTGGCGTTGCTGATGCCGGCGGCGTCCAGCTCGGCCTGCATCACCGGGGCGTCGTCGTGGTTGCCCGGCAGCCAGAACACCGGCGGTGCCAGCTCGCCCATCAGCCGGGTAAAGTGCCGGTAGGACTCGGGGCTGTGATCCTGGGACAGATCGCCGGTGGCCAGGATCAGATCCCGGGGGCTGTCGTCCTCCAGGATGGCGTCGACCACCGCCCGGCAACTGCGCCAGGGGGCGATGCCCAGCAGATCGGTGTCGGCGCCGGCGAAGAGGTGGGTATCGGTGATCTGCAGCAGCTCGATCACGCCATCGGCGCGACGGGGCTGGAGACGGGTGGGTGCTGGTTGTGTTGTTGCCCTGTTCAAAGCTGTTTGACCGTGCTGAATCCGTGGTAAAGGCAACATCTCAGCCATTCGGCCAGAAAGAGGTTAACCTGTTCTTTTTCATTGGGATGATGCATGTTTTTATTGGGGTAATCATAACTCGGTTGCAGTGCAAAAATCTGCTGGCTGGCACACACTTCGGCCATGCGCACGTCATGATAGAGCCGAACCCTCACCTTCATGCGCATAAAGCTGGGCAGGCCGGGAGTGCATTGCTCGATGGACACATGCCAGGTGTAGGGGGCGATCTCCAGCACCCGCAGCACGAACAGCACCTGGTCGCTGATGCCGACCGACACGCTCTCACCCGCCGTGGCCCCCTTGGGCAACAACTTCATCAGCGCCAGGTAGTTGGTGTCGCAGGTACGCTGCAACGCCTTCAGATCCGGGACATGTTTGCGGGTGGTGATCACCGAAACCAACAGCTTCTCCTCTCTTCGATTCAGGCCCCGGCGCGCCCATGCGCACGGTGCAGTTCCAACCATTGTAGTGCGATCACGCTGGCGGCATTATCTATTTTTCCTTGCGCCAGCCACTCCATCGCCCGGGCCCGGGGCAGGCGGTGCACCCGGATGTCTTCGCCCTCGTGGACCAGGCCGGCGTGGTCGGCCGCCTCGGTCGCATCCACCTCGCCGATAAAGACGGTGATGCGTTCGCTGCAGCCGCCGGGGCTGGAAAAATAGCTGAGCGCCCGGGTCAGGCTTTTCAGGGTCAGGCCCGCCTCTTCCCGGGCTTCGCGGCGCACCACCTCTTCTTCCGACTCGCCCTCTTCCACTATGCCCGCCACTATCTCCAGCAGCCAGGGGCTGTTGCGATCGTGGATGGCGCCCACCCGGAACTGCTCCACCAGCACCACTTCGTCCCGCACCGGATCATAGGGCAGCACGGCGGCGGCATGGCCCCGGTCGAACAGCTCCCGGGTAAGGACCGGCCCCCAGCCACCGGCGAACAGCCGGTGTTTGAGGCGTACCTTGAGCAAGCGGAAGAAGCCCTTGTAGCCTACCTCCTCGGCCAGCAGCTGCATATCCTCCCGGCCGAAGCCGGTGCGGTTTTTCATGGTCATATCGACTCCCGTCTTGACATTTAACCGGCAGATTTTAGACTAGCGCTTACGTGAATGAACGTTCATTCACAAACAAGCCAGCCGTCGTTTTAGCGCTATCCCCATATTACTGCAACGAAAAACGGTCACGCTACCGTTATACTGAACGACGAAAAACAAGATGCCTGCCCCCAGCACGGCGATAATTGGTCCATCCGTTATTAAAGGCTACATAATGAAAAAAACGCTGTTGTCGACCCTGATGCTCCTTTGCGCGGCAGCTCCGGTCCAGGCCGAAGACCTGCTGGATATCTACCGGCAGGCCACCCAGAACGACCCCCAGGTACGCGAAGCCAAGGCGCGCCGTGACGCCGCCTTCGAACAGATCAACGAATCCCGCGCCGCCCTGCTGCCCCAGGTCAACCTGGGCGCCGGTGCCAACTACACCCAGAGCAACCAGAACGATCGCACCACCCGCAGTACCACCAACGTCGGCGCCACCCTGGGCCAGGCACTGTACCGTCGCGCCAGCTGGATCAACCTGGACATCACCGAAAAGGCCGCCGCCCAGAGCGAGGTTGGCTACCAGCAGGTGCAGCAGGCCCTGATCGTCCGCGCCACCCAGGCCTATTTCGACGTGCTCAACGCCCAGGATACCCTGAGCTTCGTGCAGGCCAACAAGGAAGCGGTCAGCCGCCAGCTGGATCAGACCCGGCAGCGCTTCGAGGTGGGACTGAGCGCCATGACCGACGTGCACGAGGCCCAGGCCCAGTACGACCAGGCCCTGGCCGAGGAAATCGCGGCGAAAAACGCGGTCAACAACGCCAAGGAGGTGCTGCGCGAACTCACCGGTATCAGCTATGCGCGACTCAACGCGCTCAATACCGATACCTTCAGCCCCCAGCGTCCCACCACCGCCGCCGATGCCTGGCTGGAAATCGCCCTGGAGCAGAACCTGGAGCTGCACAGCCAGCGCATCAACAAGGACATCGCCAACGAGCAGATCACCCTGGCCCAGTCCGGACGCCTGCCGACCCTGGATCTGAATGCCGGCCTGAGCAGCAGCTACAGCGACTACAAGAATTCGAACCAGAACAGCGACGGAACCCTGAACGAAGGCACCGTGGGCGTCTCCCTGTCGCTGCCGCTCTATACCGGCGGCGCCACCGGCTCCCAGATCAAGCAGGCCCAGCACAACTACGTGGCGGCCAGCGAACAGCTGGAGCGCAGCTTCCGCTCGGTGCAGAGCCAGGTATATTCCTCTTTCAACGACGTCAACTCGGCCATCGGCTCCATCCGCGCCTTCGAGCAGTTCGTGGTGTCCGCCGAGAGCGCACTCAGCGCCACCGAGGCCGGCTACGAGGTGGGCACCCGCACCATAGTGGACGTGCTCAACGCCACCCGCCAGCTGTACGACGCCAAGCAGAAGCTGGCCGAAGCCCGCTACAACTACATCCTGAGCCAGTTGCGGCTCAAGCAGGCCGCCGGCAACCTGACCGAACAGGATCTGGTGGACATCAACAACGGGCTCAAGCGCTAAGAACCTGTTTACGCTCTGGTGTGCGCGGCCAAAGAGCACTGCTCCGCCGACTCGCCGTAAACCCATCCCTGGGGGCTCGACGGCGCCATCCCTGGCGCCAACGGTCGGCGGAGCAGCACTCTTTGTCCTCTCCAAAGCTCGGTGTCGCCTGTCGGTTAGACCATCAGCCAACAGCGGGGCTTGGAAGAGGTAACAGGCAACCTTTCAAAGATCGTGAACAGGTTCTAAGCCAAGCGCACTCTCTCCGGCGGCCCGCTCGCCTTCTTTTGCCTGCTCCGTTGCACCATCATATGGTCCCTGCCTTATGATGGTGCATGCTCCCCGCCGCGCTCGCTGTTAATTTATTGATAAAAAAGAAAATCACATCATGGCACAGGCCTTGCTTTATGAGTGACAGAGTCACTTAATCTTTACAAGGCCACTATGACAGCTTCGATCCATACCACCTGCCCCTATTGCGGCGTTGGCTGCGGCGTTAAGGTCGACAGCCAGGGCGTTCCCAGCGGTGATGCCGGCCATCCCGCCAACCTCGGCGCGCTGTGCGTGAAAGGCATGGCGCTGGGCGAAAGCCAGAGCCTGCCCAACCGCCTGCTCTACCCGCGGGTGAACGGCGAACAGGTGGACTGGCCCGGGGCCGTCGACCATATCGCCCGCCGCTTCGGCGAGCTGATCGAACGCCACGGCCCCGGCGCCATCGCCTTCTACGGCTCGGGCCAGATGCTGACCGAAGACTACTATGTGGCCAACAAGCTGATGAAGGGCTTTATCGGCTCGGCCAATATCGACACCAACTCCCGGCTGTGCATGTCCTCCGCCGTGGCCGCCCACCAGCATGCCTTCGGCGAGGACGCGGTGCCGGCCAGCTACGAGGACATCGACCAGGCCGAGCTGGTGGTGATCGTCGGCGCCAACACCGCCTGGACCCATCCGGTGCTGTTCCGCCGGCTGGAAGCCGCCAAGGCCGCCAACCCGCACCAGCAGTGGGTGGTGATCGATCCCCGCGCCACCGCCACCGCCCAGCAGGCGGATTTGCACCTGGCCATCACCCCGGGCTCGGATCTGGTGCTGTTCAACGGCCTGGCCCGCCACATCCTCGACAGCAACCGCCTGGATCGCCACTTCGTGGAACGCCATGTCGCCGGTTTCGACGAGCTGCAGCGCCAGCTGTCGGCGCCCGAATACCGCCCCGAGACGGTGGCCGAGGCCACCGGCCTGTCCATCGCCCGGCTCGAGCGTTTCTACCAGCTGTTCCTCGACCACCCCAAGACCCTGACCCTGTTCTGCATGGGCATCAACCAGTCGCTGCAGGGCACCCTCAACGCCGGCGCCATCATCAACTGCCACCTGCTCACCGGCCGCATCGGCAAGCCGGGCGCCGCCCCCTTCTCGCTCACCGGCCAGCCCAACGCCATGGGCGGACGCGAGGTGGGCGGCCTGGCCAACCAGCTGGCGGCCCATATGGACTTCGCCCCGGCCAACCGGGACAAGGTGGCCCGTTTCTGGAACACCGACCGCCTGGCCCAGTCTCCCGGCCACAAGGCCATGGACATGATAGCGGCGATAGAACGCGGCGAGATCAAGGCCCTGTGGGTGATGGGCACCAACCCGGCGGTATCGCTGCCGGACAGCGACCGGGCCCGCCGCGCCCTGGCCAGCTGTGAGCTGCTGATCGTTTCCGACATCAGCCCCAACACCGACACCGCCAAACTGGCCCAGGTGCTGCTGCCCGCCGCCGGCTGGGGCGAGAAGGACGGTACCGTCCCCAACTCGGCGCGCACCATCTCCCGCCAGCGCCCCTTCAAGCCGGCCCCCGGCGCCGCCCGGCCGGACTGGTGGGCCCTGTGCCAGGTGGCCCGGGCCATGGGCTTCGAGCAGGCCTTTGCCTTCGAGTCGGCCGCCGATATCTTCCGCGAGCACGCCGCCCTCACCGGGTTCGAAAACGGCGGCGAGCGGTTGTTCGACATCTCCGCGCTCAGCACCCTGAGCGACGCCGAGTTCGACGCCATGACCCCGCGCAGCTGGCCCCTGTCCGGCAAGGAGGGCGGCCCGGCCCGGCTGTTCACCGATGGCCGTTTCGCCACCCCCGACGGCAAGGCCCGGCTGCGCCCGGCCCAGCCG
>NZ_NMUO01000091.1 GCF_002237365.1 Zobellella denitrificans
GCGGTGGCCCGGCAGGCGAGGGGGCAGGGGCTGGCCCGGGAACTGATGCGGCGCGCCATGGCGGCGGCGGGCGAGTGTTGGCCTGGACGGCCGCTCAAGCTCGGTGCCCAGACCTATGTGCGGGATTTCTACCTTTCCCTGGGCTTCGTGCCCCTGGGGCCCGAGTACCTGGAAGACGGCATCCCCCACCAGCAGATGGAACTCGGGTGCAACGGATAAGGGCACGCATGGCCGCCGACCGCCAGTTGCTGGCGATACTGCTGCTGGTGCTCGGCAACCTGATCATTTCCTTCGGCGATGTGCTGGTCAAGCTGCTCGGCCGCACCGAGGTCGGGCCTTACCAGTACGTGTTTCTGCGCTTCGTGATGACCTCGCTGCTGCTGCTGCCGTTCTGGTGGCGGCTGCCCCGGGAGCGCAGGGGGCTGGGCCAGTGGAAAGTCCACCTGCTGCGTGGCCACCTGTTGCTGATGGGCTCGGTCTGCGTGTTTGTTAGCCTGATCCATCTGCCCCTGGCCACCGCCAACGCGGTGTTCTACGCAGCCCCCCTGCTGACGCTGCCGCTGGCCGCCCTGCTCAGCCGGGAGCGGGTTCGCCTGCCGGCCTATGGCATCAGCCTGCTCGGTTTTGGCGGCATACTGGTGGTGCTCAACCCGGCCGAGTGGCACTGGGCCGGCTGGGTGGCGCTGCTGACCGCCTTTGCCATGGCGGCCAGCAATGTGCTGGTGCGCCGTCTGCCCCAGGGGCGTTCGGTGCTGGCGACCCTGTTTCTGACCCAGGCGCTGGCGATACCGGTGAGTTTTGCCCTGGCCCTGCCGGACTGGCAGCCGGTCGGGGCCGAGGTCTGGTGGTTGCTGGTGGGCAGTACCCTGCTCGGCATCGTCTACCAGGGGGTGTGCGTGCAGGCCTACGCCATGGCCGAGGCCAGCAAGATCGCCGCCAGCGAGTATTCGGGGCTGATCTTCGTCACCCTGATGGGCATGGCGCTGTTCGCCGAGTTCCCCGACTGGAACCTCTATCTGGGGGCCATCATTGTCATTCTCGCCATCGGCCTGCAACGGCGACTGCGCTGACGCTTTAGCTTGAAGCTTGAAGCCCGAAGCTGGAAGACAAACAGCATTGCTGTGGGTTGGTGGCTTCATGCCTGCACCGCCGAGGCCGCGGTTCAAGGCAACCTTAAAAACCACTCGGGCAGCTTTCGGCTTCCGGCTCACAGCTTAACGCTTTCTTTTCCCCCGGTTATCCCTTACACTACGCGGCCTTAAAATCAGTCATTAAACATACGTTCCTTGCCTCCGCTGGTGTGACTGAGCCCGCGCCGAGGCTATAACCCGTAAGGAGCAATCCATGCGTCATTACGAAATCGTATTCATGGTTCACCCTGATCAGAGTGAACAGGTTCCCGGCATGATCGAGCGCTACACCGGCGCCATCACCACCTCCGGTGGCCAGGTTCACCGCCTGGAAGACTGGGGTCGCCGTCAGCTGGCTTACCCGATCAACAAACTGCACAAGGCCCACTACGTTCTGATGAACGTGGAAGCCGACCAGGCCGTGATCGACGAGCTGGAAACCAACTTCCGCTACAACGATGCCGTGCTGCGCAACATGATCATGCGCACCAAGCAGGCGGTTACCGAGCCCTCCGAAATGGCCAAGGCCAAGGAAGAGCGTCAACCCCGTCGTGACGACGCTCGTGTAGAAGCCGCTGAATAATTCACGTTTTAGCTGAGGAAGAAAATCATGGCACGTTATTTCCGTCGTCGTAAGTTCTGCCGTTTCACCGCTGACGGTGTTACCGAGATCGATTACAAAGACATCGCTACCCTGAAAAACTACATCACCGAGTCCGGTAAAATCGTACCGAGCCGCATCACCGGCACCCGCGCCAAGTATCAGCGCCAGCTGGCCCGTGCGATCAAACGCGCTCGTTACCTGGCCCTGCTGCCTTACACCGATCTGCACAAGTAAGCAGCGGCCTAACTCGCTCCATTAAAGAGGAAAGGTAATAATGCAAGTTATTCTGCTTGATAAAATCGCCAAACTGGGTGGCCTGGGCGACCAGGTAACCGTCAAGTCCGGTTACGCTCGTAACTTCCTGCTGCCCCAGGGCAAGGCCGTGCTGGCCACCAAGGACAACGTAGCGGCCTTCGAAGCCCGCCGCGCCGAGCTGGAAGCCAAGCTGGCCGACCAGCTGGCCGCCGCCCAGGCCCGTGCCGATCAACTGTCCGCCCTGGAAAACGTGGTTATCGCGTCCAAGTCCGGTGACGAAGGCAAGCTGTTCGGCTCCATCGGTGCCCGCGACGTGGCCGACGCCATCACCGCTGCCGGCGTGGCCGTGGCCAAGAGCGAAGTTCGCCTGTACGACGGCGTGCTGCGCAACGTTGGCGAATACGAAGTGGGTGTGCAACTGCACGCCGACGTCAAAGCCACCGTCAAGCTCCAGGTGGTTGCCGCCTAAGTCTGGCTGCTGCTTGAAAAAACCCGCGCTGGTCGCGGGTTTTTTATTGCCCGCAATAAGGCTAAAGTGGGGGAAAACCCCAACGGAGGCAAGCCGATGGCAGAGTGGATCAGGGGCAGGGTCAAGGCGCGCAGGCAATGGTCGGACAGTCTGTTCTCCCTGGTGGTGGAGGCCGAGGTGGCACCCTTCAAGGCCGGCCAGTTCACCAAGCTGGCGCTCGAGACCGAAGAAAAAAAGGTGGCCCGGGCCTATTCCTATGTCAATGCCCCGGGGCAGGATCCCGAATTTTACCTGGTCACCATTCCCGAAGGCCAACTGACCCCTCACCTGGCGGGACTCGCGGCAGGAGACGAGGTGCTGGTGCAGCGCCAGGCAGCCGGCTTCCTCACCCTGGACGAGGTGCCGCCGGGGCGGGATCTCTGGCTGATCGCCACCGGCACCGGGGTCGGCCCCTTCGTGTCCATACTGGCCGAGGGCGCTTGCTGGGAGCGGTTCGAGCATATCGTGCTGGTGCACGGGGTGCGTTTCACCGATGAGCTGGGATACCGGGAGCGGATCCTGGCCCTGACCAATGATCGCGCCGGCTTCCATTATGTCCCCTTCGTGTCCCGGGAAGCGGCGGCAGGCGCCGAGCCGGGCAGGATCACCCAGGCCATCGCCGATGGCCGGCTCGAAGCCCGGGTCGGCTTGTCCTTCAGCCCCGAACACAGCCGGATCATGCTGTGCGGTAACCCGCAGATGGTGCGCGATAGCATCCAGGAACTCAAACGCCGGGGGCTGGAAAAGCACCTGCGCCGCAGGCCAGGCCAGATCCTGATGGAAAATTACTGGTGAACACAAAGCCGCAAGCCTTAAGCTGGAAGCTTGAAGCAGCCCGAATTACTTCAGCTTCCGGCTTCCAGCTTGGTTTCACCGGGTCAGGTATATCATCAGGCTGAGGAAGGCGGCCAGCCCCCAGCCCAGGCCGATAATCCAGTAGAACACCCTGGCGCCCTGCTGGATGGGGATGCGGTTATAGAGCAAGAACAGGTACCAGAACAGGGCCGGGATCAGGGGGAGCAAGAACAGTCGGGTCATAGCAAAGGGCCTTTTGGTGAATCGCGTCCGGTTTGATGTGGCGGTTATCCATCTGTGCACTGTATCAATAGAGCATAGTCGAGCCAATTATCATTCAGGGCCGGTATGGAGCCATGCTATGGTGCGTTCAGTCCCGTGGCTCATCGAGAATGCACAAGGAGCGAAACATGAAACAATTGGTCATCCAGGCCTTTGGCGATGCGGATCAACTCAAGTTGACCGAGGCGGAACGGCCGGCCCTGGCGCCCGGCCAGGTCCGGATCAGGATGCACTATGCCGGGGTCAACCCCATCGATGCCAAGACCCGTGCCGGCCTCGGCTGGGGGGCCCAGGCCATCAAGGACAAGCTGCCCTGGTCACCCGGCTTCGAGGTGATGGGCACGGTGCTGGAGCTGGGGGTGGAGGTCAACTGTTATCAGCTGGGGGACCGGCTGTTCGGTCTGGTGGCCGGAGGCGGCTACGGTGAAGAGCTGGTGGTCGAGGCCGAGGAACTGCTGCTGGTGCCGGAGGGGGTCAGTGATGAAATGGCCGCCGGCCTGTCCCTGGCCGGCGCCACCGCCTGGCAGGGACTGACCGATCATGGCGCCCTCCAGGCCGGTGAGCGGGTATTGATCTCCGCCGCCGCCGGCGGTGTCGGCCACCTGGCGGTGCAGCTGGCCAAGGGCCTGGGTGCGACCGTGGTGGCCCTGGCCTCGCCCGGCAATCACGACTTTTTGCGAGGCCTCGGGGCGGACGAGGTGATCGACTACCGGGATCCGGCCGCCCTGGATGCCCTGGCGCCGGTCGATCTCTTCTTCGACCTGGTGGGCGGAACTTCCGGTGAAACACTTTTGTCTCACGTGAAGCCAGGTGGCCGGGTGGTGACGGTGCCGACCATCACCGCCCCGCAAGTGATCGCCGCCGCCGAGGCGCGCGGCCTCAAGGCCACCGGCATGCTCAGGCGCATCGACAATGAGCATCTGGATATACTGGCGGGGATGATAGCCGATGGCCGGCTGAAGGTGGAGGTGAGCCACGTCTTCCCCCTGGCCGAAGGCCCGGCGGCCCATCGCCAGATTGAAAGCGGCCACACCCGCGGCAAGGTGCTGTTGCGGGGCTGACAGCCCGGCTTGTTCACTTAAGGAAACACCATGAAGTACTGGTCCCTGTTGTTGCTGTTGTGTCCCTTGCTGGCGCCCGCCGCCCCCGTGCTGGTGGCGGAGGTCGACAAGGGACAGGATGAGCTGGTTATCCCCTACCGGATGTACCGGCTGGACAATGGCCTGACCCTGATCCTCAATCAGGACGACTCCGATCCCCTGGTGCACGTGGAAATGACCTATCACGTGGGTTCGGCCCGGGAAGAGCCGGACCAGACCGGCTTTGCCCATTTTTTCGAGCACATGATGTTCCAGGGCTCCAAGCACGTGGGCGATCAGGAGCATTTCCGCCTGATCAACGAAGCCGGCGGCACCATGAACGGCACCACCAACCAGGACAGGACCAACTACTTCCAGACGGTGCCCGCCAACCACCTGGAGAAGGTGCTCTGGCTGGAGGCGGACCGCATGGGGTTCCTGCTGGAGGCGGTGAGCCAGCGCAAGTTCGAGATCCAGCGGGACACGGTCAAGAACGAGCGGGCCCAGCGGGTCGACAACCAGCCCTATGGCCTGGTGGGCGAGCGCATGGGCGAGCTGCTCTATCCGCGTGACCACCCCTACAGCTGGCAGCCCATCGGTTATGTGGAGGATCTGGACCGGGTCGACGTGAACGATCTCAAGGCCTTCTTCCTGCGCTGGTACGGCCCCAACAACGCCACCCTGGTGATCTCCGGTGACTTCGATGTCGACCAGCCCCTGGCCTGGGTGGACCAGTATTTCGGCCCCATCCCCGCCGGCCCCGCGGTCGCGCGGGCCGAGCCCCGGCCGGCCCGGCTCGAGCAGAGCCGGCACCAGACCCTGGAGGATCCCCGCATCCGCCTGCCCATGCTCTATGTTTCCTATCCCACCGTCCATCTGGGCCATGAGCAGGAGGCGGCGCTGGACGTGCTGGCCAATGTGCTGGGTGGTGGCAAGAGTTCGCTGCTCTACCAGCAACTGGTGGAGAGCGGCAAGGCGGTGGGCGCCGGCGCCAGCCACTACTGCGCCGAGCTGGCCTGTACCTTCAGCATCTGGGCCTACGCCAACCCGTCCCGGGATGGCTCGCTGGCTGGCCTCCAGCAGGAAATCGACCGCATCATCGCCGCCATCCACGAGCGGGGTATCGATGCCGACGACGTCGACAAGGCGGTGACCCAACTGCGGGCCGAGCTGATCCTGGGGCTCGACAGCAGCCAGGGCAAGGCGCGGCAACTGGCCCTGGGCCAGGTGCTGAAGGACGATCCCCTCTACGTCATCAACGCCTGGCGCCAACTGGCGGCCACCACGCCGGCCGACGTCCGGGCGGTCTACGGCCAGTACCTGCAGGATAAACCCAGGGCAAGCTTAAGCGTGGTGCCCAGGGGCAAGACCGAATGGCAGGCGGCCGAGCCGGATTACCGGACGCCCGAGCGGCAACTGCCCGAGCGGGACCATATCGACGAACTGCCGCTGCGCGAGGTGGTGGACAACTTCGATCGCAGCCGGATGCCGGAGGCGGGGGCGCCGGTGCAGGTCCGGGTACCGGCCCTGTGGCGCCACACCCTGGACAACAACATTCAGCTGCTGGGCACCCTCAACGACGAGATCCCGGTGGTGTCGGTGATACTGTCGCTGCCCGGTGGCCAGCGGGCCGAGGTCGAGGGCGAGGAGGGGCTGGCGGCGTTGACCGCGGCCATGATGAACCAGGGCACGGCCCGGCTCACCAATGGCGAATTCAGCGAGGCGCTGGAGCGCCTGGGCGCCAGCGTCAATGTCCGCAGCGGCTTTTATACCAACCTTGTCGAGGTCACCAGCCTGACCGAAAACCTGGCCCAGACCCTGGCCCTGGTGGAGGAGCTCTTGTTCAGCCCGGGCCTGCGCGAGCAGGATTTCGAGCTGGTCAAGGCCCGTATGCTGGAGGGCATGGCCCAGAGCCGACACCAGCCTTCCTGGCTGGCCCAGCATGGTTTCCGCAAGCTGATGTACGGCGATACCCGCATGGGGCAGCCGGACGACGGCCGGCCGGAGACGGTGGCCAGGCTGACCCTGGCGCAGGTGAAGGACTTCTACGAGCGTTTCTACAACCCGGCCAACGGCCATGTAATAGTGGCCGGCGATCTGGCGCCCGAACAGGCCAGGGAGGCCTTCGCCTTCCTCGGCCGCTGGCAGGGCGAGGCGGCCGAGCTGCCGCCGGTGCGGGTGGCATCCCAGCCGGCCCGTGGCGGCATCTATGTGGTGGACGTGCCCGGCGCCGTGCAGTCGGCGTTGCGTATCGGCCGGCGCGCCCTGCCGCTGGACGCCACCGGCCCCTTCTTCCATGCCAACCTGATGAACTTCAACCTGGGCGGCAACTTCAACAGCCGCATCAACCAGAACCTGCGGGAAGACAAGGGCTTTACCTACGGCGCCAATTCCTTCTTCACCGGCAACCGGGATGCGGGGGTGTTCGTGGTGGCCACCGACGTACGCGGCGACGTGACGGCCTCGGCCATCGAGAACATACTGGCGGAGTTCGCCCGCTTCAAGGCCGAAGGTCCCAACCCGGCAGAGCTGTCCTACCTGCGCAGCAGCTATTCCCAGCAGGACGCCCTGGCCTATGAAACCCTGAGCCAGAAAGCCGGTTTCCTGTTGCAACTGGCGATGATGGAGCTGTCGCCGGATTACCTGAGCGAGCAACAGCGGATAGTGGCCGCCATCGACGGCGTTCGCCTGACCGAGGTGGCCGGCCAATGGCTCAAGCCCGACGACATGGTGATAGTGGTGGTCGGCGACAAGGCAAAACTTGAAAAATCGCTGGCGCAACTCAATCTTCCGGTGCAGGATTTGACCATTGACTGACGAGGCCACCGCCTCCCGCGGGTCCGCCTCGGCGGCCCGCGCCACAGAGTAACCATAATGACAGAAACAACCCTTTCCCTGGCCGAACGCATCCTCGCCCTGCAGGCTCCCGAGCGGCTGCCCGCCATCAAGGGCATCCGCCGCGGCATCGAGCGCGAATGCCTGCGCATCACCCCGGACGGTCACCTGGCCCAGACTCCCCACCCGGCCAGCCTGGGCTCGGCCCTTACCCACGCCAACATCACCACCGACTTTTCCGAATCGCTGATGGAGTTCATCACCCCGGTGTCCGACTCGGTGGAGATACTGCTGGCCCAGTTGACCGATATCCACCGTTACACCGTGCGCCACCTGGACAACGAGCAGCTGTGGCCGCTCAGCATGCCCTGCCTGCTGAAGGGGGACGAGCACATTCCCCTGGCCCGGTACGGCAGCTCCAACATCGGCCGGATGAAAACCCTGTACCGCCAGGGGCTGCACCACCGCTACGGCAGCCGGATGCAGGTGATCGCCGGGGTGCATTTCAACTTCTCCATGCCCGACAGCTTCTGGAGCGAGTGGCATCAGTTGGAGGGCAACGGCGGCTGCCTGCAGGATTTCGTGTCCGAAGCCTATCTGGGGCTTATCCGCAACGTCTACCGTTTCGGCTGGCTGATCCCCTACCTGTTCGGCGCCTCGCCGGCCCTGTGCGGTTCCTTCCTCAAGGGCAAGGATCATCACCTGCCGTTCGAGCGCCTGGGCAAGGGCACCCTCTATCTGCCCTACGCCACCTCGCTGCGGCTGTCGGATCTGGGCTATACCAACAACGCCCAGGCCGGGCTCAATATCTCCCTCAACAGCCTGGATCAGTACGTGGCGTCCCTGCGCCGGGCCATCGGCACCCATGCGGCGGAGTTCGCCAAAATCGGGGTGAAGGTGGACGGCGAATACCGCCAGCTCAACGACAATGTGCTGCAGATAGAGAACGAACTGTACGCCCCCATCCGTCCCAAGCGCACCACCGAGAGCGGCGAAAAGCCCTCCCAGGCACTGGACTCGCGCGGGGTGGAATACATCGAAGTGCGCTCCATCGACGTCAACCCCTTCGCGGCGGTGGGCATAGAGCAGTCCCAGATCCGCTTCCTGGATACCTTCCTGCTGTGGTGCCTGCTGACCCCTTCCGCGCCCCTGGGCGAAGAGGAGATCGCCCTCAACCGGCGCAACTTCACCAAGGTGGTGCTGGAAGGGCGCAAGCCCGGGTTGGAACTGGAGGTGTTCGGCGGCGAACACCTCGGTCTGCAGGCCCTGGGTGAGCGCTATTTCGAGGAACTGGCCGATGTCGCCCGGTTGCTGGACTCCTGCTGCGGCCGGGGCTGCTACCGGGAGGCGCATCGCCAGCAACTGGCGGCCATCCGCGATCCCTCCTTGACCCTCTCGGCCCGGGTGCTGAAGGCGCTGCAGGATACCGGCCAGGACATACTGCCCTTCGGCCTGGCCCTGTCCGCCCGCTACCACGAGCAACTGCTCAACAGCCGTCCCCGCTACTGGGAGGACAGCTACTTCGATGAAGAAGCTGTGCGCTCCCTGGCCCGCCAGCGCAAGATAGAACGCGCCGACACCCTGAGCTTCGACGACTTCCTGAGCGCCTACTTCAGCGACCAGCAGTTGTGAGTCTGATGGCTTTCTGGAAGCAGCAGGCCCCGCCAAGGCGGGGCCTGCCGTTTTTGGGAAGGGAGAAGCCTCAGCCGGCGGGGAAATTGGCCCTGAGCACCGCCTTGGCGTTGTTGGCCATGTCGGTCAGGCCCAGCCGCTCATAGGCGTCGGCCATGATTTCCAGGGCCGGTTTCATGGTGTCGGTATCCGGGTAGGACTGCACCACGAACTTGGCCCTGTTGGCGGCCGCCAGCCAGGCGCCGCGTTTCACGTAGAACTGGGCCACCGCCAGATCGTAGCGGGCCAGGCGGTTCTTCAGGCTGATCATCCGCGCCCGGGCATCGGCGGCATAGACGCTGTCCGGATGCTGGCGCAGCAGTTGGCGAAAGTCGGCGAAGGCCTGGCGGGCATAGGCCGGATCCCGATCGGCCCGGTCGATATTGAGCAACTCCTGGAAGAAGTTGTAGTCGGTGGCCATGTTGGTCAGGCCGCGCATGTACTGGGCGTAGTCCACGCTGGGGTGGTTGGGATTGAGGCGGATGAAGCGGTCGATATTGGCCAGCGCCCGGGCGGTATCGTCCTGCTTGTAGTAGGCGTAGATGAGATCGAGCTGGACCTGGTTTGAGTAGGCGCCAAACGGATAACGGGAGTCCATGGCTTCCAGCAATTCGGCGGCGCGGATAAAGTTGCCCGCCTGCAAGCGCTCCTGGGCCTCCTGGTAGAGTACCTCGGGCGGCTCATCCGGCACCGCATCCTTCTTGGTGCTGGAACAGCCGGCGGCGGCCAGCGCCAGGGTAAGAGTCAGGGTGAGCCATACGCTTCGTTGTTTAGCCATTGAATGAGTCCATTTTTGCGAGTCGGAAACTAAGTAAGCGGAAACTGATTAAGCTCAGCGTCAAGAACCGCTAGAATACCCAATTAAATTTCTTTTGGTAACCAGTGGTCTCTATGAGCCAGCAAATCGAACTGAGCGGCGTGGTCGCCGATCATCAATACGGTCAACGCTTGGATCAGGCGTTGGCGGAAATGTTCCCCGATTATTCCCGATCCCGCATAAAAACCTGGATCCAGCAGGAGCAGGTGCGGCTGGATGGCGAAGTCGTGAGCAAACCGCGGGAAAAGGTGTTGCCGGGGCAGCAGGTGCTGGTGAACGCCGAGCTGGAAGACGAGGTGCGGTTCGAGCCCGAGGCCATTGAGCTCAATATCGTCTACGAAGACGACCATATCCTGGTGATCAACAAGCCCGCCGGCCTGGTGGTTCATCCCGGCGCCGGCACCCCGGACGGCACCCTGCTCAACGCCCTGTTGCACCATTGTCCCGCCATCGCCGAGGTGCCCCGGGCCGGCATAGTGCACCGGCTCGACAAGGACACCACCGGCCTGATGGTGGTGGCCAAGACGGTGCCGGCCCAGACCCACCTGGTGGCCGCCCTGCAGGCACGGGACATCACCCGGGAATACGAGGCGGTGGCCATCGGCCACATGACCGCCGGCGGCACCGTGGACGCCAATATCGGCCGCCACCCCACCCAGCGCATCCAGATGGCGGTGACCCCGACCGGCAAGCCGGCGGTCACCCACTACCGGGTGATGGAAAAGTTCCGGGCCCATACCCGGTTGCGGTTGCGGCTCGAAACCGGCCGTACCCACCAGATCCGAGTGCACATGGCTTACCTCAAGCATCCCCTGGTGGGGGATCCCGTTTACGGCGGCCGGCTCAAGCCGCCGCGCGGCGCCAGCCCCGAGCTGCTGGAATTCCTGCGCGGCTTCAAGCGCCAGGCGTTGCACGCGGTGATGCTGCGCCTGGCCCATCCCGTCAGCGGTGAACTGATGGAATGGCACGCCCCGGTACCCGAGGACATGATAGCGCTGGTCGAGGTGCTGCGCGCCGACACCAAGGCCAATCCGGACGAGCTGGTATGGATGTGATACTGCCCGACTGGCCGGCACCGGCCAATGTCTGCGCCGCCCAGAGCTGCCGTCAGGGCGGCGTGAGCCAGGCGCCCTTCAACAGCCTCAACCTGGGCGCCCATGTGGGCGACCGGGTCCAGGATGTGGCCACCAACCGGGAACGGCTGGGTGCCTGCCTCAACCTGCCGGCGGAGCCGGTATGGCTGGAGCAGGTGCACGGCACCCGGGTGCTGATCCTGCCGACGGCGGATCAGGATCGCACTGCCGACGCCGTGGTCACCCGCACCCCGGGTCAGGTGTGCGCCGTGATGACCGCCGACTGCCTGCCGGTGCTGTTCTGCGACGACGCCGGCACCGTGGTGGGGGCGGCGCATGCCGGCTGGCGCGGCCTGGCCGGCGGGGTGCTCGAGGCCACCCTGGCGGCCATGCAGGTCGATCCCGATAGGGTGCTGGCCTGGATGGGGCCGGCCATCGGGCCCCGGGCCTTCGAGGTGGGAACGGACGTCAGGGAAGCCTTTATCGAGCACTCGGCGCTTGCGGCCGATGCCTTCATGCCCAGGGGCGACAAGTGGCTGGCGGATCTCTACCACCTGGCCCGGTTGCGACTGGCGGCGGCGGGGGTGCACCATATTTACGGCGGTGAACACTGTACCCACAGTGAAGCGGAGCGCTTTTTCTCCTACCGGCGCGACGGCCGCACCGGCCGCATGGCCAGCCTGATCTGGCTGGATTAGCAAAAACTTATGTTGTAGCCGGTTGAAATCCGGCCACAACCCCCCATCTTTAGTATCAGTAATCACTCTTTTGCTCCCGCCGCCGAGCGGCTCTTTCGAGGAGAATGCTGATGCGTCTTGATCGTCTGACCAGTAAATTCCAACTCGCCCTGCAAGACGCCCAGTCCATGGCGCTGGGGCGGGATCACGCCTACATCGAGCCCAGCCACCTGCTGCTGGCCATGCTCAACCAGGAAGGCGGTACCCTGCGCCCGCTGCTGACCACCGCCGGGGTGGACAGCAACAGCCTGCGGGTCGAACTCGACAAGGCCCTGGGCCGGTTGCCCAGGGTGAGCGGCGGCGACATGGACGTGCAGGTATCGCCGGTACTCGGCCGGTTGCTCAACCAGTGCGACAAGCTGGCCCAGCAGCGCAAGGATGCCTACATCTCCTCGGAACTCTTCCTGCTGGCGGCGCTGGACGACAAGGGCGAGCTGGGCGAGCTGCTCAAGCGGGTGGGGCTGACCAAGGACAGGCTGACCCAGGCCATCGATCAGGTGCGCGGCGGCCAGAAGGTGGACGATCCCAATGCCGAGGAAAACCGCCAGGCGCTGGAAAAGTACACCATCGATCTCACCGAGCGGGCCGAGCAGGGCAAGCTGGATCCGGTGATCGGCCGGGACGATGAAATCCGCCGCACCATCCAGGTGCTGCAGCGGCGCACCAAGAACAACCCTGTGCTGATCGGCGAGCCCGGGGTGGGCAAGACCGCCATCGTCGAAGGCCTAGCCCAGCGCATCATCAACGGCGAGGTGCCGGAAGGCCTCAAGAACAAGCGGGTGCTGTCCCTCGACATGGGCGCCCTGGTGGCCGGCGCCAAGTATCGGGGCGAGTTCGAAGAGCGGCTCAAGGCGCTGCTCAACGAGCTGGCCAAGGAAGAGGGGCAGATCATCCTCTTTGTCGACGAACTGCACACCATGGTCGGCGCCGGCAAGGGCGAGGGCGCCATGGATGCGGGCAACATGCTCAAGCCGGCCCTGGCCCGGGGCGAGCTGCATTGCGTGGGCGCCACCACCCTGGACGAATACCGCCAGTACGTGGAGAAGGACGCGGCGCTCGAACGCCGGTTCCAGAAGGTGCTGGTCAACCAGCCGACGGTGGAGGACACCATTGCCATACTGCGCGGCCTGAAGGAGCGCTACGAGCTGCACCACCATGTGCAGATCACCGATCCGGCCATCGTCGCGGCGGCGACCCTGTCCCACCGCTATATCGCCGATCGCCAGTTGCCCGACAAGGCCATCGACCTGATCGACGAGGCGGCCTCCAGCATCCGGCTGCAGATCGACTCCAAGCCCGAGCCGCTGGATCGGCTGGATCGGCGCATCATCCAGCTCAAGCTGGAAGAACAGGCGCTGCTGAAGGAAGACGACGAGGGCAGCCGCAAGCGGCTGCAACTGATCCGAGACGAACTGGCGGAGAAGGAACGGGAATACGCGGAGCTGGACGAAGTCTGGAAATCGGAAAAGGCGGCCCTGGCCGGCACCCAGCATATCAAGGCCGAGCTGGAGCAGGTGCGGCTGGAACTGGATGTCGCCCGACGCGCCGGCGATCTGACGCGGATGTCCGAGCTGCAGTACGGGCGTATCCCCGAGCTGGAAAAACAGCTGGACCTGGCCGCCCAGGCCGAGATGCAGGAGCAGCACCTGCTGAAAAACCGGGTTACCGATGAAGAGATCGCCGATGTGCTGTCGCGCTGGACCGGCATTCCGGTGGCCAAGATGCTGGAAGGGGAGAAGGAGAAGCTGCTGCGCATGGAAGAGAGCCTGCACGAGCAGGTGATCGGCCAGGACGAGGCGGTGGACGCCGTGGCCAATGCCATCCGCCGCAGCCGGGCCGGCCTGTCCGATCCCAACCGGCCGGTGGGCTCCTTCCTGTTTATGGGCCCGACCGGGGTGGGCAAGACCGAGCTGTGCAAGGCGCTGGCCGACTTCCTGTTCGACAGCCGCGATGCCATGGTGCGCATCGACATGTCGGAGTTTATGGAGAAACACTCGGTGTCCCGTCTGGTAGGCGCGCCTCCCGGTTATGTGGGCTACGAGGAAGGGGGCTACCTGACCGAGGCGGTTCGCCGCAAGCCCTATTCGGTGATCCTGCTGGACGAGGTGGAAAAGGCCCATCCGGACGTGTTCAACATCCTGCTGCAGGTGCTGGACGACGGCCGTCTGACCGACGGCCAGGGGCGCACCGTGGACTTTCGCAATACGGTGGTGATCATGACCTCCAACATCGGTTCGGATCTGATCCAGGAGCACAGTGCCGGCAAGGACTACCAGCAGATGAAAGCCATGCTGATGGAGGTGCTGGGACACCAGTTCCGGCCCGAGTTCATCAACCGCATCGACGAGATAGTGGTGTTCCACCCGCTGGCCGAGGATCACATCAAGTCGATCGCCCGTATCCAGATGCAGGGTCTGGTGGACCGGCTAGAAGCCATGGGCTTTGATGTGACCATCACCGACCAGTTGCTGGAAAAATTGGCCCACGCGGGCTTCGATCCCCTGTTCGGAGCGCGGCCGCTCAAGCGGGCGATACAGCACAAGGTGGAAGACCCGCTGGCCCAGGCCATTTTGTCGGGACGGGTGGTGCCCGGCAAGCCGCTGGAGCTGGACGCCAACGGCAGCGGCCTGGTGCTAAACCAGTAACCGGACCAGCAGAGGGGGGAGGCCATGCCTCCCCCCTCTTTACTTATTCCCTCATCGTTTCAGCCTGGCCGTCCGTCCACCCGGGGACGGGTCAGCACCGGCCAGTAGATCCAGCAGAACAGGCCAAAGGCCAGGATCCAGGCCAGGGCGCTGCCATGGTAGGCGATAACGGTCATGCCCGGCGCCAGCAGCGGCAGCAGGCTGCGCAACAGGGCGGCAACAATGATCAGGGCGAAGGCCACCACAATGGATCTGCCGATCTCCAACGGCCGGCCTGAGTGGCCCAGGGAAACCCGGGCGATCATGCCGAGGATCACCGCGGCCAGGGCGCCGGCGGTCAGCCAGTGGCTGGCCAGGGAGACGGTGATGCCCCACTGCTGCAAGGCGGCGGCCATGGCCAGCAAGCCCAGGGGGATAAACAGATAGCCGAGATGCAGTATCCACAACAGGGGGATCTTCAGGGTCAACCGGCTGTTCCAGCGGGCCAGTCGTGCCAGGTTACCGATGGCGGCGGTGAGCAGTATCAGAGCGAGCAGGCCATTGAACAGAGCCGTTCTGGGGAGCAACAACCAGCCCAGGGTGGAGAGCCAGAGCGCTCCCAGGCTCAGTTTTTCAAGCCAGGCGATTGGCTGCGGCTTCTCGGTATTGGTCGCCCGGGAAGTGAAAAAGGGGATCACCCGTCCGCCCATTACCGCCAGCAGGGCGGTCAGGGCCAGCACGGCGGTGATAAAGACCCGTTCCGCCAGCAGCCAGTTATGGCCGAAAGCGGCGTAGTAGCTCAGGGCATTGAGCAGGGTAAAAAAGGCGAGCAAAGGTACGAAGAACAAATTGCGCCATTGCTTGATCTGGATGATGGGTCTGGCCAGCATGCCCGCCACCAGCGGCAGCCAGAGCAGGTCGAGCACCATCACCAGAAGATTGAGTTCCCCCCGCAGCGGCATCAACAGCCGGGGCAGCAGCCAGAGCCCGGCCACCAGCGCCAGAGGCCAGCTGCGGATCCCGGGAATGCCGGTCCAGTTCTGGATGGCCGTCAGCACAAAGCCGGCGACAATGGCCAGGCCGAAGCCGAAGATCATTTCATGGGCGTGCCACCAGATGGGATTGGTGATGCCGGGCAAAAGCGGCGCCCCCGACAGGGTGAGGGCCCAGATGGCCATGGCCAGGGTGGCGAAGAGGGCGCCGCCCAGGAAGAATACCCGGAAGCCCAGGCGGAACAGGGGCCATATCTTGCTTTCTCTTTCTGCATCGAGGATCTGCATGGTGATACCTATACATGTATTTAATATACCCATTATAGGCGGCAGCGTATCGGAAACAGGGATCAGGATCAAAACAAGGCGGGAAAATGGTGTTTTGGTCGAGTTTTGAGCGAACGGTTTTTTTTTATCAAAAAAGCCCTTGCGCAAAAAGCGCGGCTCCCTATAATGCGCCCTCACTGACACGGCGGAACACGCCGGCGGTCACAAGCGGAAAAACTTCGGTTTTGAGGCTTGACGAATCAAACGGACGGCGTAGAATACGCAGCCCTGACCCGCTAACGGTCAACGCTCTTTAACAACTTATCAAGCAAACTGTGTGGGCACTCGCAGTGGTTGGG
>NZ_NMUO01000092.1 GCF_002237365.1 Zobellella denitrificans
GACCACCTCCACCCGCTGCACCCCGTCGGCATCGAGCCGGTGCAGGCCCGGCTCGATGCCGACGGGGTGCAGCGGGTGGAGGTGGTCGGCGGCAACTATTTCTTCCGCCCCGACCATATCGTCGTCAGGGTCGGGCTGCCGGTGGAGCTGGTGGTCCGCAAGGAGCCGGGGCTCACGCCCCACAGCCTGGTGATCTGGTCGCCGCGCATGGGGCTGGACGTGGACGAGATGCTGGGCCGCCGTGAAAAACCCATTCGGTTTACCCCCACGGCCACCGGCCAGACCCCCTTCTACTGCCGGGAAAAGCTGGCCTTCTTCCCCAGCCACCAGGAGCGGGGCATGGCCGGGATACTGGAGGTGGTGGAGTGACCCATGTTGAGCGGCATGCTGTTGCTGATGGCGTTGGCACTGGATAGCGCGGATCCCCTGGAACAGGCCCTGGCCCGCTTCGAGCAACTCCAGGGCTACCGGCTGGAGCTGCGCAGCGAGGGGCCCGGAGGCAACCAGCAGTTGCGCTATGCCTACCGCAAGCCCGGCCTGGTTCGGCTGGACGTGATTTCGCCCCACGCCGGCGCCGTGCTGATCTACAGTCCCTACAGCGAGCGGGTGCGGCTCTGGCCCTTCGGCCTGAAGGGGCCTTCCCTGAGCCTGAGCCCCGACAACCGGCTGGTGAAAAGCCCCCGCGGCCACCGGCTGGACAGATCCGACGTGGGCGTGCTGCTGCACAGCGCCCGGCGGCTCGCCCAACTGGGGGAGCTACGGCTGCTGGGAGAGAGCCGGCTGGGCGAGCGCCTTGTGCTGCAGCTGCTGGCGCGGGGCCCGGCCGGGCCGGGGCAGGTGGCCCGCTACGAGATATGGCTGGACAAGGCCCTGCTGTTTCCGGTGCGGGTGATAAGCCATGACGCCCGGGGCAATTTGCTCGAAACCGTGTGGCTGGAGCGCATCGAGCTGGATCCGCCCTTTGCCGACGATGTCTTCTTCCCCTGAGGCCCGCATGGCGTGCTATCACTTCGTGACCCTGTGGCGGATAGCCGCGCCCCTGGAGGTGGTGTACCAGGCCATCAGCCAGTCCCAATGCTGGCCCCTGTGGTGGAAGGGGCTGGTGCGGGTACGGGAGCTGGCCCCCGGCGACGGGCGGGGCATCGGCCGGGTGTACCGTTACCACTGGCAGAGCCGGCTGGGCTACGGGCTGGCGTTCGATATGCGGGTGACTCGGCTTTATCCCCCGTGGGTGATCGTGGGCGAGGCCCGCGGCGATCTGGAGGGCTGGGGCTGCTGGCAACTGACGGAACAGGCGGGCATTACCCGGGTTCGCTACGAATGGCGGGTGCGTACCACCCGCCGCTGGATGAACCTGGCCGCCCCCCTGGCCCGGCCACTGTTCGCCTGGAGCCACCATGCGCTGATGCGGGACGGCGCCGCCGGCCTGGCCCGCTGGCTGGACGTCCCGCTGCTCGACGGTGGCTGGGATTAGTGCCGGCCTTGTTTCTCCCCGGCCGGACGGGCTAAGCTGCAAAAGGACCTTATTGAATACCTATCGGTGCGGGGGAACGGGATGAGGATCATCAATGCCAGGCTGAGACAACAGGAAGGGCTCTTTACCCTGGACGTGGCCGAGGAGCATTTCACCGCCATCCGCCCCCAGGCCGCCCTGGGGGCGGAGCCGGGGGCGCTGGATGCGGGGGGCAACCTGCTGTGCGCGCCCCTGGTCGAGCCCCATATCCACCTGGACGCGGCGCTCACCGCCGGCGAGCCGAGCTGGAACATGAGCGGCACCCTGTTCGAGGGCATAGAGCGCTGGGCCGAGCGCAAGCCGCTGCTGACACCGGCGGACGTGGAGCGACGGGTGTTGAGCACGGTGGAGCTGCTGGCGGCCAACGGGGTCCAGCATGTGCGTACCCATGTGGACGTGACCGATCCGGGGCTGGTGGCGCTGAAGAGCCTGGTCCGCCTCAGGGAGCGGCTGAAGCCGGTGCTCGATCTGCAGATAGTGGCCTTTCCCCAGGAGGGGATACTGTCCTACCCCAACGGCAAGGGGCTGATGGAGCAGGCGCTGGCGGAGGGGGCCGACGTGGTGGGCGGCATTCCCCATTTCGAGTTCACCCGGGAATACGGGGTGGAGTCCATGCACTGGGTGATGGCGCTGGCCAAACGGCATAACAAGCGGGTGGACGTGCACTGCGACGAAACCGACGATCCTGCCTCCCGCTTCCTGGAGGTGCTGGCCACCGCCGCCCTGGAGGCCGGCATGGGCGAGCGGGTCACCGCCAGCCACACCACCGCCATGCATTCCTACGACAACGCCTACTGCTCCAAGCTGTTCCGGTTGCTGAAGATGTCCGGCATCCACTTCGTGTCCTGTCCCACCGAGAGCATCCACCTGCAGGGGCGCTTCGACAGTTATCCCAAGCGCCGGGGCGTGACCCGGGTGAAGGAGCTGCTGGCGGCGGGCATCAAGGTGGCGCTGGCGGAAGACTCCATCCGGGATCCCTGGTATTCCCTCGGTAACGGCAAGCTGCTGCGGGTGCTGGACGCGGGCCTGCACATCTGCCAGATGATGGGCTACGAGGACATCTCCCGGGCACTGGATCTGATCACCGACAACGGCGCCCGGGTGCTGGGTCTCGATGATTACGGCATCGCGGTCGGCAAGCCGGCCAGCTTTGTGATCCTGGAGGGGGAGGATGATTTCGAGGTGATCCGCCGCCAGGGCGAGGTGCTCTATTCGGTGCGCCGGGGCCGGGTGCTGGTAGAGCGCCGACCGGCGGAGCTGGTCCGCCGGCCGGCGATCTGAGCGGCCGGGCCGTCAGGGCGCCGGATTGGACCACTGGCGGTGGGTCTCGGCGATGCCGGCCAGCACCGCTTCGCTCAGTTCGACCTCCACCGAGGCGATGTTTTCCTTCAGCTGTGCCAGGGTGGTGGCGCCGATCAGGTTGCTGGTGACGAAGGGCCGGCTGTTGACGAAGGCCTGGGCCAGTTGCACCGGGGTCAGGCTGTGCTCCCGGGCCAGGGCCACGTAGGCGCTGGTGGCGGCGCGGGCCTGGGGGTTGCAGTAGCGCTGGAAGCGGCTGTACAGGGTGAGGCGGGCGTTTTCCGGCCGGGCGCCGTTCTCGTACTTGCCGCTCAGCATGCCGAAGGCCAGCGGCGAGTAGGCCAGCAGGCCCACCCGCTCGCGCAGGCTGAATTCCGACAGCCCCACCTCGTGGGTACGATTGAGCAGGTTGTAGGGGTTCTGGATGCCCTGGATGCGCGGCAAACCGAGTTTGTCCGCCGCGGCCAGGAATTTGTGCACGCCCCAGGCGGTTTCGTTCGACACGCCGATATGGCGGATCTTGCCCGCCTTCACCAGCTCGTCCAGCACCGCCAGGGTTTCCTCGATGGGGATGCTCTCTTCCTCCACCAGGGTCTCGAAGCCGAGCTGGCCGAACATGTTGGTGGTGCGATCCGGCCAGTGCAGTTGGTAGAAGTCGATGTAGTCGGTCTGCAGCCGGCGCAGGCTGTCGTCCAGGGCGGCGACGATATTGGCCCTGTCCAACTTGGGCTGGCCGTCGCGGAAGTAGGAGGGGCGCTTGGGATCGTGGGCGCGCCCCACCACCTTGGTGGCCAGCACTATTTTGTCGCGGTTGCCGCGTGCGGCCAGCCAGTTGCCGATCATGGTTTCGGTGCGCCCCTGGGTTTCCTGGCGCGGCGGCACCGGGTACATCTCGGCGGTGTCGACAAGGTTGACGCCCTGATCCAGGGCCAGGTCGAGCTGGGCGTGGGCCTCGGCCTCGGTGTTCTGCTCGCCCCAGGTCATGGTGCCCAGGCCAATCAGGCTGACATCGAGGTCGGTGTTGCCCAGTTTTCTGTATTTCATGGGATTTCCTTAACGGTATTAATGAGTTGGAACAGAAACGCCATGGCCACAGGGTAACAGCAAAAGCGGGGGAAGATCACGGCTCCATAAAAAAGGGGCCGGAGTGAGTACTCCGGCCCCTTTGTTCAGACTGGCGTCGTTCAGGCGCCGATGATGCCGCCGTCTTCCCGGGTGATGACCATCACGCTGGAGCGGGGCGTGCTGTCGCCGCCCAGGGGGAAGTGGGAGCCGGCCAGCTCTTCTCCCGGATGCTGGATGCCCACGAACAGGGTCTTCTGATCCGGGGTAAAGGCCAGGCCGGTCACTTCACAGGCCACGGGGCCGGTGAGGAAGCGGCGGATCTCGCCGCTGTCCGGGTCGGCGCACAGCATCTGGTTGTTGCCCTGGCCGGCGAAATCGCCTTGGTTGGAGTAGTTGCCGTCGGTCTGGATCCACAGCCGGCCGCCCTGGTCGAAACCGATGCCGTCCGGGCTGTTGAACATGTTGTCGGCGTTGACGTTGGCGGAGCCGGCGTAGAGACTGCCGTTATGCACCTCGGGGTTGCCGGCCAGCACGAACAGATCCCAGTCGAACTCGGCGGCGGTGTGGCGGCCACCCGCCGGACGCCAGCGCACGATCTGGCCGTAGTGGTTTTCGGCGCGGGGGTTGGGGCCGTCCACCGGCTGGTTGTCCTTGGTGCCGCGGTTCTTGTTGTTGGTCAGGGTGCAGAACACCACCGGCTCGGTGGGGTGGGCCGCCACCCACTCGGGCCTGTCCATGGTGGTGGCACCCACCTGGGTGGCGGCGAGGCGGGCGTGGATCAGCACCTCGGCCTGGCTGTTGAAGCCGTTTTCCGGGGTCAGGCCGTTCTTGCCGAAGGAGAGTTCAATCCATTCGCCCTTGCCTTTCAGCGCGCCGTTGGGGCCATTGTGGAACCGGGCCACGTACAGGGTACCGTCTTCCAGCAGGTTGCGGTTGGCGGCCTGATCCTCAGGGTTGTACTTGTGCTTGCTGACGAAGCGGTACAGGTGCTCGCCGCGCTCGTCGTCGCCGAGATACACCACCACATGGCCGTCCCGGTCGATCACCAGCTCGGCGTTCTCGTGCTTGAAGCGACCCAGGGCGGTGCGCTTGACGGGGGTGGACGAGGGATCCCTGGGGTCGATCTCGACCACCCAGCCGAAGCGGTTGGGCTCGTTGGGGTGTTTGGCCAAGTCGAAGCGCTCGTCGAACCGGTGCCACTGGTAGCCGGCATCTTCTGTGGCCACGCCGTAGCGGGCCAGGGCCGGGGAGAGTTCGGCTTCGCCGTCGGTGCCGAAGTAGCCGTTGAAGTTTTCCTCACAGGTGAGGTAGGTACCCCAGGGGGTCATGCCGTTGGCGCAGTTGTTGAAGGTGCCGAGCGCCCGCTCGCCCTTGGGGTCGGCGCTGGTCTGCATCAGGGCGTGGCCCCTGGCCGGGCCGCTGATGGCCATGGGGGTGTTGGCGTCGATGCGGCGGTTATACTTGCCGTCCTTCTCGAAGCGCCAGCCGTCGGCCTGCTTCTTGATGGTGATGACGGACACGCCATGGGCAGCCTGGGCGCGCCGGACGTCGTCTTCGCTCATGTTCTTGCCCTGGTGCGGGAACATCAGCTCGTAGTTGGTGTATTCGTTGTTGATGGCCAGGATGGCGGTGCTGTCGTCCACCGTAAAGAAGCTCATGCCGTCGTTGTTGTCGCCGAACTGGCCGGCCTGATCGGCGGCGGTGTTGCCGCCCTTGTCCTTGAACTCGGCCACCTTGGAGAACAGGGGGTCACCCCAGGAGATCAGCCGCTCCACCTTGTAGCCTTCCGGTACCACTATGGTGTCTTCGGTGCTGGCGGGCACGGCCTTGAAGCCCAGCAACGGGCTCTTGCCGGTGGCGGCGGCGATGGCGCGGGAAATCGGCGAGGCACCGAAGAAGGCGGCGGCACCCAGGGCGGCGGCGCCACCGAGGAAACGGCGACGGCTCAGGCCCTGTTCGACCATGCGGGTGAATTCGGGAGTGTCATGGCGCGGGTGGTTCAGCTCATCCTTTCGTTCAAACTGGCTCATTTTTAATTTATCCTTTGCTCACATGGGGTTACGACCACGCCATGCTAGAAGGCAAAAATGGCAGTTTGATAACGATAAGATGACAGGAAGACGACAATGAAAGTGGAAAGCGCCGATACCCTGGCGAAAGTGATCATCATTGTGCAGGCGGTGCTGATCAGCCTGCTGCTCGTCGGCAGCGGCATGCTGATGCAGCAGGCGGTGGATAACGGCGAGCAGGAGGCCGCCCTGCAGGGGCCCTTGTTGTGGCTGTTTATCGCTTTTTTGGTGGGGGCCTGGCTATGGCTGTGCCGCCGGGCCTGGGCCGGTTATCTGTCGACGGAAGGCATGGGCAAGCAATGGCCCTTCTGGGTGCTGGTGGCGGTGCAACTGCCGTCCTTTCCCCTGGGCACCCTCATGGGAGTGGGCTTGATCTTTCTTAAGATAAAGTTCCACCCGCGCAGCCAGTAACAAAAAGGCCCTTTGTGGGGCGCGGGCGGCTCGCCCGCAAAGGCGTTGCACGGTCGGTTTCCCGCTGCGCGGGAATGCAGGCGGGCCGCCTGCGCTCCGGTGGTCGATTTCGGTCGAGCAAAAGAAAGCCCGGCTTGCGCCGGGCTTTCGCATGTCAGTCATCCCAATGGCGATGTTTTTTCTTCCATTTCTTCTTGCCGTGGTAATGGTGGTGCACCACCTTGTGGTTATCGCCGGACTTGGCCCCCAGCGCCGGCCCCGCGCCCCCGCCGATGCCGGCGCCGATCACCTGGCCACTGTCGCCGGCCACGTTCTTGCCAAGCGCCGCGCCGCCCAGGGCTCCCACGGCACCACCCAGGGCGGCTTCGTTCTTGTTGCCCCGGTTGGCGGTGGCGGCGCCACCGGCGGCACCACCCAGGGCGGCCCCCACCAGGGCGCCGGTGTCGCCGGCCATCTGTTTGCCGATAACGGCCCCGGCGGCACCGCCGGCACCACCACCGATAATGGTGTTGAGGGTTTCGCCGGCCATGGCGGGCGTCGCGCCGAGCAGCAGCAGGCTCAGGGTAAGGCTTTTCTTCAACATGCGGACTTCTCTGTCAGGCTGTTCAACTTGAACGAACTATACAGGGGCAACGCCACAAGGGAAGCAGGCGGGTTTGGGACGGTTTGAGTCCCTTTATTGGGCGCTATTGTCAAGTTGTTGTTATTAAATGACTTTTTTGTTTTCTCGTGGCGCCGGACGACAATCCGCGACCGACAGCTCCTGTCCATACCGTGGGCGGCTCAGTTCTTGTATACCCACACCAGGGTGCGCAGGCCGTTCTGGCCGTAGCGAGCCAGGCGGTCGAAGCGGCTGCGCTCTATCGGCAGGTACTGCTTGTCCACCGGGCTTTCGCCGGCGTCGTCGTCGATGTCCGGGTCGTGGATATAGACGAACTCCTTGTCGATGGCGCACACCAGCACCCAGTGGGGGGCCTTGCGCCCGTCCAGGTGGTAGGTGCTGATCAGCACCAGCGGCAGCCGGCCCCGGGACAGCCCCTGCTCCAGTTGCTCCAGGCTGAAGTTGCCGTAGCGGGGGCTAATGCCGAGTTCGGCCATCTGGGCCAGGAACTGTTCGTGCACCCGTTCGAGGATCAGCTTCTTGTCGGGGGTGCGCACACTGCTGACGAACAGCGGCCCCTGCTGGTTCAGCATCAGCTCCACCTCGAAGCCGCGCCGCTTGGCGGCCAGGGCCAGGCCGTGGGGGCCGCAGCCGCCGTGGCCCTGGGTCATGAAGATGGTGGTGGCCTCGCGCCACAGCTGCAGCTCTTCGTCGATTTCCGGCCGGTAGTCCGGATCCAGGGCGCTCACCGCCATCATCAGCGAGGCCGGCCCGCAGGTGAACTCGGTGGTCTGGCGATAATAGGGCACGGCCTTGGCGCCGGTGAGAGGATGGTAGTGGTGGATGCGCTTCTGGTAGCGCAGGGCGGTCTGGTGATCCTCGTAATAGTCGTGGAAAACCCCGAACTGACGATAGCCGAGCCGCTGGTAGAGGTTCTGGGCGGCGGTGTTGTCGGCGCGCACCTCCAGCCGCATGAACACGGCCCCCTTGTCCCGGGCGCCGTCCTCGGCGGCCAGCATCAGCAGCCGGCCCAGCCCCAGGCCACGGGCGTCGGGCGCCACCGCCACCGAATAGACCCGGGCCAGGCGGGTGTTGCGGCGAAACAGCACCAGTATATAGCCCAGCAGCCGGTCGCCGAGCTCGGCCACCAGCAGCATGTCCTGGGGATGCTCGATAAAGCGCTGGAAGCTGCGCCGGCTGATCCTGTCCTGCTCGAAACAGCGGGCCTCGAGGGCGAGCAGGGCGGTGAGTTCGGACTTGCGGGCGGGGCGGACGACGGGGTCGGACATAGGTCACCGGATGGGCCATGTGGGTCGTTTCAACATACGTCAAAAATATTCCGCCAGCGAGTAAATTTCCATGCCCGGCGGGCGGATTTGGCGGTAGAGTGAGGCAACCACAACGTCAGCAACCAACACGGATTTTCCCATGACCCAACTGATCCTGGTGGTCGATGAACTCAGCGCCTGGGAGCCCTATTTTCCTTCCGAAAACCTGGTCGATTTCGAGAGCTATCTCAAGCAGGCGCCGGCCAAAAACGCGCCCCGCACCCGAGTCATCAACCTGTGCAAGACCGGCAAGTACCTTTCCAACGGCTATTACTGCTCCTTGCTGGCGGAGGCCCGGGGGCAGAACGTGATCCCCTCGGTGTCCACCCTCAACAACCTGCGCAACAAGGGCTTGTTCGCCTTCGGCTTCGACGGCGTGTCCGAGGCGCTCGACCAGTGGCTGGCCAGCGGCGAGCCGGTGAAACAGCTGAAAATCAAGAGCTATTTCGGCCACTGCCAGGTGCCGGGCCTGGGCAATTTGTGCCGTGAGCTGTTCGAGCGGCTGCCGTGCCCCATCATGGAACTCGGTTTTAAAAAGCGTACCCATTGGGAACTGACCGGCCTGGCTACCCTGGCACCCCGGGATCTGGTGGGGGAGGAGGAAGACCAGTTTGCCAACGCCCTCGAAGCCTATTCCCGCATCATCTGGCGCAAGCCCAAGTCGGTGAAGCGCTATCGCTACGATCTGGCGATGCTGGTCAACCCGGAGGAAGCGCTGCCGCCTTCGGATCCCAAGGCGCTCAAGCGCTTCGTCAAGGCGGGGGAGCGGGCCGGGGTGAACGTGGAGATGATCACCCGCAAGGACTACCAGCGGCTGGCGGAGTACGACGGCCTCTTTATCCGCGAGACCACCGCCATCGACCACCACACCTTTCGCTTCGCCCAGAAAGCGGAACACGAGGGCCTGGTGGTGATCGACTCGCCCACCTCCATACTGCGCTGCGCCAACAAGATCTTCCTGGCGGAGAGTTTCGCCAAGCACGGGGTGCCCACGCCGAAGACGCTGATGGTCAATCCCAAACAGAAGGATGCCGCCGACTGGCTGGAGCGGGAGTTGGGCTACCCCCTGGTGCTGAAGATCCCCGACGGCGCCTTTTCCCGCGGGGTATACAAGGTGGCCGACCGGGCGGCGCTGGTGGACACCCTGGGCAAACTGCGCAACGCCTCGGCCCTGGTGCTGGCCCAGGAGTATTTTTTCACCGAGTTCGACTGGCGCATCGGGGTGCTCAACCACCAGCCGATCTTCGCCTGCAAATACTTTATGGTGAAGGGGCACTGGCAGATCTACCGCCACAACGGCAACGGCCGGGAAGCGGACTCCGGCGGCTTCGTCACCCTGCCCACCTTCGAGGCGCCCAAGGCGGTGATCAACGCCGCCCTCAAGGCGGTCAGGCCCATCGGCGACGGCCTTTACGGGGTGGACATCAAGGAAGGCAAGGGCCGGGTGGCGGTGATTGAGGTGAACGACAACCCCAATATCGATCACGGGGTGGAGGATCTCTTCCTCAAGGACCGGCTCTACGACATGGTGATCGAAGATTTCGTGCGCCGGCTGGAGGCGGACTAACCCGCGTCCGGCCGGCTCCGAAGATCGGACCACAGGGCCTGCTCATGCCAGCGCCGGATCCATGCGGGCACCTGCTCCGCCGGCATGGGCTCTGCGATGCCGTAGCCCTGGGCGAAATGGCAACCCAGCCGGAGTAGCAGGGCGCCGAGCTCGGGGCTTTCGACCCCCTCGGCCACCACCGGATGGTGGAAGGTGCGGGCCAGTTGCAGCATGCTGCTGACCAGCTCGAGATCCTCGGTGTTGCTGAGCATGTCGCTGACGAAGCTGTGGTCGATGTTGACCCTGTCCAGCGGCAGGGTGCGCAGGGAGGAAAGGGCGGAGAGGCCGGTGCCGAAGTTGTCCAGCGCGACCTGAACGCCCAGCCGGTGGCACTGCTCCAGCACCCGGGTCAGCTGCTCCCGCTGGCGGATGACGGCGATTTCCTGGAATTCCAGCTCCAGGTGACCCGCCGGTACCTGGGGATGGCGCCCCAGGCTGGCTTCCAGCTGGCCGACAAAATCCGGTTGCAGCAGGTGATCGGCGCTGATATTGAGGCTGACGCCCAGCGCCAGGCCCTGCTCCTGCCAGTCGGCGAGCTGGTGCAGCACCGAGTCGAGCACCCACTGCCCCAGGGCCCACTCCAGCCGGCTGCCGGCCAGTTGATGGAGAAAGGCGGCGGGCACCAGCAACCCCAGCTGCGGGTGCTGCCAGCGGATCAACGCCTCCAGGCCGATCACCCGGCCGTTGAGTAGATCTACCTTGGGCTGGTAGTAGAGGACGAATTCGCGGCGTTGCAGGGCCTGCTCCAGGGCCTTCAACTGGTGCTGGCGGCTCTGCTGCTCCGCCTGCTGGCCGGGATCGTAGAACCGGTAGCGGTTTCTGCCGCCCTGCTTGGCGTGATACATGGCCTGATCCGCGTGCTGCAGCAGCAGATCGGCGCTGCCGTCGTCGTGGGGATAGAAGGTCACGCCGATGCTGGCGGACACCTGCACCCGGGCGTCGTCCAGCTCGACCGGGGCGGCCACCGCCGCCAGCACCCGGGAGAGGATGGGAGCGATGTCCTCGCTGTGCTGCAGTTCGGCGAACAACAGCACAAACTCGTCGCCGCCCAGCCGCGCCAGGGTATCGTACTGGCGCAGTATGTGGGTGAGACGGCGGCTGATTTCGATGAGCAACTGGTCGCCGGCGGGGTGGCCGTGCCGGTCGTTGACCTGCTTGAAGCCGTCCAGATCCAGGTAGCACACCGCCAGCTGGCTGCCCAGGCGCCTGGCCCGGGCCATGGCCTGGAGCAGGCGGTCGGCCAGCAGCCGGCGGTTGGGTACGCCGGTGAGGGGGTCGTACTGGGCGATATGCTCGAGTTCGGCGGTGTCCGCCTTGAGCTGGCTGATGTCGCTGAACACCGCCACATAGTGGCTGATCCGCCCCTGCCGGTCGCGCAGGGCGGAAATGGCCAGCCACTGGGGATAGATCTCACCGTTCTTGCGCCGGTTCCAGATCTCGCCGCGCCAGTGATCCTCCGTCGCCAGGCGATGCCACATGGCCTCGAAAAAGTCGGCGTCGTGACGGCCCGAGGCGAGCAGGGCGGGAGTCTGGCCGAGCAGTTCCTCGGTGTTGTAACCGGTGATCAGGGTGACGGCGGGATTGACCCGTATGATGCGGTTGTCCGCATCGGTGATAAGGATGCCCTCGGTGCTGCATTCGAACACCCGGGCAGCCATTTGCAGCTGGGTTTCGGCCTGCTTCTGCTCGCTGATGTCGTGGCCGATGCAGATCAGCTCGCCGTTGGGCAGCATGATGTTGGCCCACAGGCAGGGCTGTACCTTGCCCTGGCGGGTGAGCGGGGCCCACTCCTGAAAGCCGGAGCCGGCGGGGGCGAGAAAGCCGTTCTTCACCGCCTGGCGGACGTCCTCGTCGGGGTAGAACAGGGCCAGGGGATCCGGGTGGCTTGCCAGCTCCTCGAAACGCCAGCCGAACAGCCGCTCGCATGCCGGGTTCCACAGCGTGCAACGGCCCTGCCGGTCGAAGCCGTTGACCAGCAGCGGACTGTCGGTGAGGACCTGTTTGAGTTGCTCGAACCTGCCTTCAGTACCACTGCTGTCCGCCATGGCGGTCTCCTATAAAAAGTCGCGTTCTCCCCGCCGCAGCGGATCCGGCTTGGGCGTGCCCTCGGCGCAGAAATCGAGGGAGGCCGAGTTCAGGCAATAGCGCAGGCCGGTGGGGGCGGGGCCGTCGGGGAACACATGGCCCAGGTGGCCATCGCAACGGGCGCAGCGGATCTCGACCCGGCGCATGCCGTGGCTGAGATCGACCAGCTCGCGGATATGATCCGGGTGGTAGGGCGCATAGAAGCTGGGCCAGCCGGAGCCGGACTCGAACTTGCAAGCGGAAGAAAACAGCGGCAGGGCGCACAGCCGGCACACGTAACTGCCTTCTTCGTGATTGTCGAGCAGGCCGCCGCAAAACGGGGGTTCGGTGCCCTGGTTGAGCAGGATGCGGCGCTCTTCCGGGCTGAGCCCTTCGGCCAGTTGCTGCAACTGCTCGGGCCCGGGAGGACTGAGGTCGTAGGGGCTGGGAGTTTGCGCCATGGTTACAGATCCTTTTTCAGCCGGTGTTTGAAGTAATGCTGCACCTTGGCCACCTTGGGCTGGGCCACGGCGGCGATATAGGGCTGGTTGGGGTGCGCCGCCGCATAGTTCTGATGATAGCCCTCGGCCGGATAAAACGCATTCAAGGGTTCCAGGGTGGTGACGATGGGTGCCCTGAACACGCCGTGCTCTTCCAGCAGGGCGATATAGTCCGCCGCCAGCCGGCGCTCGTTGTCGTCCCGGTAGAACACCGCCGAGCGGTACTGGCGACCGAGATCGTTGCCCTGGCGATTGAGCTGGGTGGGGTCGTGGGCGATGCCGAAGAACACCTTGAGCAGGGTGGCAGGACCTATCTGGGCGCTGTCGTATTCGATGCAGATGGCCTCGGCGTGATCCGTGGTGCCGCTGCAGACGCTGTCGTAGTTGGCGGTGTCGGCGGTACCGCCGGCATAACCGGCCACCACGTTCAGCACGCCCTCCAGTTGGCGGTAGACCGCCTCGGTGCACCAGAAGCAGCCGCCGGCCAGCACCAGCTGGCGCACGCCGGTGTCGAGAACGGCGCGGTCGTCGGTATCGGGAAAATCATTGGGCAGCAGACTCAGTACGGAATCCGTCATTTTATTATCTCCTCGTGGGTACGGGCCTACGTTACCATAGCCGCCCGCCGGGCTGAATGGCCAGGCGCCACCTCTGTGCTTATGATATATCTATGAATAACAGGAATAGGTGTCAGTCCGGGGTTTCGCTGTCGCCGGCCCGGCCAGGCTGGTAGGCTGGGCACCTTCTTGTTGCGGTACGGGATAATAATGGAACTGGATTTACTGACACTGGGCCTGCTGGCCCTGGCCGCCCTGCTGGCCGGCTTTATCGACGCCATTGCCGGTGGTGGCGGCCTGATCACGGTACCGGCGCTGCTGGCCACCGGCATGCCGCCGACCATGGCCCTGGCCACCAACAAGCTGCAGAGCAGCTTCGGCTCCTTCTCCGCCACCCTTTACTACCTGCGGCGGGGCCTTATCGACTGGCGCAGCATGAAATGGGCGGTGGCCTGCACCTTTGTCGGCAGCACGCTGGGCACCCTGCTGGTGCAGCGCATCGACGCCAGCCTGTTGCAGAAGGTGCTGCCCTTCCTGCTGGCTGCCTTCGCCCTCTATTTCCTGTTTTCGCCCCGGGTGGGGGACGAGGATCGCCACCGGCGCCTGGGCATGATCCCCTTCGCCCTGCTGGTGGGCACCGGGGTGGGCTTTTACGACGGCTTCTTCGGCCCCGGCACCGGCTCCTTCTTTGCCTTGGGCTTTATCGCCCTGGCCGGTTTCAGCATGGCCAGGGCCACCGCCCATACCAAGCTGCTGAACTTCACCTCCAACATCGCCTCCCTGCTGTTCTTTATCCTGGGCGGCCAGGTGGCCTGGGTGGCCGGCCTGTCGATGGCTCTCGGCCAGTTCGTCGGCGCCCGGCTGGGCTCGAAGATGGTGGTGACCAGGGGCACCCGCATCATCCGCCCCATGCTGGTGACGGTGTCGCTGGTGATGTCGGTGCGGCTGTTGTGGCAGCAGCACCCGGAATGGTTCGCCTGGGTGGGGTAGCGGCGTCGATGACGGGGCGGTCCCGTAGGGTCGTCGTAGGGTCGACTTCAGTCGACCGAATCCCGGTGCCGTGGCTGGAATGGTCCGTTGAAACGGACCCTACGGGAGCGCCCGCCGCGCCGCTTTACCCCGCCAGCCCGGCGAAATGCCGCTCCAGCACCCTGATCAGGCTGGCCAGCCGCTCCCGCTTGCGCGAGCTGGGCCGGAACACCAGGCTGACCGGCCGGGTCAGGCGGCTGCCCGCAGGCGGGGCATGTTGCAGGGCCGGGGCTATGCCCATCAGCCGGGCCACCCCGAGCGGCACCACCGCCGGCGCCACTCCGGCCCGGCCCAGCTCGGCGGCGGCGAAGTAGGAGTCCATCTGCATCCAGGGCGTGAGCCCGACGCTGCGCAGCCGGTGCTCCAGGTAGCGGTTGGCCGGGTTGCCGAGATCGATGGTCACCACCGTCAGCGGCTGGCCGAAGTCCGGCGGCTCGGGCGACACCAGCACCATGTCTTCTTCCAGCAGCGGCACCACCTCCAGCCCCCGGGCGTGGAGGATTTCCCCGGCACAGACGCCCAGCACGGCGTCGCCGGCGCGCACCCGCTCCAGGATCACCGGGGTGTGGTGGGTGGAAAATTGCAAATAGGGATCGCGGCGCAGATGGCGGTTGAGCAGTGGCCCCAGGTAGCCGGCCAGTATGGTCTCGGAGCAGGCGATGGCAAGCCGGCTCTGATCGGTGAGGTGCTGGCTGTCGAACAGCTGTCCCCTCAGTTCGTCCAGGCTGGGGCCGATGCGCTCCAGCAGGGCCAGGGCATCGGGGGTGAGGCGCAGGTGGCGCCCGTCCGGCTCCACCAGCTTTTTGCCGAGGCGGGCCTCCAGGTTGCTGATCCGCTTGCTCACCGCCGACTGGGTGATATAGAGCCGGCCGGCCACCTTGCCCATGGTCTTTTCCTGGGCCAGCAGGGCGAGGGTTTCCAGTCCTTCGAGCAGCATGGTGTTACCTATTCCGGTTGGGAATATTCCAGTGTAACAGCCTTGGCCGGGCAGATCAGGGGGTCTCGAGAAAAGGAGTTGTCCGGCACCCTGTCCGCCGGTTTTGCCGTCCCGCCAAGGGTGGTACCATGGCCCTTTTCCGCCGACGAGAGCCCATGGTGCTGAGCGCGCTGCTTATCCGACAACAACAAAAATACCGTTACTGGCTGCTGGGGCTGGGCCTGGCCCTGGCGGCGGCGGTGCTGCTCAGCCTGCAGCTCGGCGCCGTGGGGGTGGGCATAGAGGCCCTGTGGCGGCCGGTGTCGGCGCTGGAGCAGCAGGTGTTCTGGCAGTTGCGCCTGCCGCGCACCCTGCTGGCGGTGCTGGTGGGAGCCAGCCTTGCCCTGTGCGGTGCCGTGCTGCAGGTGCTGCTGCACAATCCCCTGGCCGAGCCGGGGCTGATTGGCATCTCCAGCGGCGCCAGCCTGGCGGCGGTGCTCACCCTCTTCTTTTCTGCCCGGCTCGGCCTGGCGTTGCCCTACTGGAGCCTGTCGCTGGCGGCCTTCGCCGGCGCCCTGGTAGTGACCGGGCTCTTGCTGGCCCTGGCCCGACGCCGCCTGGGCCAGGGCGCCCTGTTGTTGTTCGGGGTGGCGGTGGCCATCTTCGCCAACGCCATCCTCACCTGGCTGCTGTACCTAGCCGACGACGCCTCCCTGCGCACCTTCCTGTTCTGGATGATGGGCAGCCTGGGCTACGGCCAGCAGCTGTCGTTCTGGTGGTGGCTGCCGGCGGTGCTGACCCTGGGCTGGCTGATGGGGCAGGGGCGGCGGCTCGATCTGCTGGCGCTGGGCGAAAACCAGGCCCGCTTGCTGGGGCTGGACGTACACCGGCTGCGGCCCCGGCTGGTGCTGGCGGTGTGCCTGCTCACCGCCTTCAGCGTGGCCATGGCCGGGGTGATCGGTTTTGTCGGCCTGGTGGTGCCCCACCTGCTGCGGCTGCTGGCCGGGGGCCGGCAGCACTTTTTGCTGCCCGCGTCCGTGCTGGCGGGGGCCGCGCGGCGTGCCCTGGGC
>NZ_NMUO01000093.1 GCF_002237365.1 Zobellella denitrificans
CCCCTGAAGATGTAAGGAAGTCACCGCCCTATGGATGCCAGCCCGCTCGCCCCGGCCCTGTTCCCCCCCGACCAGCTCAGCCTCGCCACCTGCAAGGACATGCTCGCCCGCCTGCAGGACTGGCTGGAGCAGCGCTTCCATGCCGGCGACGACATCATGGAGCTGGTGGCGACCCGCTCCCAACACATGGATCAGCTGCTCACCGGCCTGTGGCAGCGTTTCGGGCTGGACCGGGATGCCCGGCTGGCGCTGGTGGCGGTGGGCGGTTATGGCCGCGGCGAGCTGCACCCCTATTCCGACATCGACCTGCTGATCCTGAGCGAGGCTCCGGCCGGAGAAGAGCTGGGCGAGCGCATCGGCGCCTTTATCACCCTGCTGTGGGATCTGCGCCTGGAGGTGGGCCACAGCGTGCGCTCGGTGGCCGAATGCGTGGAGGAAGGGGAAAAGGACATCACCGTGGCCACCAACCTGATCGAGGCCCGGCTCATCACCGGCTGCTACGACACCTTCGCCGCCCTCACCCGGGCCACGGCACCGGATCGCTTCTGGCCCAGCCAGGCCTTTTTCGAGGCCAAGCGCAAGGAGCAGGAGGAACGTCACCGCCAGTTCCAGGACACCAGCTACAAGCTGGAGCCCGACATCAAGAGCAGCCCCGGCGGCCTGCGCGACATCCAGACCATCAGCTGGGTCGCCCGCCGCCACTTCGGCGCCGCCACCCTGAGCGAGATGGTCAGCCATGGCTTCCTTACCCGGGCCGAATACCGGGAGCTGCTCGACTGCCAGAACTTCCTGTGGAAGCTGCGCTTCGCCCTGCACCTGGTGATCCGCCGGGCCGACAACCGGCTGCTGTTCGACCGCCAGCGGGCGGTGGCCACCGCCCTGGGCTTCGCCGGCGACGGCAACGAACCCGTCGAACAGATGATGAAGCGTTTCTACCAGACGGTGCGACGGGTGGCCGAACTCAACGAGATGCTGCTGCAGCTGTTCGACGAGGCCATCCTCGGCCATATCGCCATGGACGTGCGCATGCTCACCCCCGAGTTCCGCCTGCGCGGCCGGCTGATCGACGTGGTCAGGCCGGATCTGTTCAAGCAGGAGCCCGCCGCCATACTGCGGCTGTTCTACCAGATCGCCGCCCACCCCCAGATCAGCGGCATCTATTCCACCACCCTGCGCCAGCTGCGCGACGCCCGCCGCCGGCTGCCCGGCTTTCTGTGTGAGCGGGCCGACTGCCGCCGGCTGTTCATGATGCTGATGCGCCACCCCAGGGGCAGCGACCTGGCCCTGACCCTGATGCACCGCTACGGCATCCTCGCCGCCTACTTTCCCCAGTGGAGCAAGATAGTGGGCCAGATGCAGTTCGACATGTTCCACGCCTACCCGGTGGACGAGCACACCCACCGGTTGCTGAAGAACATCTACCTGTTCCGCGAGCCCGCCGGCAAGCGCAGCCACCCCCTGTGCCACGAGATCAGCACCCGGCTGCGCAAACCCGAGCTGCTCTACCTCGCCGCCCTGTTCCACGACATCGCCAAGGGCCGGGGCGGCGATCATTCGGAGCTGGGCGCCGAGGACGCCCTCGACTTCTGCCTGCAGCACGATCTGGACAAGTCCGATGCCCGCCTGGTGTCCTGGCTGGTGCGCCAGCACCTGCTGATGTCGGTCACCGCCCAGCGGCGGGACATCTACGATCCAGACGTGATCCGCGAGTTCGCCACCCAGGTGCGGGACGAACTGCACCTGGACTACCTCTACTGCCTGACGGTGGCGGACATCTGCGCCACCAATGATCACCTGTGGAACGACTGGAAGGGCAGCCTGCTGCGCGAACTCTACTTCGCCACCCAAAAGGCGCTGCGCCTGGGGCTGGAAAACCCGCCCGACCTGCGCCTGCGCATCCGCGAGAACAAGCTGCAGGCGCGCCAGCTGCTGGAGCACCTGGACACCTCCTATGAACGGGTCAAGCCGCTGTGGGCGCGCTTTACCGCCGACTACTTCCTGCGCCATACCCCGGAGCAGATCGCCTGGCACAGCCGCCATATCCTGGCCCACGGCGACAGCCGGCGGCCCCTGGTGCAGATCAGCCAGCAGCCGGGCCGGGGCGGCAGCGAGCTGTTTATCTACAGTCCCGACTCGCCCAACCTGTTCGGCCGGGTGGCGGCGGCCCTGGATCAGAAAAACCTCAATATCCACGATGCCCAGATCATGACCTCCAAGGACGGCTACGCCCTGGATACCTTCATCGTGCTGGAGCCGGACGGCCAGCCGGTCAGCGGCGATCGGCTCAGCGATCTGTGCCACAGCCTGAGCGAGGCGCTGCTCGACACCGCGCCGCCGGCCATCCGCCGGCGGCCACCCTCGCGCCGGCACCGGGAATTCGACGTGCGCACCCAGGTCAGTTTCCTCCAGCCCCAGCGGCTCACCAAGCGCACCCTGATGGAACTGGTGGCGCTCGATACCCCCGGCCTGCTGGCCCGTATCGGCGCCGTGTTCAGCCGCCAGGGCCTCAACCTGCACGCCGCCAAGATCACCACCATCGGCGAGCGGGTCGAAGACTTCTTCAGCCTCACCAACAGCGAGGATCGGCCATTAAGTGAGCAGGAGCAGGCGCAATTGCGAGAAAAGTTGGTCGACGAACTCAACCAGGGCGGCAAAATATGATAAAAGATGCGCCAGTTTTGAATTAAGAAACGGATCGGCCGAGCGCTTCGCCGAACCGTGGTGCAAGCCGCCAGCTCGGCCTGCAGCGGATTTACACCCGGCTGGCCGCCGTGCGACAGCCGATTAGGTATGCAAACCAATTAATGGAGTGAACAGGATGGCAAACTTTGCTTTCGGTCTGGGTGTGGGCACCAAGTCCGCCAAAGGGGAATGGCTGGAGGTTTACTACAACCAGCCGCTGCTGAATGCCGACGACGCATTGATCGGCGCGGTGGCCGCCAAGATCGGCTACCAGGGCGGCAACGCGGCCATCGAAATCGACGCGGCCCAACTGAAAGATCTGGAAGCAGCCTTCCTGTCGGTGGACGCCAAGGCCCAGGCCGAGGTAGTCGAGGTGCTGGCCGGCACCCGCCAGCCGCTGGTGGTGACCATACTGGAAACCGACGCCGCCCCCGCCAGCACCGCCGAGGTGTACCTGAAGCTGGCCCTGCTCTCCCACCGCCTGGTGAAACCGCACGGCCTGGATCTGTCCGGCATGTTCGGCCTGCTGCCCAACGTGGCCTGGACCTCCGAGGGCGCCATCGCGGTGGACGAGCTGGCCCGTCGCCAGCTGGCCGCGCGCGCCCAGGGCCGCACCCTCAGCGTCAACTCCGTCGACAAGTTCCCCAAGATGACCGACTACGTGGTCCCGGCCGGCGTGCGCATCGGTGACGCCTCCCGCATCCGCCTGGGTGCGCACGTGGGCGAAGGCACCACCGTCATGCACGAAGGCTTTATCAACTTCAACGCCGGCACCCTGGGCGTGAGCATGGTCGAAGGCCGCATCTCCGCCGGTGTGGTGGTGGGCAACGGTTCCGATCTGGGCGGCGGCTGCTCCACCATGGGCACCCTGTCCGGCGGCGGCAACATCGTCATCTCCGTGGGCGAAGGCTGCCTGCTGGGCGCCAACGCCGGCCTGGGCATCCCCCTGGGCGATCGCTGCACCATCGAATCCGGCCTCTACATCACCGCCGGTTCGAAAGTCACGGTGCTGGATGACAAGAACAACGAGGTGCAAACCGTCAAGGCCGCCGATCTGGCCGGCAAAAACGACCTGCTGTTCCGCCGCAACTCCCAGAACGGCCGCATCGAGGTGAAAACCAACAAGTCCGCGATCGAACTGAACGCCGAACTGCACAAGCACAACTGAGCGGCTTCCGGCCCGAGGGCGGCCCTGCCGCCCTTCTTTCCCCTCCTTCCTTCCTCCGCTGCAAAAAACCGCAGCCGCGCCCGCTTTTCTGCTATCATGCCCCCCGCCTGTCGGCGCCCTATTTTACCCGCTATCGAGAACCTGCCGTGAACCACACCGAATTTTCCGCCCTGCCCCTGGCCCCGGCCCTGGTCGACAACCTGGCCAGCCTGGAATACACCCAAATGACGCCCATCCAGGCACAGAGCCTGCCCCTGGTGCTGGCCGGCAAGGACGTCATCGCCCAGGCCAGCACCGGCAGCGGCAAGACGGTGGCCTTCGGGCTCGGGCTGCTGGCCCGGCTGGATGTGAACCGGCTGGCGGTGCAGGCCCTGGTGCTCTGCCCCACCCGGGAGCTGGCCGACCAGGTGGCGCGGGAACTGCGCCGCCTGGCCAGGGCCATGGCCAACGTCCGCCTGGTCACCCTGTGCGGCGGCTCGCCCAACGGCCCCCAGCTCACCGCCCTGGCCGGCGGCGTGCACATAGTGGTCGGCACCCCGGGCCGGGTGCTCAAGCACCTGGACAAGGGCACCCTCAAGCTGGATGCCCTCAACACCCTGGTGCTGGACGAGGCGGACCGCATGCTGGACATGGGCTTTGCCGACGATATCCAGCGGGTGGTGGCCTGCGCGCCCCGGGAGCGCCAGACCCTGTTGTTCTCCGCCACCTACCCGGACGGCATCGCGCAGATGAGCCAGGGCCTGCAGCGCCGGCCCGAGCGGGTGTCGGTGGTCGAGCCGCAACGGGCCGACGCCATCGTACAGACCCTGTACGAGGTGGAGCCCGAACAGCGCAGGCAGGCCCTGGCCAGCCTGCTCGGCCATTATGCGCCCGCGTCCTGCGTGGTGTTCTGCAACACCAAGCGGGCCTGCCAGGAGGTGGCGGACCACCTGAACAACCTGGGCTTCGCCGCCCTGGCCCTGAACGGCGATCTGGAGCAGCGCGAGCGGGACCAGGTACTGATCCGCTTCGCCAACGGCAGCGCCAATGTGCTGGTGGCCACCGACGTGGCCGCCCGCGGCCTGGACATCAAGGAGCTGGCGATGGTGGTCAATTACGAGGTCACCCAGGACCCGGAAGTGCATGTGCACCGGGTCGGCCGTACCGGCCGCGCCGGCCAGCAGGGCCTCGCCATCACCCTCTACAGCCCCAAGGAAGCCTACCGGGTCAATCTGATCGAAGAGTACCAGCAGGCCCCCATTCCCCAGGGCAACCTGGCCGGGCTCGATGCCGGCTCCACCCCGCGGCAACCGGAGATGGTGACCCTGTGCATTGCCGGCGGCCGCAAAATCAAGATCCGCGCCGGCGACATCCTCGGCGCCCTGACCGGCGAGGCCGGCATCATGGGCAGCCAGGTGGGAAAAATCGATATCACGGAAATGCAGTCCTACGTGGCGGTGCACCGGGACGCGGCCCGCCAGGCGCTGAAGCACCTGCAGCAGGGCAAGATCAAGGGCCGCAGCGTCAAGGCGCGCAAGATTTAATCCGGGGCCCCGGGGGGCCTCAACTCACCAGCCGCAGGCTGAGGGGATAGCGCCAGCATTCGCCCCGGCTGGCCCGGACCAGGCCGATGATGGTCAGCACCAGGGCCGCCAGGGCCAGCACCACCATCAGCACCAGGCCGATGATCACCAGGGTGAGCACCCAGCACACCGCAAAGCCCAGCAACAGGGTGATCTGGAAGTTCAGCACCTCCTTGCCGTGAAAATCCACGAAGGCCGACTCCCGTCGCTTCAGCAGCCACAGCACCAGGGGGGCAATGACATTGCCGAAGGGGAACAGCAGGCCGGCGAACACCGACAGATGGCAGAACATGGCCCAGTTCCGCTCATCCGGTCCGGGATCGTACGGCAGCTCCTCCGGCAGTGCGCCGGCCATGACGGCGCCCCGCCTCACTCGTTGTAATGACGGTGAATATACTCCACCTTGGCCATAAACTGATCCTTGAGCTTGTCGCTGGCGTAGTCGAAATGATAGCTCTGGTGGAAGTTGAGCTGCAGGGTGACGCCGCTGCCGGAAAGGTGCACGCTGTAACCGTCGAAATCGCTGCGCGCCACTATCCCCTCCAGCATGTGGCCATCCTCGTAGGGCTCGCCGAAACGGCGGATTTTGTCGAACACTTCCAGTACGACCCTGTTGTCCAGTTCATTGTGCATGGTGATGTCCTCATCATGGCCAAGCGCCTGCCTTACCCCTGACAGGTTCCAACAGGCACCGGATTTGGCTGAGTTAAGTATGGTCGAACAATGGCCCCAAGGGGCTGCCGCTCTATCTTTATTGTTGTCTCATAAGGGCCACACCAACAGCAACATGGGGATACCGATCAGCACCACCACGATTTCCAGAGGCAACCCCAAACGCCAATAGTCGCCGAAACGAAATCCCCCGGGTCCGAGGATCAGAGTGTTATTCTGGTGCCCTATCGGCGTCAGGAAGGCGCAGGAGCCGCCGATGGCCACGGCCATCAGAAAAGGATCCGCGTTGGCTCCCAACTGAGCGGCGGTCCCCAGCGCGATGGGACACATGACGGCGGCGGTAGCGGCATTGTTCATCAGATCGGACAGGGTCATGGTCACCACCAGGATCAGGGCCAGCGCAAGCACCTCGTGTCCCTGAACCAGTTGCTCCAGCAGAAAGCGGGCGACCAGGCCGGCGGCACCGGTGGTTTCCATCGCCGCAGCCACCGGAAACAGCGCACCCAGTAGCACCACTACAGAGCCATCGATAGCGGAATACACCGAGCGGGGCGGCACAGTCCCCGCCGCCATGGAGGCCAGCACCCCGGCAGAAAAGGCAATGGCGGCAGGCAACAGCCCCAAGGTCACGCAGAGGATGGTACCCGCCATGATGGCGCAGGCCTGCACCAGCTTGCGTTTGTCGGGAATACGCAGTTCCCGCTCCGCCAGCGGCACACAGCCGGCAGTGGTGGCAAACTCGCCCAAGGCCTCCGGGGATCCCTGCATCAGCAGCAGATCGCCGGCGGTGAAAGCAAAGGCACGCAGCCGGGCCACCGAACGCTGTCCCTGACGGGACAGTGCCAACAAATTGATGTTATAGCGGCTGCGCAGGCGGATCTCCCGGGCCGAACGCCCGATCAACTCGGAATCCGGCAGCACCACAAACTCCATTAATACCGGCTCCTCGCCCTTCTCCCTGGCAGCCTTGTCCTCGGACGACTCGGCGGACTGGTCCTCAGCATCTGCAGCCACTCCGTCTTTGTCCGAGTTGGCTTTTTCTGCGGCCAGTTTCAATCCCAGGCTGGACAAGACATTGGACAAGGATTCGGCTTCCGCCTCGATCAGGAGAATATCCCTGGCCTGCACCCGCCGACGCAGGCTGGGCGCCGTCACCCTCACCTCGTTGCGCACCAGGGCCAATACCTGGGCCCCGGCCTGCTCCAACTCGGCCTCCACCTCCCGCAGGCTGAGCCCGACCGCTTTGGCTTCCTCCGGGACCCGGGCCTCGGTGATGTAGGCCGCGCTGTCGAACCCCTCCATGCCGGATGGCTTGCGCCGGGGCACCAGCCGCCAGCCCAGTAGGGTCACGAACAACACCCCCGTGCAGGCCACCGCCAGGCCCACGGGAGCAAAGTCGAACATGGCGAACCCCCCCGTCCCGTTTGCCGCCCGAAAACCGGACACGATAAGGTTGGGCGGAGTACCGATCAGGGTCGTCATGCCCCCCAGTATGGTGCCGAAAGCCAGGGGCATCAGCACCACCCCCGGCGCCAGTTGCTGGCGGCGGGCAATCTGAATGGCCACCGGCATCAGCAGAGCCAGCGCCCCCACGTTGTTCATAAAGGCCGACAGGGCCGCCCCCAGGGCGGTCAGGGCTACGATGGACAGGGTGACTCCGGCTTCGGCCGGCAATAGCCGGCGGGCCAGCACATCGATCGCCCCGGATTGCTGCAAGCCTCGGCTCAAAACCAGCACGCATGCCACGGTGATCACCGCCGGATGGCCGAACCCCATAAAGGCGTCCTCCGGTGGGACCAGGCCGGCGAGCACACAAGCCAGCAGGGCGGCCAGCGCCACCATGTCGTGACGCCAGCGCCCCCATAAAAACAGCACGACCGTGACCAGTAAGATAAGGAGAACTGTGGTTTGCTCCGCTGTCATGGTGCTCCCCTGCTCCGATGTTGTTCACCTGATGGTAGACGCTGTATCGCCGGTGCACACCCTCTCATCCTCCCCTTCCTCTCATCTGGCCTTTGAACCCGGCACAGGCTAAGATCCGCCTTTTGCAACCAGGGTAACCACCATGATCAAGCTTGGCGACTACAACAACCTGCCCCTGCTGCGCCTGGACGACAAGGGCGGCTGGCTGGACGGAGGCGATTACGGCGAGCTGTTCCTGCCCCGTCGCCAGTTGCCCGAAGGCATCCGGCCCGGTGACGAGGTCGCCGTCTTCATCTACCTGGATGCGGACCTGGCACCGGTGGTAACCACCGACGCCCCCAAGGCCAGGGCCGGCCAGTTCGCCTCCTTGCGGGTGGTGACCACCAACCGCCTGGGCGCCTTTCTCGACTGGGGCATGAAGAAGGACATCTTCGTGCCGGCGCGCCAGCAGGCCCAGCCCATGCACGAAGGCCGCCACTATGTGGTGTACCTCTACCTGGATCACGAGGGACGCATGGTGGCCAGCAGCAAGCTGGAACCTTTCCTGAGCCAGGAGCGCCCCCGCTACCAGCCCGGCGACGAGGTCAGCCTGCTGATCGCCGGTGCCACGCCCCTGGGATTGAAGGCGGTGGTCGACGGCCGCCACTGGGGGGTGCTGTTCAAGTCGGAGCTGCCCGAACGCCTGCCCATGGGCCGGGCCATCAAGGGCTACATCAAGCAGGTGCGGGATGACGGCAAGCTCGATCTGAGCCTGTTCAAGCCGGGCCCGGGCCGGGTGGACGACGCCGCCCAGAAGGTGCTCGACAAGCTGACCCAGGCCGGCGGCTTTATGGCGGTGAGCGACAAGACGGATCCGGATACCCTGTTCCGCCTGTTCGGCACCAGCAAGGGCACCTTCAAGAAGGCCATCGGCGGCCTCTACAAGAAGGGCCTGATCCAGATTGAAGAAGACGGTATCCGGGTGACGAAGGAATAAGCCGGAAGCCGGAAGCGTAAATGCCCCCCTCTTCCGGCTTCAAGCTTCAAGCTTCAAGCTTCAAGCTTCAAGCTTATATCTTCCCCATCCAGCCCTTCAGCCACTCCAGGGCCGGCGCTTCCGGCTCCAGGGTTTCGCTGGCATCCACCTCCAGGCGCGGAGCCAGGGCCTGGGCCTGCAACTCCTGCAGCAATTCGTCGAACTGGCGGCCGCCGCCGCAGAAGTTCTCGTAGCTGCTGTCGCCCAGGGCCACCACCGCATAGCGCAGCGCCGGCATGGGCGGGCAGCGTTCGCGGATCTCCTCAAACAGCGGCACCAGGTTGGGGGGCAGGTCGCCCTGGCCGGTGGTGGAGGTGACCACCAGCCACAGCCGCTCCTTGTCCAGCTCCGACAGCACCGCATCCTCGTGCAGCCGGACGCTGTGCCCGGCGTCCCGCAGGGCCTGCTCCAGGGTCTCGGCCACCAGCACCGCCGAACCGTAGACACTGCCGATAATAATCTCTACCGCCGCCATATTTTCTCCCGTCAGAAAAGTCGTAAGTCCAGGGCCCGGGACAGCTCTTCCAGCGCCCAGATCCCCGCCACCGAATTGCCGTAACCGTTCAGCTCCGGCGACCAGACGCACACGGTGAAGCGCCCCGGCACCACCGCCACTATGCCGCCGCCCACCCCGGACTTGGCCGGCATCCCCACCCGGTAGGCAAAATCCCCGGCCGCGTCGTAGAGTCCGGAGGTGAACAGCAGGGCGTTGAGCTGCTGGGTCTGCAGCCGGGGCAGCCACTGCTCGCCAGTCACCACGCAGCGCCCGCCGTTGGCCAGGAAGCTGAAGGCCCGGGCCAGATCCACGCAGTTCATGGACAGGGCGCAATAGCTGAAATAGGCCTTCAGCACCTCGTCCACCTCGTTGTGGAAGTTGCCGAAGCTCTTCATCAGGTTGGCCATGGCCGCGTTGCGAAAACGGTGCTCGTATTCCGAGTCGGCCACCTTGTGATCGATGCGCAGCGCCGGGTTGCCGGCCCGCAGCCGCATCGTCTCCAGAAAGGCGTGCACCGGGGCCGACAGCCGGGAGCTGAGCGCGTCCACCACCACCAGGGCGCCGGCGTTGATAAAGGGGTTGCGCGGTATGCCCTGCTCGAACTCCAGCTGCACCAGGGAGTTGAAGGCATTGCCCGAGGGCTCCTTGCCCACCCGCTGCCACAGCTCGTCGCCATAGCGTTGCTGGGCCATGGCCAGGGCGAAGGCCTTGGAAATGCTCTGGATGGAAAAGGGCTCCCGGGCGTCGCCGCTGCAATAGAGCCCGCCATCCAGGGTGCAGATGGCCATGCCGAAGCGCTCGGCCGGCACCCGTGCCAGGGCGGGAATGTAGTCGGCCACCTTGCCCTGGCCAAAAAGCCGGCGGGCCTCAAGGTCTATCCGATCGAGTAGGGGTTGAAGTGTCACACTATGCGCCTAAGCCACTGAAAGCGCGGATTTTACCCCGTCAGGCTCCCCGGGTGCGAGCGCACTTTCCCAACCGAACTCACAGATCAGCGATCGCCAGCCCTGATCCAGGGGCGCCTCGAGCCGCAACGGCTCACCGGTGATCGGATGCGCCAGCGCCAGGCCGGCGGCGTGCAGCAGCAGGCGGCCGCAGCCGTACTGCTCCCGAAAGAAGCGGTTGTGGCGGCCATCGCCATGGGTGGTGTCGCCCACTATGGGATGGCGCAGGTGGGCCAGGTGGCGGCGCAGCTGGTGTTTGCGCCCGGTTTCCGGCTCGAGCAGGGCCAGGCTGTAGCGGCTGGTGGCGTGCTTTTTCGACACCGCGAAGGGCAGCTCCACCCGGGCCAGGCTCTGCCAGTGGGTCACCGCCGGCTGGGGCGGTTTGTCGGGGTCGTCAAACTTGTCGGCGATGGCGTCCGGCCGGTGCTCCAGGGCGTAATCCAGGGTGCCGGCCGGCGCCAGGTAGCCACGCACCACCGCCAGGTAGTGCTTTTCCACCCGCCGCTCGGTAAAGGCCTGGGTCAGGGTTCGCGCCACCTCGGCGCTCCTGGCGAACAGCAACACCCCCGAGGTGGGCCTGTCCAGCCGGTGCACCGGAAACACATGCCCGCCCACCGCGTCGCGGGTAAGCTGCATGGCGAAGCGGGTCTCGTGCCGGTCGAGCCAGCTGCGGTGCACCAGAAGCCCCGCCGCCTTGTTCACCGCCACCAGCCAGTCGTCCTGGTACAGGATGTCGATGCTCATGGTTCGCGGGACACCGGCTGGCCGGACAGCGCCTCGTCCAGACGGGCGATGGCTTCTTCCAGCGCCCGGGTATCCTCGGCCAGCTGCCTGAAGCTCTCGGTGGCCATGGGATAGATGGAAATCCGCGTCGGCAGGGGGGAGCCCGCGTCGATCAGCGCCTGCATGCGCGGGATCAGCACGAACTGCAGCCACTGGGGAAAACTCAGGGTGTCGAGGCAGAACGGCTCCGTGCTCGCCAGCGCCTCGGCGGAGGGCGGCGAACTCTCCCACCAGGACAGCACCTTGAGTTCGCGCTCGATGGCATAAAGCAGCGCTCGGGGTTCGGCAGACATCGGCATCCTCCTCTTAAAACACCGGCCCACTATACCATCTTGGCGCCCGACTCCCTATAATTCCGCCCTGGTCGACAGGAGGAGCCGATGCAGATAGATACCTTGAGCGAGTTTTTGAGCCAGGCGGGCACCGAGTTCCGCCTCTACGATCTGGGCCGCCGCCTGCAACCCCTGGCCACCGAGGATTTCGCCGCCATCGAGGCCGGCCGCCGGCCCTACCCCTGGCCCCTGCAGCGCCACGCCTGGCTGGCGGTCTGCTACCACCAGCACGGCGACGAGCGCCAGCACTACCTCTGGTTTCTGAAGATCCCCCTGGACGAGCGCGGCCTGTTCAACAACGCCGCGGTCAAGCATTTCCTCGCCGCCCTGGTCGAGCAGCTGGGCCAGGATCCCACCGCCCCGCTCGGCGAAGAGCAACAGCAACGCCTGGCCCAGACGCCCTTCACCTTCCAGCCGGCCCAGGACAAACTGGCCGCCCTCCATGCCCGGCTGCGGCGGGATCTGGCCCTGCCGCCTTCCGCCTACTACCCGGCGGTGCTCGACTACCTGGCCGAGCCCGAGCGGCACGACTGGCAGCAACTGGGCCTGCAGGGGCTGGCGGATCTGGCGGCCCGCCTGGCCACGGAGCCGGCCCTCGGCCAGTTGCTGGCGTCCCGGCTGTTCGGCCTGCCCCTGCCGGTGCAGCAGGCCCTGCTGGGCCAGTGCGAACATCAGCCCCTGCCCGCCGAGCTGGCCGAATGCCTGCTGGCCGCCATCAGCGCCGAGCAGGAGCGCGCCACCCCCGATGAAGAGCGCATCGGCCTGCTGCTGCGCGCCACGGCGGGCACCACGCCCCTCGCGGCCCGCAGCCGCAAAATCGCCAGCCTGCTGGCCCTGGCGCCGGGCCAGACCCTGATGCTGAGCCTGGCGGCCCGGCTGTGGCAGGAACTGACCGACGAAGCCCTGCTGCTGGCCTACCTGGAGCAGCTCGCCGAACGGCACCCGGAGCTGTTCAACGGCCTCTTCGCCGAACTGGTCTCGACCCCGGCCCTGCGCCCGCTGATCCTCGCCAATCTGCACAACCCGGCGCTGGCACCGGCCCTGCGGGACGCCATCGGCAAGCTGTTCGCGGCCGCCCGTGACTGAGCTGCTGCTCCTGCTGGGCTTGTTCCTGCTCGGTGCCGGCTACTGGCAGGTGCGCCGCCAGAGCGAATTCGCCCGCCGCTGGCTGGAGCACTATTGCAAACGCCGGCAGCTGCAGCTGCTCAGCGTCTACCGTTACCGCTACGTGTGGCAGAAGGGACGGTTGCTGGCCCAGTTCAGGTTCGAGTTCAGCCACGACGGCCTGCAGAAGGACGAAGGTACCCTCTGGCTGGCCGGCCTCAGGGTGCTGGACGTCTCCCTGCCGGTGCTGCGCGAGCCACCATCGCCTATGCTGTAAGAGCAGGAACTGCAGAGAGTTCCGAACGCCACCCTACCTGGTGGTTTTTCATAGACGGTTTGCCGAGGAGATCCCCATGGAACACATTACTCACCCGTTCAGTGAGCTGTTTGAACAACTGGGGCTGGACGCCAGCCACCAGGGCATAGAGCATTTTCTGGCGGCCCACCGCCTGCCTCCCGAGGTGGAACTGGTGGACGCCCCCTTCTGGAACAAGGCCCAGTCCAGCTTCCTGAAGGAAGGGCTGCAAAACGACTCGGACTGGGCGGAAGTCATCGATCAGCTGAACGCCAGCCTGAGATAACCCCACACGGAGCCAAGATGTCCAGTCAGGAAATCATCAACGCCATTCACAGCCTGGTGCGTGAAGGCAAGAGCATCACCACCGCCGCAGTCAAGGCCAGGGTCGGAGGCCAGGTCAGCATGCCCCAGCTGCTGCAGCTGATCAGCCGCTACAAGCAGTCGCCGGACAGCCTGCCGCCGGCCTCCGATATCCCCGCCGCCCCCGTGGCGGCAGCGGATCGGCCCGATCTGCTCGAACGGATCCAGGCGCTGGAAGCGCGCCTGGCCCGGCTTGAGCAGTTGCTGGAGCAAAAACGCTGATGTGGGTATGCGAACTCAGCTTCGACTGTTACCAGGACATCGTGCTGGCCGAGGCCGAGCCGGCGGTGCGCCAGTTGCTGGACGCCCTGCGCTACAACGGCCAGATCCTGGGGCGGGAATTTCCCACCAGCATCCACCAGGGCTGGCTCGGCTGTCGGGTGGTCTGCCCGGAGCAGGACAGCCTGCACCCGCGCCACTACAGCCGCCAGGTGGAGCTGGCCATCGACCGGCTGCACCAGGTGGGGCTGACCAGCCCCCGGGTGCAGTGTCGGGGCCAGGATCTCAACTCGGACAGCACGGACCCTTGCGAAAGCCGTTCCTGGCAGTTGCTCTACACCAGCTACCTGCACAGCTGCTCGCCCCTGCGCTGCGGCGAGCATTTCGCCCCCGTGCCCCTGTACCGGATACCGCCGGTGGCCAACGGCGACTTCAAGCAGGTGCTGAAGTGGCAGGAAGACTGGGAAGCCTGTGATCAGCTGCAGATGAACGGCTCCATCCTGGAGCACGGCGCCGTGCTCGAACTCGCGCTGCCGGACAGCCGCCTGGCCCGCCGCGGCCGGGATCTGGCCAAGCGCATCGAGTACCTGAGCGGGATACCGACCTTCTACTACCTGTACCGGGTGGGCGGCGACAGCCTGGCCGCCGAGCAGGAACGCCCCTGCCCCGGCTGTGGCGGCGACTGGCGGCTGGCCGAGCCGGTGCACGACATCTTCGACTTTCTGTGCGAACCCTGCCGGCTGGTGTCCAACCTGTCCTGGGACTTCAAGGACTGAGTCCCAAGGTCTTTTTTATGCCCGGTCCCGCTTTTCTGTTATCATCCCGCCATTGCAAGCCGTTTTTGCCTCATCCGTCCGTCAGGACCCTTATTACCCCGGAGTTTCATGTCTTTTGCTTCCCTGGGCCTGAACGACAAGCTCGTTCAAGCCATCAATGAATGTGGTTACACCGAACCTACCCCCATCCAGCGCCAGGCCATTCCGCTGGTGCTGAAAGGCGGCGATCTGCTCGCCGGCGCTCAGACCGGCACCGGCAAGACCGCCGGTTTCGGCCTGCCCATGCTGCAGCGCCTGGGCGAAACCAGGGCCCAACCCCTGGCCAACGGCCGGGCGCCGGTGCGCGCCCTGGTGCTCACCCCCACCCGCGAGCTGGCCGCCCAGGTGGAGGAAAACCTGCGCGCCTACGCCAAACACACCGATCTGCGCACCCTGGTGATGTTCGGCGGGGTCAGCATCAATCCGCAGATGAAGGCCCTGGGCCGCAAGGTGGACGTGGTGGTGGCCACCCCGGGCCGGCTGCTGGACCATGTGTCCCAGCGCTCCATCGATCTGTCCCGGGTCGAAATGCTGGTGCTGGACGAAGCCGACCGCATGCTGGACATGGGCTTTATCCGCGACATCCGCCGCATCCTGGCGCTGCTGCCGAAAAAGCGGCAGAACCTGCTGTTCTCCGCCACCTTCTCCGACGAGATCAAGGCGCTGGCGGAAGATCTGCTGCACCAGCCCGAGCACATCGAGGTGGCCCGGCGCAACACCACCGCCGAAACCATTGCCCAGCGCTTCGTGGCCACCGACAAAAACCGCAAGCGCGCCCTGCTCAGCTACCTGATCGGCCACAACAACTGGCGCCAGGTGCTGGTGTTCACCCGCACCAAGCACGGCGCCAACCGGCTGGCAATGCAGCTCGACAAGGACGGCCTGCCGGCCATGGCGATCCATGGCGACAAGAGCCAGGGGGCACGCACCCGGGCCCTGAGCCAGTTCAAGGACGGCCAGCTGCGGGTGCTGGTGGCCACCGACATCGCCGCCCGCGGCATCGACATCAGCGAGCTGCCCCACGTGGTCAACTACGAGCTGCCCCATGTGGCGGAAGACTATGTGCACCGCATCGGCCGCACCGGCCGGGCCGGAAGCACCGGCGAGGCGCTGTCGCTGATCAGCCACGAGGAAAAGCCACTGCTCAAGGCCATCGAAAAGCTGATCAAGCAGGATGCCACCCTGGAAGTGCTGCCCGGCTTCGAGCCCGGCCCTGAAGAGGCCCAGCCCGCCACCAAGCCGCCGGCCAACAACCGGGGCCGGGCTCGAAGCCGGGCAGCACTTCCAGGGTGGCATCCTGCTTGATCAGCTTTTCGA
>NZ_NMUO01000094.1 GCF_002237365.1 Zobellella denitrificans
AAGCAGAAGATAGCCAGCATGAACACAGACTATCTGGATCAGGTCTTGGCAGCGGGACTGAGGGCGATGGCGGCGCAGTGAGCATGAATACCTTGGTTTTTAACAAAATGTTCACGCTCTCACCCTGGTTTAGCACCGAGGTAAGCTGTCATTAATCGAGAGGACGTTGCCACAACAATATCGTATTGTTCACCCGGGATGTGCTTATGAACGTTCATCGAAAAATAGGAAAAACCACGAACCTGCCCCACCAATCCGTCAATAGTGTTTGGCAAAGGAACACGGTTAACGGAATAAGGATAATCGCCGTCATCCGAAATCACTGGCCGATGGCTCTGGTAGCGGTTAGGACTGGTAGTAACCACATCCAGCTGCACATTTTTTCCACTAGTTGTAACCAAAGATCGAGCCAGCGCCTCGGCACGAAAGGAGCCAGCGCAAAGGTCTGGGGGAAAGTAGTAGGAGACCAGCAGAACACGAACAGGCTTTTGTTGTTCCCAAAATGCCATTAACTATGCTCTCCGGAAATTACAGAGTTATATAGAGCAACAAGCTCCTGCTCCTGCTCCTCCCAGCTCAGAGTTTTCGATGCCTTCTCCGCATTAATAGAATACCGCTGACGCAACTTGGAGCTTTCAACCAAATGAATTAATGCCGTGACTAACTCATCCTCATCACCTGAACGGACCAATAGTCCCAAGTCATGCCGCTTTACAACTCGAGAAATTTCCGGCAAATCAGAAGCCACAATAGGCAACTTGGCAATCACGTACTCAAACAACTTATTAGAATCCGTTGTAAAATGATTAAGGCAAGTATTTTCAATAGGTTGAACACCAATATCGGCAGATACCGTGTAATGAGGCAGCTCCTGCAAAGGAACTGTCGGGATAAAGAACACTCTACTTTCAAGGCCAAGAGATTTCACCAGAGTCTTCAAGTCAACTTCAATACTGCCACTACCAACAAATACAAAATAGGCGCCAGCCACCCTTTTTGCAGATTTAACTAACCGCTCCAACCCACGACCAGGTTGCAACCCACCTTGGTAAAGGACGATCGGAAAAGACTCTTTTAAATCCAACTCGCACCGAATTCTATCATTATCTTCAACCTTAACCAGGCGAGGCCGATTTTGGAGCACCAAAGGCCGGGGCATTCTGTAAGCACGGGCAAAAAACTTCGCCCGAGCATCCGTAGTTGTAATATTACCTGCTGCCTTTGGCATGATAGCCCCCTCAATACAGGAAACCAACCGTCCAATTTTTCGATACCCCTCTCTGCCCGAACTAATCTCATGGGCATCATACACCAAGCGAGCTCCCGATAATTTTGAAGCCAGCCAAGCCGTTGGCAATACATTCACATCATGCGCATGGATAACCGTCGAACGTCGACGGACAAGACTACCTATCATCGCCAGATGAGTAAGCAGACGGCCAACAAGAAGGGCAAAAAGCTCAATATGGTTACGCTTTGCTGTATGTTTTCGGGGTTTGAGTAGTCGCAACCCTTGGCTGCACCCATGGCGTATTACCTCAACGCCTGAAGGCAGGAGCTCTCTTTTTTCTGTATAGCCGGGGGCATGAAGTGCATGTACGGTAACTCGATAGCCAGCACGAGCCAAGGTTTCAGCCTCGTTTTTTACACGGGCGTCATTCTGGAAAGTGTTCCAGACCAGCATATCAATAGCATGTTGACTTTTAAGCATTTAATTCACGCCTTTCTACACTATCCAAGCGGGCAAGCATTTCAGGAATAAGGTCAAGCGCATCCGAGAACAGCTGCCGGGTGTATTTCATTTCAAAAGCTGAAGCAAGCGCAACCAACTCTACCTCAGCCAACGACACATTTTCTAATGACGGACGCCTATGGGTCGCGAACTCCAAGTAAACACCTAGCTTCTTCAGGCGTTTGGGGTCAACTCGCCATCCGGTTCCTATCGGATCAAGTCCCCATTTTCCCCAGTTCAGAATTACCAACTCATCTACTTCGTCATTAATCAGAATACCAGAAGGGGTAATATCGGGCAAAGTGACGACAAGAGGCATGTGTTTAAGTATGTTTTTGAGCAGGAAAAAGCGCGAGCTCAAGCTGCCGACATGCTCCCTTTGAGAAGAATTAACCGCACAAACATTGAGTTTATCGAGAAGAGACGGCTCAAGTCGCTCCCATAGTAAAGGCCTGGATCGCCCATATAGCTTGGTTAAATTGACCGACGGCTCTATGCACATAAGTCGGCCTTGCACCATCTCGGGAATACCATGTATCTCATCTGGCTTAGGAGACCTTCCGTTAGGCATCCGATAAAGCAAGCAGTGAAAACCACCGACAACAGTGCTAGCTATCAATTCTGGGAATGGCAAGCCAAGTATCTTCTCTCTTGCCAGCGTCGACTCATGAACCGCAAAGGACTTGCGGTGACCATCAAAAATTTTCACTAAAAACACGTCTGAATCAGTATCCTTACCATGCACCTTCAGGCCGAGAACATCACGAGTACCAGTTTGATACCACTGTACAGCGCTACATCCCTTCCAGCTATCAAAGTATTCAGAAAAAAGTGGATCTAACCATTCCTTCGTATCATTATTTTGAACAAGTGACCACACACCATGGTTTGGTTCATGCGTTCTCGACATAAATGCTTTACCATGAAAAAAAAGCGGCTCCAACTTGCTCTTAAGACTGACTAAGGAGAAAATATCCACAATCGTGCCAGTAATACGCTGTAACATAATCCGCCCCAGCAAAATCGACACGATCGCCACCATCACACTTTGTGATTCAAAAAGAACAAAATCAACAACTAAATATCCAAAAAGAACAAAAAAACCAACACTGGAGACCAATTTAAGACATTGAACCAGATTGCGTTCTAATCGAAAAAAAATGCCACTCTGATACTTATAGGAAAACCAAAATAACGCACAAACACTCAACAAGTATGAACATATAACCAGCACTATCTCAGGATAAAGTACGACAAGCACAACAAACCCCAGAGCAAAAAAAACAGCGCCAGCTAACCCTCTAGAAAATCGCTGATAAGACGTTGACGCTATTTCCTCTTGATTTTCAAACAAATACAGCTTATTGCTTTTTCTTAGTAAAACTCCGCTAGCAAAATGAGTTACTATTGAAATTGACCTTTCAAAGACCACGTGTAATAAAAAAAGAACAACAGCTCCGCCACTAAAAATGGCAACAAGAACGTCTTTACCATGTTCAGACAGCACATAAGGGATATACTTTGGAATTCCATCGGAGCCCAGCAAAATGATAACCTTCAAAGGCAGAAAAGAGGCAATCAATGCAGACAGCTGGGACACCAGAGTAAGTAGTACGATAACAATTGTTGACCAAGGAACAACACGCCAAAACTTCAGGCCAAGTGAGACTAACCACTTCAAGCTGATAATCATATCAGTGCTCACCCCAAGAAGGTTCTTCTTGCATAGAGGTAGTTTTTTTATAAACATTCAAAAGTTCAAGAGCCCTACTCTGCCATGTGGGGACACGATTGTTATTTGATTCATAAACAACAGAACTTAAAACATCAAAAAGGCATGGAGCTTGCTCAAAATCCACTACTCTATATCCACTCTTTGGTACAGTATCCCCCAATGCCTGAGCCAATGGTCTACTTATAAGCAGAGGCCGATTATGCGCCATCACCTCAAAAGGTTTAATAGCAGGAACCAGTCGTGTCAAAAGATGATCTTTTCTTGGCAAGGCTACGGCGTCCATGGCCAAGTAATATGCAGACACATCCTTAGAGTCGACTCGTCCTGTAAATATCACTCTGTTTTCAGCACCCAACGACTTAGCCAATTTTTTTAAAGATATATCTTGCTTACCTCCTCCAACGATAAGAAGATAAGGCCGTTTTTTTTCAATGGTGCGAGCGTGAAGCTGAATAAGAAGATCTAAGCCTTCATACTCGACAAGCGAGCCGAGATAACCAATAACCTTTGCATCAAAAGGAATTCCGTAACGTTCTCTTACTTTTTCACGAACCTGATCCTCATCAATTTGTTTTGGCAAAAACGTCGCATTTCCTACAACGGATATTTTATTTCGACATACTCCTTTCTCAGCTAACCACTCAGCCATTGCCTCTGAAAGAGTGACTACATGATCTACAGCAATGCAAGCTTCCAGTTCTCTTTTCTCGACATATTGATAATGCTCTGAGCTTTCATAGCCTTGTACAGAAAAGGCTTTGGTGATATGCCACAGCCCCCTTAGCTCGTATATTGATTTAACTCCAAGCTTACGCCCAGCCTTGGCAACAGCGATCCCATTGAGATAGTTAGATGCTGCGTGAAAAACAGAAACATCCTTAGCCTCAGCATAATTGCACAATTGTTCTGCGTAGCTATCAATATAGTCACTTTCGGGTGAATACAAGGTCACAGGAGAGCGGGGGAAAAACGTAAACGATATTCCGTGATATTCCTTTGATTCGCATTTGAGTTTAAAATTATGCTTTGGTAAGTCCCAAGGGTAGCCTGGCCTTACTACAGCATGAACATTCACCCCCTGGTGTTTTAGTGCTTCAATCAACGCACTGGAACGAGATGCATAGCCTGAAGGATCATAGGCTCCACAGCTGTGAAATACACAAACAACATTTCCATTATATGGTTTACATATCCCTTTCCCCTCTCTACTTTCAATATCGGTAAAATGGTAATTGTCAAGATAGCTCTTCATATCAGCCAATCTGAGCTTGAGCTTCGACACCTCGGAAATTCCGAAACACCCAACACGCAGAAGAGCTAACGGTCGCGTAAACTCACCTTTTTTGGCTAAAACCAACGACTGAAAAGGCGGAATAAGTTTAAACGTTCTTAAAATAACCCTAGATAACATTCCTTGTCGAGGATGCTCAAACAATTTCCGCACATATCCCTTCAAGTCATACATATTTTTATAATAAGTCCCAAACAAAAATTAAAGCTACAACGCTATAGAGAAAAATTATGGAGCCAGCAATTTTACCAATATTCTCGACAGGTTAAGTGGAATTTGGGCTAAATGGCTGTTCCGAACAGTAGGTCACTCCTAGCAGATACTGGGAGCAACTAAAGAGGTAGGGCAAGATTACGAAACCCACAGTCCTGCCAAGACTTGCGACAGGTAGGAGTTGCTTCGGCTTGCTCGCTTTTTTTTTTTGCGCTTCATTCCGGCCTTAAAGCAGGTATCTCCCTTCAATGTATTGAACACAATATGCCGAATCATGGCCATGTTTTTGCCGGCCAAGCTTTCCCCCTTGATGTTCAGCGTCGTTGAGTGGTGCCGGAGTCGGTCGAGGATGGCCGTGGCGATGACCTGATCTCCGAACACCACCCCAGTCCATGAAGCACTTGCTCGACGCTAGGATGGTGCTGGCCCGCTCATAGCGCCGCATTATCTTGCCTTGGCCATATCCCCCGACAGAGCCGAGGGATTACCTTGTTATTAATCAAATTCCATTTTCGAGTAACCTAGTTTACGAGAAACTTCTTCCAATTCATCAAGAAGGTGGGCATTGACGTTCTCCCAATCATCTTTACTATATATAGGTTTTTCAAAATCAAACTTATGAATTGAATCATTACTTCTAACGTGACCTTTCCGCGCATTTAACACATCAGATTCATTCAAATTAAAACCAATACTTTTAAACCTAGGAAGTAAACCAATCAGATCCTCTTCCAAACATTCAACTCGAATAACTCCCGCCAGAGTGTTCCGCAAAACAATACGATACCAATAAACATAAGATGCGATTGCCCTCTCCAAGCTTGTACCAAACTCAGCAATATCCACTCCCTCCAGATCATAAATATGGTATCGTCGAAAACTGAAGGAGCGAGCTTTACAGTTCTCCATTGCAATTGACGGAATAGACTTAATCGGAGAGCGCGCATAAGCTAACATCATCTCAAACTTTAAGTCTGTATAAGGTGCATTTCCCCATGGCACATGACAATCTCTTACTGCATGCATCCAACTACAAATACCATCTCTAGCAAACTTTTCATGTCCAAGCCGAATACCACAGTTACTGAGAATTCCGGCAACATATCCAGATGCACACCTTGGGTGCCCAATGAGTTGAACTTTGTAAGAACTTGGATTACTAGTTGGCTGTCGCTTAGCGAGCTGATGATTTAAATGTAAATTGATATTCCGATGTGTGCGAAAGTCAGTTGTAATATAACCCTGCACATCTGACCGTCCAGATTTAATTAGTGGAAAAGATTTAATTCCTGAACCTGGAATCAGATATTCCCTAGGCTCGAACTCAATTTCTTTATGAGAAAAAACTCGTGTCTGATGGCCCATGAAGTAATCAGCGGCAGAACCAATATCTATAGCAATACCACCCATTTCCTTTATGCGGTAGCAGAAGTATTTACCGATAAAGCCTGCAGCGACCAAATAAACCTCGCCAGCTTCCACATTAAGCTCACCCGTAATCCTTTGCATACAGTCCGGATACATAGGTTCAGACAATAACTCTCCATTAAACCGAGAAGAATAGGCTTTCTCTGGAGGAATAGTATATTGTTTTCTTATCTTCAATCCGAACTGATGCAATAAGCTTTCCCGAAGATCGTGGCATGAAATAACCGAAACACTTTCTAAATCCCTAAACAGTTCTCTATATAAATCCCATCGAATAAGCGACTGATGTACATGACATGACGTCAATACAGTTTTAGAAAGAAAACTAGAGCTTTCACCATTGAAATAGTCCAACATTCGCAAGAAGGCATCACGGTGCTCTTTAGCCGACTCTGCAGAATAGCTTTGATTATCAAATATACGCCACTTGGGTACAACCCCAATAATGTCAGCACTCTTAAGACTCTGCTCAATTATGCTAGAAAGTGAAAAATAATCTTCTTTAGTAGGCTTAAATTCACTGCCCCACCAAGTTGTTAAAATCCGCTCTAATGATTTTCTATCACCACTCGCAAATCCACATTCATTCGTTGGTATAAATAGTGCCTCACCATCACCAATTCTAACAAAGGAGGTTGGCTCTCTTTTTTTTATGCGATGTTGAAGTTCACTCACAAGTGCTAAGCATTCTTCAAAACTTGATTCAGTATGTAAAAAACTTTTTCGTGTTTTTTCTTCTAACTGACAAACGCCGTTATAAAGTGCAACTTCATCAGGTGAACGATTAATGAATCGTGTTTTATAACCTTCACGTAGTTTTTTTGTTATTTCACGAAAAACTTCTATTTCGACAGGATTTATTTCACACATGGCCAACATTTTTTCTTGTTGTGCTTCCAATGCCATCTCATGTAATCGCAGTTGCTGATAGTCAGTTAATGCATCAGAAGGTATAAATCCTTCAAGCTCTGAATAGCTAAACCCTTTCTTGTAGAGGAGATTTATTACGTCATAAACTTTTGATTGAGGAATAAGCTTATTCCCAAGCCCTTTAAGTAAGACATGGCCATCATTCTTATCTAATGCTGCAGCTTTCAGAGAAATGATAAACTCAATATATTCTTTCTCTTTCAGTAAACCACGAGCATTATTTTTTAATTGTTCAAGTTTTTCATAAGCCCCCATATAAAGATAGACATGGGCAGCATTTTTCAGATAGCCAAGATCCACTACATCTTTTTCCCCATACTTTTCCAAGTAGTGAATAAAATCATCATAGCGCTTAATTGCAAGAAGAAAAGATAGAAAAGCCTTTAACTCATCGCCATTAAAACCACTTATATCTAGATCTTGGTAAACCTCGTCATAAAGTCGTTCAAGAGCCATCCGATCAGGGGTGTACTGATTCAAGACACGTAACCCTAAGACAACGGTCTTACTATTTCCCCTGATTGTTGGTCGTGATATATCCTCTATCCCACGGGACTTTACATATAGCCATATAAGAACATGCAAGCAGGTTGGAATTGATGATTTTTGGCTTAGAATACTAGGCTCAACACTCTCCTTATCATTACTCATTAGTCTATCTAAGCCGCAAAACAAACTAAAAGCAAATGCATAATTTACTTTAGTTATCCTTTTAATCTCACTACTCCATATACAAGCGAAAAACTCTTTTTTGAAAATATTGCTATCATCAATACAAACTATTCTATCCAAGTCTTTGAGCACATGATAAGCAACAGGTTTTTTAAATTTCTTCTTAATATAAGTAAACATAAAACCTCTTTTAAGGTATTAAATATTAGCCTCTACCAACCTAGAGTATTGCTGCACAATTTCTTCAACGACTTGATCCCATGTCCTATTACTGTGAACAAACTCTAATGCATTCCTAGCAAGCATTTTAGCCATTCCTGAATTTTTAGAGAGTATAAGAATTTTATCAGCAATACAGTAAGGATCTCCGGCATCGTGGACTAACGCTGTACAACCATGTTCAACCATTTCAGCAAGAGCTGGCACACTGGAGACTAGTAGAGGAATACCCATAGCCATTGACTCAAGTGGCTTCAATGGAGAAACAAGTTCGCATACTTTAAAGGGCTTTCTTGGTAATACAGAAAGATTAAACAATGAATAGTATTTTTTAACCTCTTCTGGGGATACTTTTCCAATAAATATAACTACATTATCGAGTTCAGCTTTTTTTACTTGTTCTTCAAGAGAAAAACGTGCATCACCATCCCCAACTATTATCAGGCGAAGTTGAGGTAACTCTTTTTTAAGGATTCCCACTGCTGTAATTAGATCATCCAATCCCTCATATGCAACTATCGACCCAACATACCCTATCACAAAATGGTTAGCGTCAAGCCCCATGCTAGTAGCCAGTACATCATTACGTTTAATACGTTTAAATCTCTCGGCATTAATTGCATTTGGCAAAAGGCTAATCTTCTCTAAACTCACATATCGAGAAACCAGCTCACTGGATAAAGCCTGAGTTAGTGTAAACACGTGGTCAGCATGACAGGATACCAAACTCTCAATCGAACGATCTAAGTCAAAACGCTCAGTATTTTCCCAACCAAGTTTCTTCGATGCAGATGTATACTCCCAAAGTCCGCGAACTTCGTAGATGAATGGTATACCTAGCCTTCGTGCTGCAATTAGAGCGGGTAATCCTGACTCATAATTAGATGCTGCATGAATAATAGATGGTTTTATCCGTAGGGCAGCCTCGACAACTCGTTCGGCTGCTTCATTCAAATATTCATCATATCGTACTTGGCGTCGGTGATTTCCTCGGAGTCGTTCATAGCAAACCCCATCGCTCTCATTCACCAAATTTTTTGTAATATATTTTGCATCTGACCGATCAAGCGGATAACCTGGTCTCGTAACACAGTGTACCGTCCATCCTTTATGCTGAAGAGCTTGAATTATATCATGGGTCCTTGATGTATAGCCAGTCACGTGATAAGGGCGTGAGCTAGATGCCACATACATTGATACATTAGGCTCGGGGCTATACACAGGCTTAATCTCTTTACTAGGTATTTGGGGAAGATGTTTTTTTAAAATATAAGCACCTTCAATTTGCCTAATTTTTTCTAAAATTGATACCGACGAAAAAAGATTCTGAGGCAAGCCCTGTATTAGCTCCCATGCAAAAGAAATACTACCGTTATCCCAAGCTGCAAGCCCACATTTAAGTTTCCACTCAACTCTACTATCATAAGCCACTGATAACTTGAGAAGAATTAGTGCATCACCAACATTAACCGACATAACAAGCCGGCTCAAACCTAAAAATATTCTGGCACGTTTCCCTTCAGATCTACATTGTTTATTTACTTCTTCAATTACTGTCTCTACACCATACTTTTGGTATAAATTAAAAAAATAAGAATATCTTTTTTCATTTCTGTGTTTCAAGTATTTTTTTAGATACCCCTGCTGCCTCTCATTCAAAAAGTGTTGCCAAACCACCTTGGAAACACCAATAGACATATATTTGACGTGATTTACTATTCTCGAAGAAAAATACTGATTTAATGGCCTAACTTCTCGAGCTATATAGCTAAGCTTCATATTATTACCTACTACTAATTCGGTTAACTGAGTCTAGTGATCATCTTGTACCCCACAGCCCTTTAGTATCAACCATAAATAAAAAATCATGTAAAGAGAAATCATACTCTTTAAATTCTCGATGGTCCACAAGAAGGACTATAATATCTGCAGTAACCCCTTGACTCATAGGTACAAGCATTAAATTAGTTGATACCGAAAGCGGTAAATTTTTAATATTTGGCTCAACGACCCATATAATAGAAGAATGTAGCTCCCCAATAGCATTGGCAATTTTCAACGCAGGGCTCTCACGCAGATCATCAATATCCGGTTTGAATGCCAGTCCAAAACAGGCAATGGTTACATCCTTGGCGGCTTTACTCGGGTTTGCACTCAGGAATTTATCAATGACTTGTTGAACCTTTTTCAGCACCCATTCCGGTTTACTGTCGTTCACCTCACGGGCCGTTCTGATAATCCGCGCTTCATCAGGTGTTTCACTCACAATGAACCAGGGATCCACGGCAATGCAGTGACCACCTACACCCGGGCCAGGCTGGAGGATATTGACTCTGGGGTGACGATTGGCCAGATTTATCAATTCCCAAACATTTATCTCCAGCTTGTCGCAGATAATGGAAAGTTCATTGGCGAAGGCAATGTTCACATCCCTGAAACTGTTTTCCGTTAACTTGGCCATCTCAGCAGTGCGAGCGGTAGTGGTAATACAACCTCCTTCGACAAAAATCTTGTACAAAGAAACAGCCGCTTCGGAGCACTTCGGAGTCATTCCACCGATGACTCTGTCATTCTCCACAAGCTCTCTTACCACATGGCCGGGTAGAACCCGTTCAGGACAGTGAGCAATACGGATATCCGAGTCTTCACCATGAGTTTGCGGAAAAGTCAGATCTGGCCGCTCTTCAGCCAGCCATTGGGCCATCTGCTCAGTAGCACCCACTGGAGATGTGGATTCCAGAATCACCAGGTTGCCTTTCTGTAATAATGGGGCAATAGCTTTGCTCGCCGCTTCAATATATGTAAGATCTGGCACATGATCGTTGCCTCTTTCAACCTTGAACGGAGTTGGTACAGCAATCAGGTAGGCATCTGCTGGCTCAGGCTTGGTGGTTGCTCGTAAGTAACCTTCTGTTACTGCAGCATGAACCACAATATCCAGCTCTGGCTCTACAATGTGGATATCACCACGGTTAATGGTATCCACTGCGCTCTGGTTAATATCCACTCCTATAACATGCTTACGACGGGAAGCAATCACAGCGGCGGTGGGTAAACCAATATAGCCCAGCCCAATCACAGAAATAGTATTGAATTCCATAAGATACCTTTTAATCAAAAAATTATAATTTATTTCTGGCCAAAGCCGGACAGTGCTTCAAGAATGCGGGCACAGGCCTCACCGTCACCGTAGGGGTTATGGGCAAAACTCATCGCCTCATAGGCTGCGGTATCAGTCAGCAACAGTGAAAGCTCCTTCACGATGGTATCCACGTCGGTACCCACCAGCTTCACTGTGCCGGCTTCTACCGCCTCCGGACGCTCCGTGGTTTCCCTCATTACCAGAACAGGCTTGCCCAACGATGGGGCTTCTTCTTGTATACCACCTGAATCAGTCAAAATCACGGATGCGCGGTTCATTAGGTACACAAATGGAAGGTAATCGGTAGGCTCAATCAGGTGTACATTGTTCAGATGATTCAGCAGCCGATGAACAGGCTCCTGAACATTCGGGTTGAGATGCACCGGGTATAGAAAATCCACCCCCGGATGGTTAGCAGCCACTTTCGCAATGGCCTCACAGATTCGCTCAAAACCACCTCCAAAGCTTTCTCTACGATGGCCGGTAATCAACACGAGCTGAGTATGTTCCCGCAAAAACAGAAAGCGCTCAGCCATCTCAGTCTGCAGTTGTTGGTTGTGCTTCAACTTGCGTACTACATCCAGAAGTGCATCAATTACGGTATTGCCGGTAACCACAATATTGCCTTCGGCAATACCTTCAGCCAGCAAATTGGTCCGGGAGGTTGTGGTTGGAGCGAAATGCAAGGCAGCTAGCGAGCCAGCCAGTTTACGATTGGCTTCTTCTGGCCAGGGTGAATATAGGTTGCCGGTACGTAGCCCTGCTTCAACATGCCCTACGGGAATTTGCTGATAATAGGCAGCCAAAGAAGTAGCCAGAGTTGTGGCCGTATCACCATGCACCAGGACGATGTCTGGTTTCTCAGTAGACAGTACTTCACGCAAACCTGTCAGAATGGCACAGGTCACATCTGTCAGATCCTGGCCTGGCCTCATAACATTCAGATCATGGTCAGGCGTTATGTCAAACAGCTCAAGCACTTGATCCAGCATTTCACGGTGCTGTGCAGTAACACATACCTTGGCATCAAAACGGCTATCTGCAGCCAGAGCATGTACCAAAGGGGCCATTTTGATCGCTTCGGGGCGAGTACCAAAAACGGTAAGAATTTTTTTCATTTTTCCTATGTTCTTTGCGTTTCAAGATTTATTGACACAGAGCAGATTACGATCCTCAAGCCCTGAAAGAACTAAATAACTGATCCTAATAGTGCTACATCGACCGGGTCCCGCACGTAGACACGCCATGAACCCATTCCTGGGGGGCTCCGCCGTGCCATCCCTGGCGCGGAGGATCTGCTTAGCGGAACCCAGTCGCTGCCGGTAGTGATCTACCATTCGGAACAGTTACTTAGCGATAGATAGATAGTCACTATTGCAGCCTTCTCGTTGTTGCTTATGCTACGAACTCGTCTTTCGGCCAGTGCCGGCATTCAGAGCATCAAAAGAAATACACAGGATCTCAGCAAAGCCTCCAGCCTGCCTCGGTGGAGCCAGAGTCGGCAGCTAACTTCCTTCTCCCAGCACCACCTCCAATCGCCTGTGTTACTGGCCTTCAATCGGCCAAGCCGTAAACTAAGGTTTTGTTATATGGATTTTTATAATCCACTCTTGACTCATGATCTGCCCCCAGAAACGCTACCGCCCGTAGGGTTGTGTTGGCCAATCCCCCACGGCCTGCGGCACAGTCTGCCCGGCAGCCGTGCTGCCGGTGTTGCCAACAATCCGCTTCTTGCACCGAACGGCCCTACCGGGCGGCACTTTCGTTGCATATTGCGAATTGTTCGGGCTGCAGATAAAAAATGTCGGGCAAGTGTACTGAAATTATGGGGGCGATAAAACCTTGGATATATGGCAATTTTTGTCGCTAGTGTGGGTTAGGGAGTGAAATTAAAAATGAGAATCAATATCAAAAATAAATAAAAATTAGTGGTCCCGCAAAAGCCGAGGTTTCTAGGGAAGGGCTAAAAATGGATTTTATTCAGATGCTTGGAGCGGGTGAAGGGAATCGAACCCTCGTATGCAGCTTGGGAAGCTGCCGTTCTGCCATTGAACTACACCCGCATGGGAGGCGTGCTTGCAAGTGCTTAACTATAACCGGTTTTGTGTGTTCGGCAATCCCCCAAGTGGTTGATTGGACAAGGAGTGAGCGATATTAAGGGCAGGTTTTATCTTGTGCCGGTTTATGGGCGGCGGCTGTGGTGCTTTTTGCGACAGGAGTGGTCGAGGGGGCTTGGTTGGGTGGTTTGGTCGGGTGTCTTGGTCGAGAACCTTGGTCGAATAAATTCGACCCTACATGATGTGTTCCTGCTGCGCGGGAATGCAGGCGAGCCGCCTGCGCTCCAGGGGCGGGAATGCAGGCGAGCCGCCTGCGCTCCAGGAGCGGGAATGCAGGCGAGCCGCCTGCGCTCCAGGGGCGGGAATGCAGGCGGGCCTGTTTGTTCCCGCTGCGCGGGAATGCAGGCGGGCCGCCTGCGCTCCAAGAACCCGCTGCGCTCCGGAGCCATTGGCAGCCTTGCCGCCATGGTGCAGAATAGGCGCAGCTTCACTCTTCTATTAAGGACAAGTCATGCGTCTTCTTGGTGTTACCCTCGCCGCCCTCGCCCTTTCCGGTTGTGCCGGCTGGGGTTTCGACAGCAATGTTTCTCCCACCGGTATCAAGGAATATTACAAGGGCGATGCGGTCCGGCTTTACAGCAAGGCGGAGCTGGAAGGGGTGAACTACGTGACCCTGGGCTCGGTGGAGGGCGAGGCCTGCCAGATAGAGGCCAACGAGGCACCGCCCAAAGAGGCCGACGCCCGCGCCCAGCTGCGCCGCCGCGCCGCCGACATGGGCGCCAACGGCGTGGTGCTAGACAGTTGCATCCGCTTTAACGACATGCCCGGCTGCCTGGAGCAGGTGCTGTGCAGCGGCCAGGCCGTGGTGGTTGCCGACTGATGGAGCCGGTCTGCCTCGACCCCATCGGCCTGGTCCGCTCGCCCTACAAGGAAAAGTTCGCCGTGCCCCGCCAGCCGGGGCTGGTTACCCGCGCCCGCGCCCGGCTCGAGATACTGCCCCCCTACAACGAGCCCAGCGCCTTTCGCGGCCTGGCCGAGTTCAGCCACCTGTGGTTGGTGTTCGTGTTCCACCACACCCGGGAGCAGGGCTGGAACCCCACGGTGCGCCCGCCGCGCCTGGGTGGCAACGAGCGGGTGGGCGTGTTCGCCACCCGCTCCACCTTCAGGCCCAATCCCCTGGGGCTGTCGGTGGTACAGTTGCTCGACATGTGCCGGGACGGCAGCAAAGTCTGGCTGGAGCTGGGCGGCGTGGATCTGGTGGACGGCACCCCGGTGGTGGACATCAAGCCCTACCTGCCGTGGGCCGACGCGGTGCCGGGCGCCCACGGCGGCTTTGCGCCGGCGCCGCCGGACATCAGCATGGAGGTGATCTTCAGCCCGGCGGCCGAGCTTGCCTGCGAGCGTTCCTCCGTTCCGGAGCTTAAAGAGTTTATCACCGAGGTGCTGGTGCAGGATCCGCGCCCGGCCTACAAGCGGGTGGCCCAGAGCTGGCAGCAGTACGGGGTGCGCCTGTACCACTACAATGTGCGCTACGAGGTGTTCGGCCAGCTCACCCGGGTGCTTGAAATTGTGAGGAGTGAGGAGTGAGGAGTGAGGAGTGAGGAGAATTTCGCTGCTAAGCGAGTACTTCTGCCACTGGCTATACTGTTGCTTTAAACGGCTACTCACTCAGGGTTTGCTATGCGTAAACATCATAACCTGGATGTCTGGAAAGATGCCATGCGCTTGGTTACTGATGTGTACCAGCTTACCACTCATTTTCCCGACTCCGAGCGCTTTGGACTTATCAGCCAGATGCGCCGCTGCGCCGTGTCGGTGCCCAGCAACATAGCTGAAGGTGCCGCCAGGGGCAGTAACGCCGATTTTCTGCGCTTTCTTTATATTGCCCGAGGCTCTCTCAGCGAACTTGAAACTCAGCTTTTGATCGCAGCCCAGCTGAACTTTGCCGATGATATTTATCCGCTTACCGAAGACATACACCACTTGTTCGCCCGCCTGGGTGGCCTGATTAACTACCTGAAGTCACAAAATGCTTCTTGAGTACACAGCGTGAGATAAACACACCCCTCACCCCTCACCCCTCACTC
>NZ_NMUO01000095.1 GCF_002237365.1 Zobellella denitrificans
CGCCGAGGGTGCCTGGCTGCGCCCGCTGACGGAATCCGGCGCCAGGGCGCAACTGGTCAGCCTGATCGCCGAGGGCGACACGGCCCAGTGGGCCGATGCCCGCTGGCGGCGGGAACTGGCCGCCTGGATGCATCCCAGGCGGCTGGGCGACGGCCTGAGTGTACCGACCCTGGCCGTGCCCCTGACCCGGCTGCTGGTACGCGCCTTCAACCTGGGCGAAGGCGTGGCCGCCAGGAACGGCACCCTGGCCGAAAGCGCGCCGCTGCTGGCGGTGCTGGGCACCGATGAAGACAATCCCCGCCACTGGCTGCTGGCCGGCCAGGCCCTGCAACGGATGCTGCTGGTGGCCTGCCGGCAGGGGTTGCAGGCCGCCTACCTGAACCAGCCGATCCAAGTGGCCCGGCTGAGACCCTGCCTGCGCCCCCTGACCGGGGGCGGCCATGCCCAGTTGCTGCTGTGCCTGGGCTACCCGCATACCCCGCCGGCCGCCAGCCCCCGGCGCCCGCTGATCGAGGTGATGGAAAAGCCCGCCTGATGGCCCAGGCTGTCCCGCCATCATGCATCCGGCAGTAAGACCAAATCGTGGTCGCGGTGAGGTCCGGATAACCGTTCCCTCCGGCTTTCGTGTCTGGCTCAAGCCGCTTGCCTTTCTCTTGTCCGGTCACCAGAATGGATCCGAACGCTGCCCGCTTCAGCCGGAGCAGCCGCCTTCAACCATGCACAGGGGAGCGAGCGAGATGTCCGAATACGGCGCCACGGTAAGCTGGGAGCGGGGCGATCAGCCCTTCGTCGACAATCAATACAGCCGGGGCCACTGGTGGCAGTTCGACGGCGGCGCCCGGGTGCCCGCCTCTTCCTCGCCCCAGGTGGTACCCCTGCCCTGTTCGGTGGCGGCCAATGTGGATCCGGAAGAGGCCTTTGTCGCCGCCCTCTCAAGCTGCCATATGCTGTTCTTCCTCGCCCTCGCCGCCAAGCGGGGGCTGGTGGTCGACGCCTACACCGACGAGGCGGTGGGGCTGATGGAAAAGGGCCCCGACGGCAGGGTCGCCATGACCCGGGTAACCCTGAGGCCCAAAGTGCTCTTTGCCGGTGAGCCCCGGCCCGACCGGCAAACACTGGAGCAGTTGCATCACCAATCCCACCAACTGTGCTTTATTGCCAACTCGGTCAAGAGCGAGGTGGTGACCGAAATCCGGGAATAAGCGTGCCCGGCGGTTGCCGATTGCGCCCATCGTCCGTTTTTATCAAGGGGAATCATGTCGTTACTGTCCATCGCACCCATTACCGAGGCCGCCTGGCCACAGATACTGGCGCTCCAGGCCGAGTGCTACCAGGAGGTGGAACCCGAAAGCGAAGCGGTGCTGCGCAGCAAATGGCGCGCCTCCCCCGCCACCTGCCTGCAATGCCGGGAGCGGGGCGGCGCCCTGCTCGGCTACCTGCTGAGCCATCCCTGGCCCCACGCCGGGCTGCCGGCCCTGCATCGGGAATACGAGATAGCAGGCCCCTGTGACCGGCTGTACCTGCATGACCTGGCGGTCAGCCCCCGGGCCCATGGCCTGGGGGCTGACCGCCAGGGGCTGGTGGCGGCGCTGCTCGACCGCGCCCGGGCACAAGGGTGCGCACGCATCAGCCTGGTCTCGGTGCAGGGCTCCGAAGGCTTCTGGGCCCGCTTCGGCTTCCGGCCCCTGCGCAATGCCGACCTCTGCGCCAGCTACGGCGACGCCCCCAGGGCCATGGAGCTGGAACTGTAGTGCACCCTATGGTTCAAGGTTGAGGCAAGGACGAGCATTGGAGCGCGGGCGGCCCGCCCGCATGAATAGGCCGCCATATTTCCCGCTGCGCGGGAAGGCAGGCGGGCCGCCTGCGCTCCGGAGGGCCTTGTCAGTAATCAAACCCCGGCTGGGCCTTGATGCCGGCCTCGAAGGCGTGCTTGACCGGCTGCACTTCGCTCACCGTGTCCGCCAGCTCGATAAGGGCGCGGTGGCAGGCGCGGCCGGTGATCACCACATGCTGGTGGGCGGGGCGGTGCTTCAGCGCGCTCAGCACCCGTTCCAGATCCAGGTAGTGGTAGCTCAGCATGTAGGTCAGCTCGTCCAGCAGCACCAGATCGATGGCCGGATCGGCCAGCAGCCGCTCGGCGTCGGCCCAGGTCTGCTCGGCGGCGGCGATGTCCTGCTCCTTGTTCTGGGTTTCCCAGGTGAAGCCGGTGCGCATCACGAAGAAGGGCACCCCCGCCGGCTCCAGCAGGTTGCGCTCGCCGCACTCCCAGGCCCCCTTGATAAACTGCACCACCGCCGCCCGCTTGCCGTGGCCCACCGCCCGCGCCACGGTGCCGAAGCCGGCGGTGCTCTTGCCCTTGCCGTTGCCGGTCAGCACCAGCAGCACGCCCCGCTCCTCGGTGGCGGCGGCTATTTTGGCGTCCACCTTTTCCTTCAGCCGCTGCTGGCGCTCCCGGTGGCGCCGGGCCTTGGTCTGCTCGCGGTCGTCTTGTTCGCTCATGTCATTATCCTTGTTGTATCGAAGCCAGTAGCAGCTCCAGGTTGAGGTGTTGTTCCAGGGTATCCGCCAGCCGCTCCAGGCTCCGCTCGCGCAAGGCGTCCCAGTCCGGGGACTGCCGGCCGCTCTGGATCCCGGCCCAGGCCAGCAGCCGGTCGCAAGCCTCCGGGTGGTCGAACAGGCCGTGCAGATAGGTGCCAAGCACCTGGCCATCGTCCGACAGCAGGCCGTCCGCCGCCGTTTCGCCCCCGGCGCGGACCAGTTCGAAGGGCCGCTCGCCCGGCGCCAGCAGCCGGCTTTCGCCGCAGTGGATTTCATAGCCTCGCAGCTGGGCCCGGCCGCCCGCCAGCTGCAGGGTGCCGGTAACGTTGCGCAGCTGCTTGTGATCTTTTAACTCGGTCTCCAGCGGCAGATAACCCAGGCCCCGGCTTTCGCCGGCCTCGCCTTCGAGGCCCAGCGGATCCTTTACCCACTGGCCCAGCATCTGGTAGCCGCCGCAGATGCCGAGCACCTTGCCGCCGTAGCGCAGGTGGCGCGCCAGGGCCTGGTCCCAGCCCTGGCGGCGCAGCCAGGCCAGATCGGCGCGCACCGCCTTGCTGCCGGGCAGGATAATCAAGTCCGCCGGCGGCAGCCGGCCGGGCGCCTCGCTGCTGTGCACCAGGGTCAGTTCCACCCCCGGATGCGCCCGCAGGGGCTCGAGGTCGGTGTGGTTGCTGATGCGCGGTGGCACCAAGGCCAGCACCCGCAGCGGCTCGGACTCAAGGCTCTGGCTGGCGGTGCGCATGATGGCGTCTTCGGCGTCCAGCCGCAGCTCGGTGAGATAGGGCAACACCCCCAGCACCGGCTTGCCGGTGAGCCGCTCCAGCATGGTCAGGCCGTCCTGCAGCAGGCGGAGATCGCCGCGAAAGCGGTTGATCACAAAACCCTTGATGCGCGCGCGCTCGGAGTCGCTCAGCAGCGCCAGGGTGCCCACCAGCTGGGCGAAGACCCCGCCCTTGTCGATGTCCGCCACCAGTATCACCGGGCAGTCCACCTCCTCGGCAAAGCCCATGTTGGCGATATCGCCCTGGCGCAGGTTGATCTCCGCCGGGCTGCCCGCCCCTTCCACCAGCACCAGCTGGTGTTGGCCGCACAGCCGCCGGTAGGAGTCGAGGATGGCGGCGAAGAGCCGCGCCTTGTTCTTGTTGAGGCTGCCGGGGCCGAACAGCTCGCTCGCCTCCACCGAAGACAGCGCCCGCCCCTGCAATATCACCTGGGAGCGGGTGTCGCTCTCGGGCTTGAGCAGCAAGGGGTTGAAGTCGATTTGCGGCGCCAATAAACAGGCCGCCGCCTGCAGTGCCTGGGAACGGCCGATTTCGCCGCCGTCGACGGTAACGGCGCTGTTCAGCGCCATGTTCTGGGGCTTGAACGGCGCCACCCTGATGCCGCGGCGGGCGAACAGCCGGCCCAGCCCCGCCACCAAGGTGGTCTTGCCCGCGTCCGAGGCGGTGCCCTGCACCATCAGGGTCAGGGCCCGGCCGTCCGGCCCGGGAGGTAAAGAGAGAGGGTCCGGCATGGGAGTTTTCCTTGAATGATAAAGCGTCATTGGCGCGCCAATGCCCCACCCAGGGGCAGAGGCCCTGCTCGGCCTCGGCTCCCTGCTGCGGTTCGGTTGAGCCCCGGATTGTACCGGTGGGAACGACATACTGACAAACTTCGGGGGTGACGACGTACCTGGATTGATTTATCAATACGGAGAGAAACCTGATCCCCGCTTTCACGGGGACCAGACGGCTATTCGTCCACTACCATGGCGAAGCCGCCGTAGATCAGCCGCTTGCCGTCGAAGGGCATGGGGTTGACCTCGGGGGTGAGCCGCGGGTCTTCCATCACCCGGGCCATGCCCTGGTCGCGCACCTCGCGGGAGGGCCAGATAATCCAGGAGAACACCACGGTTTCATCCTCCCGGCATTTCACCGCCATCGGGAAGGAGGTCAGCTCGCCCTGGGGGACGTCGTCACCCCAGCATTCCACCACCCGCAGGGCGCCGTGCTCCTTGAACACCTCGGCGGCGGTACGGGCATGGTGGATATAGATCTCCTTGTTGCGGGTGGGCACGGCGGCCACAAATCCGTCTACGTAGTTCATCTCAATGCTCCTCGCTCAATGATTCGTTTCAAATGCTGCGGCATCGACCGGATACCACACGCAGACACGCCGTAAACCCCTCCCTGGGGGCTCCGCCGCGCCTTCCCTGGCGCGGAGGGTCTGCTTAGTGGCACCCGGTTGCTGCTTTCCCGTGTTCTACCATTCGACTGGCTATATTTGTCGGTCCTTGGGCGGCAGCTCTCGCACCGGCCGCAGCTCTATGCTGCCCAGCCGGGCCGGAGGGATGCGGCCGGCCAGTTGCAGCGCCTGGTTCAGATCCCGGGCCTCCAGCAGGTAGAAGCCCGCCAGTTGCTCCTTGGTTTCGGCGAAGGGACCGTCCGAGATCAGCACCTCGCCGTCGCGCACCCGCACCGTGGTGGCGTTGGCCACCGGCTGCAGGGCCTGTCCGGCCACGAAGTGGCCCTGCTCGCTCAGCCGCTCCACGCAACGGATGCATTCCTGGTTGAGAGAGTGCCATTCCCGTTCGGACATGGCGTCGATCAGGCTTTCCTGGTAGTACACCAGCGCCAGGTATTTCATGATGGCCTCCCCTGGCCGCCGGCCTGCTCGCAGCTCACCATCCAGCCGATGCCGAAGCGGTCGGTCGCCATGCCGAAGCGGTGCGCCCAGAAGGTTTCGGCAAAGGGCATCTGCTCCCGGCCGCCCTCGGCCAGGGCCCGGAACACCTGCTCGGCCCGGGCCGGATCCGGAAACTCCAGGTGTATCGACACGCCCTGGGGCGGCTGGTAGCCATCGCCGCCGGCGTCGCTCGCCATCAGCAGGCGGCCGCCCAGGTTCAGCCGGGCATGGGCGATAAGTTGCTGGCAGTCGGCCGGCATCTCGGCCGCCGCCGGGGTGTCGGCATAGGGCAGCATCATCTCCAGTTGCCCGCCCAGCAGCTCCGCATAAAAGGTCATGGCCTCCCGGCAGCGGCCGTCGAACATCAGGTAGGTGGCCACGGCGGCCGGCAGTTTGGCCATCCGCTCGCCCATGGCCCTGTGCTTATCGATGGCCGCCCCCGGGGCAAAGTCTTCCAACTGGTAGTAGGGCCGCAGCTCCAGGGTGACGTCGCCGTCGAGCCGGGGCCACTGCCGCGCCCAGGCGATCGCCTCTTCTTTGGAGGCCACTTCCAGCACCGAAAAGCCCGCCAGCAGTTCCTTGGTCTCGGCGAAGGGGCCGTCCGTTACCGTCGGCTCGCCGTCGCGAAAGGAAATACGGCAGCCTTCGCGGCTGGGCTTGAGCCCTTCGCCGGACACCAGTACCCCGGCCTGCAGCAGGCGTTCGTTGTAGTCCGCCATGGCCTGCAGCAGCTCTTCCGAGGGCATCACGCCCTGTTCGGTGGCGGCGTCGGCCTTGCGCATCAAGATGAATTTCATGGTGGTTCTCCCGTGGTGGTTCGCTTGTGGTTATCAGTAAGTCGCGCGGGCCGACGGCAAATCGACAAGGACAGCCACTTTTTTTCAGTTTTTTTCAGTTTTTTTCGGATAACGGGTCCAGCTCCCGCAGCCGCCGGGCCAGGAAGCGGCGCTCCGGCTGCTGGCGGCACAAATCCAGGGCGCGCCGGTAGGCGGCCCGGGCGGCGGCGTTATCCCCCGCCCGGCGGTAGAGATCGGCCCGGGCCGCATGGTAGAGGTGGTACCCCTGGATGGCCTTGTGGCCGCCGAGTTCGTCCAGCAACGCCAGTCCCCGCGCCGGGGTATCGGCCATGGCCAGGGCCACCGCCCGGTTCAGGGCCACCACCGGCGAGGGCTGCAGCCGGTACAGCGCCTGGTACAGCTCGGCGATGCGCGGCCAGTCGGTATCCTGCGGGCGGGGGCTCCGGGCATGCTCGGCGGCGATGGCCGCCTGCAGGGCATAGGGCCCTGCCGGTTGCCGCCAGGCCAGCGCCAGCAGGCCGAGTCCTTCGTCTATCTGGGCTCTGTCCCACAGGCTGCGGTCCTGCTCTTCCAGGGTGACCAGGTCGCCGGCGGCGTCCTGCCGGGCCTGCCTGCGGGCATCGTGCAGCAGCATCAGCGCCAGCAGGCCGAATACCTCGCCGGCAGGCAGCAGTTGCGCCAACAGCCGGGCCAGGCGGATGGCCTCGGCCGAGAGACCGGGATCCAGCACCCGCTCCCCCTGGCTGCTGGAGTACCCCTCGTTGAACATCAGGTACACCACCTTCAGCACCACCGCCAACCGCTCGGGCAGGGCGGCGGCTTCCGGCACCTCGTAGGGAATGGCCGCCTCGCGGATCTTCTGCTTGGCCCGCACGATGCGCTGGGCCAGGGTGGCCGGTCGCTGCAACAGGGCGCTGGCCACCTGCTCGGTGGTCAGGCCGCAGACTTCGCGCAGGGTCAGGGCCAGCTGGGCTTCGGTGGCCAGGGCCGGATGGCAGCAGGTGAAGATAAGCCGCAGCAGATCGTCGTCGATGCCGGCCTCCTCGTCCGCTGGCGGCACCGCGGGCTCCTCGGCGGGCGGCCGTTGCTGCCATTGCCGGCGCCGCAACTGGTCGATGCCCTTGTGGCGGCCGGTGGCGATCAGCCAGGCCAGGGGCTGTTCGGGCCGGCCCTGCTGCGGCCATTGCTGCAGGGCGGCGGCGAAGGCCTCCTGCATGGCCTCTTCCGCCAGGTCGAAGTCGCCCAACAGGCGGATCAGGGTGGCCAACACCCGGCGGGAGTGCTGGCGGTAAAGGTCGTCAAGGAGATGGCTGGCGGGCATGGGCACCTCGCAGGTTAAACACCGCTTCAGTGTAGGCCAGGGCGAGGCGGTCGGCCCGGGTGGGCGAGCTGCAACACAACGGTCATAAAACTGTCGCATTGTAATAAAACCGTCATATTCGCCCGGCATAGTGGCGCCAACTTAAGCCCGAGAGAAAGCATGATGAACCTGGAATCCACCGCCGTTCCCGGAACAGCAGACAACAGCGCCCAGTCGAGCTGGCTGTCCTGGCTGCTGGTCGCCTTTCTGATCTACGTGCTGCTGGCCGCCGTGGGCGCCATCGGTGACGGCTTCAAGGCCGCCACCGGCAGCAACGCCAAGGAGCTGTTCGCCTTTGCCTCCAACCCGGCCATCGCGCTGATCATCGGGGTAGTGGCCACGGCGCTGATCCAGAGCTCCAGCACCGTCACTTCCATCATCGTCGGCATGGTCGCCGGCGGCCTGCCCATCGCCATCGCCATTCCCATGGTGATGGGCGCCAATATCGGCACCTCGCTGACCAGCACCCTGGTGAGCCTGGGCCATATCCGCAACGGCGAGGAATTCCGCCGCGCCTTTTCCGCCGCCACCGTGCACGACAGCTTCAACATCCTGGCGGTGGCCATACTGCTGCCCCTGGAGCTGCTGTTCCGTCCCCTGGCCACCGCTTCCGAATACCTGGCCGGCCTGCTGGTGGGCGATGCCAGCGTCAGCATGAGCAACCTCAACTTTATGAAGACCCTGCTGGCACCGGCGGGCAATATGCTGGACACCGCCACCGGCTGGCTGCCGGGCATCTGGTCGGGCGTTGCGCTGATCCTGGTGGGCATCGGCCTGATCCTGCTGGTGGTGACCCAGATCGGCCGCATACTGCGCACCCTGATGGTGGGCCGGGCCATGAACATACTGCACAGCGCCGTGGGCCGGGGCCCGGCGTCCGGCATGGCCTCCGGCACCCTGATCACCGTGTTGGTGCAATCCTCTTCCACCACCACCTCGCTGATCGTGCCCCTGGCCGGCAGCGGCGTGTTTTCGCTCAAACAGGTTTATGCCTTCACCCTGGGCAGCAACGTGGGCACCACCATCACCGCCCTGCTGGCCGCCACCGCCATCACCGGCGCCTCCGCCCTGGTGGCGCTGCAAATCGCCCTGGTGCACCTGCTGTTCAACCTGCTGGCCATCGCCCTTATCTACCTGCTGCCCTTCCTGCGCCAGGTGCCGGTGCGCATGGCCGAGACCCTGGCCCACCAGGCCCAGCGCAACAAGGGCTATGTGCTGGCCTATATCGGCGGCGTCTTCTTCGCCCTGCCGCTGGCCATGGTGGGCGTCAGCCAGCTGTTCTGACCCCCTCGCCCCGGCGGGCGTAGCGCCGGGCCAGCACGGCGCACGCCATCAGCTGGATCTGGTGAAAGATCATCAGCGGCAGCAGCGCCGGGCCCAGCATGGATCCCGCGAACAGCACCTTGGCCATGGGCACGCCCGTGGCCATGCTTTTCTTGGAGCCGCCGAAGACGATGGTGATCCTGTCTTCCCGGTTAAACCCCAGCCGCCGCCCCAGCCAGGCGGTGAGCAACAGCACCAGGGCCAGCAGCAGGCAGCACACCAGGGTGAGCAGCGCCAGCCGCGCGGGCGACACCGCATTCCACAATCCCTCCACCACGGACGCGCTGAAGGCGGTGTAGACCACCAGCAGGATGGAGCCCTGATCCACCCGTGCCAACAGGGCCCGGCGACGGTCCACCCAGTGGCCGATACGGGGCCGCAACAGCTGGCCCGCCACGAAGGGCAGCAGCAATTGCAGGCTGATGGCGCCGATGGCCTCCAGGGTGGCGCCGGCCGCCCTGTCCACCTGCACCTGGAGCAACAGCCCCACCAACACCGGCGTAAGCAGGATGCCGAGCAGGCTCGAGGCCGAGGCGCTGCACACCGCCGCCGGCACATTGCCCCCGGCCAGGGAGGTAAAGGCGATGGCCGACTGTACCGTGCCCGGCAACAGGCACAAAAACAACACGCCCAGGTAAAGCGGCTCGCCCAGCAGCGGCAGCAACACGGGCCTGAGCGCCAGCCCCAGCAGCGGAAACAGCATAAAGGTACAGCCGAACACCAGCAGGTGCAGCCGCCAGTGGGTGGCGCCATCGATGATGGCCCGGCGCGACAGCCTGGCGCCGTGCATAAAAAACAGCAGGGCGATGGCGGCGGCGGTAACCCCCTCGAAGAAGAGCGCGCCCTGGCCCCGGGCCGGCAGCAGGGTGGCAGCCACCACCACCGCCAGCAACGTCAGGGTGAAATTGTCGAACAGTAATCGTAAATGACCAAGCATGGCAGGTTCCGGGTTGAGTCGATAAGGGCGACACTGTAACCTGAACTCCAACCGGAGTTTGTCGGTAAAAGCAGATGAAGTGTCTTTCAACGGACAATGCCCGCGCGTTGTTACAGCAGTTGGAACAGCTGCCAGCCCTGCCCCGCCCGGTGTTGGGCCACACAGAGTCCCTACCCAATCAGGCCATAGGTCTCCCCCATCGCCATCCCTGGGTGCAGCTTTCCTACGCGGAGCGCGGCGTGATCACGGTGGAAACAACCGACGCCCGCTACCTGGCGCCACCCAGCCTGGCGGTGTGGATACCGCCCGGCCTGGAGCATAGCGTGCGGCTTGGATCCAAAACCCGGATCCGCAGCCTCTATATCGCGGCCGATGCCCTGCCGGCCCGGGGCTGCCAGGTACTGGACATCAGCCCCCTGTTGCGGGAGCTGATCGTCGCCTTCAGCCACTTTCCGGTGGAATACGACGACGCCGGTGCCGAGGGCCGGCTGGTACGGGTGCTGCTCGACCAGTTGGCCGCCGCCCCGAGCCGCGCCCTGCTGCTGCCCTGGCCACGGGATCCGCGGCTGCAACCCCTGTGCCGGCAACTGGCGGCGCAACCGGACTGTGCCCTGCCGCTGGGTCATTTCAGCGCGCAGCTGGGGCTGAGCGACAAGACCCTGAGCCGGGCGTTCAGGATGGATACCGGCATGAGCTTTCGCCAGTGGCGCCAGCGCTGCCGGCTGCTGGCCGCCCTGCCCCTGCTGGAGCAGGGCGAGCGCATCACCGACGTGGCCCTGGCCTGCGGTTACGACAGCCTGTCCGCCTTTATCGCCGCCTTCCGGGCGCTGCTCGGCCGCACCCCGGGCGACTATCTGCAGCAAGGCTGACGGCAGTCAGCACCGCCCGGTCCGGAGCAGCGGAGGACGAAAACCCGAATATCCGCCAGAGGGTTGGTCGGCGGCTTTTTAGCCACCACCCAACGGCAGCGCCGTGCTGTACTTGATCTGTTCCATGGCGAAGCTGGAGGTGATGTCCGACAGCCCTTCGGTGCTGGTGATCAGCTTCTTGTAGAAGCGGTCATAGGCATTGATGTCGGCCACCACCACCCGCAGCAGATAGTCCCAGTCGCCGGACATGCGGTAGAACTCCACCACCTCCTCGAAGGCGGTCACCGTCTCGGCAAAGCGGGCCAGCCAGCGGCTGTCGTGGTGCTGGGTCTTGATCTGCACAAACACCGAAAGCCCAAGCCCCAGCCGCTCGCCGTCGAGCAGCGCCACCCGGGCGCGGATATAGCCCTCTTCCTCCAGCCGCTTGACCCGCTTCCAGCAGGGCGTGGTGGATAAATTCACCGCCTCGGCCAGATCCTTCAGCGCCAGGGTGGCGTCCTGCTGCAACAGGGCCAGGATCCGCCTGTCGAAATCATCCATCTACTAAACCTTCAATACGGAGAAAAATTTTCCAAAAAATAGCATCCAATGCGGAAATAAGGGAAATTTATTCCCTGAAAGCGGGGATATAATTCCCGCCCACCACCACCGGGAACCCGACCATGAACCACTGGATCCGCACCGCCCTGCGCACCCTCTCCAGCGATCAGCTGCGCACCTCCGACACCCACCTCTACCGGCTGGATATCCCCGGTATCAAAGGCGTCGACATCTACCTCAAGGACGAGAGCACCCACCCCACCGGCAGCCTCAAGCACCGGCTGGCCCGCTCCCTGTTCCTGCACGCCATCTGCAGCGGTAAAATCCGTGAAGGCACCCCGGTGGTGGAAGCGTCCTCCGGCAGCACGGCGGTGTCGGAGGCCTACTTCGCCCGCTTGTTGCAACTGCCCTTCACTGCCGTGATGCCGCGCCACACCACCCGCAGCAAAATCGCCCAGGTGGAACGGCTGGGCGGGCGCTGCCATTTCGTGAGTCACGCGGGCGAGGTCTATGCCGAAGCCGAGCGGCTGGCGCGGGAGAGCGGCGGCCATTATATGGATCAGTTCACCTACGCCGAGCGGGCCACCGACTGGCGCGGCAACAACAATATCGCCGAAAGCATCTTCCGGCAGATGGCGGAAGAGCCCCACCCGGTGCCCAGGGCCATCGTCATGAGCGCCGGCACCGGCGGCACCTCCGCCACCCTGGGCCGCTATATCCGCTACCTGGGGCTGGACAGCCGGCTGGTGGTGGTGGATCCGGAGCATTCGGTGTTCTACGACAGTTACCGCACCGGCAACCCCGGCCTCACCAGCCAGGCCGGCGGCCGCATCGAGGGCATAGGCCGGCCACGGGTGGAAGCCTCCTTCCTGCCCGAGGTGATCGACGAGATGATCAAGGTGCCGGACGCCGCCAGCATCGCCACCATCCACTGGCTGGAACAGATCCTCGGCCGCAAGGCCGGCGGCTCCACCGGCACCAACCTGTGGGGCGCGCTGCAACTGGCCCGGCGCATGCAGGAGGCGGGCGAGCAGGGTTCCATCGTCACACTGATGTGCGACGGCGGCGAGCGCTATCTCGACACCTACTACCACCCCGACTGGGTCGCGGAGCATATCGGCGATATCGCCCCCTACCGGCAACAGCTGGCGGAGCTGGGCTAACCCAAGCCGGAAGCTGGAAGCTGGAAGCCGGAAGAGAATAAGGCCTGTTTCACAGGCCTTGCCGGCTAAAGCGACAGCTACAACAACATCTTGCTTACAGGTACCACACCGCCCCTCCAATTCGCATAGCTTCTAGCTTCCAGCTTCCGACTTCCAGCTTGTCCTTAAGACCAGCATGCAGGGGGTGAGCAGCAGGGTCAGCAGGGTGGCGAAGCTCAGGCCGCCGGCGATGGCGCTGGAGAGCTGGGTCCACCACTGGGTGGACGGCGCGCCCAGTCCCAGGCTGGGGGCAAGCAGGTCCACGTTCACCCCCAGTACCATGGGCATCAGCCCCAGTACCGTGGTGACGGCGGTGAGCAGCACCGGGCGCAGGCGCAAGCAGCCGGTTTCCAGCGCCGCCTCGAAGGGCGGCAGGCCCTCGGCGCGCAGCTGGTTGTAGGTGTCGATCAGTACAATATTGTTGTTCACCACTATGCCGGCCAGGGCGATGATGCCCATGCCCACCATGACGATGCCGAAGGACTGGCCGTTGAGCAAGAGCCCCATCAGCACCCCGGCGGTGGAAAAGACGATGGCCGACAGCACCAGGGCGGTCTGGTACAGGCTGTTGAACTGGGTGACCAGGATCAGCGTCATCAGGAACACCGCCACCAGGAAGGCGGTGGTGAGGAATTGGGCCGCCTCGCGCTGATCCGCGTCCTCCCCCGCCACCACCAGGCCGACCCCGGCCGGCAGCTCGATGCCGCTGCCCGCCAGGGCCGCCAAGCGTTCGTCCAGCCGGTAACCCTCGGCGATGTCCGCCTGGATGGTGATGGTGCGCCGCCCGTCCACCCGGTGCAGGGTGCCGATTTTGGGCGCCGGGCTCAGGGTCACGAAGTGGCTGAGCGGCACCTGGCCGCGCTGGGTGTTCAGGCTCAGGCGCGAGAACTGATCGAGGGAGCGCCAGCTCTGGGGCAGCCGCACCCGGATGTCCACCTCGTCGGTGGCGTCCTCGGGGCGATAGCTGGCGAGCTTCAAGCCGTTGGTCACCAGTTGCACCGCGTTGCCCACGCTCAGCACGTCGGCGCCCAGGCGGGCGGCGGCCTCCCGGTCGACCCGGATGCGCCACTCGATGCCCGGCAGGGTGCGGTTATCCTCGATGTCGGCAAAGCCGCCCAGGGCCAGCATGGCGGCACGGATCCGCTCCGTGGCCTCGCTCAGGGCGCGCTCATCGGTGCCCGACACCCGCAGCTCCACCGGCTTGCCCGCCCCCGGCCCCATCTGCTGCTCGCGAAACTCCAGCACCACGCCGGGAATGTCCCGGGTCAGCCCGGTCATGGTCTCCTTGATGGCGCTGGCCGGGCGGCGCCGGTGCCAGTCGGTAAACTGGAACTGCAGCACCCCGATCACATCGGTGCCCATCTGGTTGTCTGGCATGGCGAAGCTGCGGGCATAGAGCGCCTTCACCTCGGTCAGCCCCTGCAGGCGGCGCTCCACCTCGCGCAGTATGGCGTCCTTCTCGTATACCGACAGATCGCCCCGGGCGCGCACCTGCAACTGGGCGCTGTCCGGCTCGATATCGGGGAAGAACTCCACCCCGTGGTTGAAGCGGGCGTAGGCGGCGTACATCAGCGCGATGATGGCCAGGGTGCCGGCCAGGGTCAGCCCGGGCCGGCGCAGCAGCCGGCTCAGCACGGCCCGGTACAATTCGAGCCCGGGCACGGTCACCGGCTGGGTATAGCGGGGCCGGTGCCGGCTCACGCTGCCCATGGTGGGCAGGAACACCAGCGCCATGGCCAGGGAGGCCAGCAGGCAGATGATAACGGTGGCGGGCAGGTACTTCATGAACTCCCCCACCACCCCGGGCCAGAACAGCAGCGGCACGAACACCGCCAGGGTGGTGGCGGTGGAGGCGATCACCGGCCAGCTCATGCGGTGGGCGGCGTTCACCCAGGCCTGGGCGGGAGACTGGCCGTCATGCAGGTTGCGGTCGGCCAGCTCCGACACCACGATGGCGCCGTCCACCAGCATGCCGGCCACCAGGATCAGCGAGAACAGCACTATGATGTTCATGGTGAAGCCGATGGCCCAGATCACCAGGATGCCGGCGAGAAAGGCGCCGGGGATGGTCAGTCCCACCATCACCGCCGAGCGCAGGCCCATGGTGGCGACGATCAGGATAAGCACCAGCACCACGGCGGTGAGCACGTTGTTGAGCAGGTCCGACAGCATGGTTTCTATCTGGATCGACTGATCCATGATGTAGTGGACCTCCACCCCCTCCGGCAGCAGCGGGCCGGCCTGCTCCAGCAGCGCCTTGACCTGGGCGATGGTGTTGATGATATTGGCCCCGGCGCGCTTGCTCACCTCCAGCACCACCCCGGGCTCGCCGTTGATGCGGGCGAAGCCGGCGGGATCCTTGAAGTCGCGGCGGATAACGGCCACGTCGCCGAAGGTGACCACCCGGTCGCCCTCCACCTTGATGGGCAGGCCGAGCACGTCGTCCAGGTTCTCGATCACCCCCGGTACCTTCACCGCCAGCCGGCCGGCGCCGGTGTCCAGGCTGCCGGCGGCCACCAGCCGGTTGTTGCGCGACACCAGGTTGAACAGCTGGCTGTAGTCGATGCCGTAGCTGTCGAGCACCTGGGGATCGACCAGGATTTCCAGCACGTCTTCCCGGTCGCCACCGATGTCCACCTCCAGCACCTCGGGAATGCCTTCGATCTCCTCCTTCAGGCGGCGGGCGAGGATCACCAGCTCCGCCTCGGACAAAGGCCCCGACAGCGCCACCGACAGCACCGGGAACAGCGCCACGTTGATCTCGTGCACCACCGGCTCGTCAGCCTCGTCCGGCAGCTTGCTGCGCGCCGAATCCACCTTCTCGCGCACCTCCTGCAGTGCCTGTTTGGGATCGAAGCCGGCGTCGAACTCCAGCATCACGGAGGCGTGGCCCTCGCCGGCGGTGGAGCTCATCTTCTTGATGCCCACCAGGGTGCGCAGCTCCTGCTCCATGGGCCGCACCAGCAGCCGCTCGGCGTCTTCCGGGCTGATGCCCTCAAGCCCCATGGACACGTACATCATGGGAATGGTCACGTCCGGGTTGGCTTCCTTGGGGATCGCCTGGTAGGCGCCGTAGCCGCCCAGCAGCAGGAAGACAAACGCCATCAGGGTGGCGCG
>NZ_NMUO01000096.1 GCF_002237365.1 Zobellella denitrificans
CGGCCACCGCCCGCAGCAGGGCCCGGCGCTCGTCCGACAGTCCACTGGCGTCGGGGAGCAGTCGGCCGAGTTGCTCCGCCCCCAGCAGCCGTACCAGTTGGGCGGCCCCGGCGGTGTCCAGGGCGGTGAGGCCGGCGGCATCGAGTTGCGCCGGTGTCGTCTCCGCGGCCAACCGCAGCTGGCTCAGTTGCCGGTAGCGGGCCAGGGTCCAGTCCCCGTGCAAACGGACACGGGGTATTGGATCGGCTTCCAGGATCAGGGGGGCTGTCATCTCGTCCGGGCCTGCCCGAAAAATAAACTCATACGAAGCTGCATTGTCTGCCATTCCATGGATAACCACAACCGGAGCCCGGTTTTATGCTAGAATCTGCGCCCCCTTTCATTGCCACAAGAGCCAGAACCATGACCATAGAACAACAACTGCGGGAACGCAGCGGCGACCGTTGTGAACTGTGCGGCGCCAGCGATGCCCTGAGCCTGCTGGCGGTCGCCCCCAGGGCCGCCGACAGTGCCGATCACTGCGCCCTGCTGTGCGCCCGCTGCCAGGGCGAGCTGGACAGCCCCCAGGATCACAACCACTGGCGCTGCCTCAACGACAGCATGTGGAGCCCGGTGCCGGCGGTGCAGGTACTGGCCTGGCGCACCCTGAAAAAGCTGTCCAGCGAGGTCTGGGCCCGGGATCTGCTGGACATGCTCTACCTGGAGCCGGAAGTGCAGCAATGGGCCGAGGCCGGCCTGGCCGCGGAGGAAGACGACGGCGAGCCGACCCTCGACAGCAACGGCACCCGGCTGCAGGCCGGCGATGCGGTCACCCTGATCAAGGATCTCGAGGTCAAGGGCGCGGGCTTCACCGCCAAGCGCGGCACCCTGGTCAAGAACATCAGCCTGACCAATAATCCGGAGCATATCGAAGGCAAGGTCAACGGCGTGCAAATCGTGCTGGTGGCCAAATTCCTGAAAAAGGCCTGAGCAGCCGGGAGCTAGCCATGTACAAGCTGGTGTTCTTCGTGCCCGAATCCCACCTGGAACCGGTCAAGGCGGCGGTATTCGCCACCGGTGCCGGCCGGATCGGCGACTACGCGGAGTGCTGCTTCGAAACCCGGGGGCAGGGCCAGTTCCGTCCCCTGGCCGGGGCCAACCCCTTTCTCGGCCAGCCCGGCGAGCTGGAGCGGGTGGCCGAGGTCAGGGTCGAGCTGGTGTGCGAAGACCGGCTGATCCGGGCGGCCGTCGCCGCCCTGCGCGCCGCCCACCCCTACGAAGAGCCCGCCTTCGACGCCTGGCCCCTGGCCGACCTCTGATCCGGTAGCGGCGGCCTCCTGGCTGCTGCGCCACCAGGCCGGCCAGGCGCTGCTGGCGAATAACCCCGGCGCCTTGTAAGAGATCTCTCAAGGCCACGACAGAAAAAACGCTTTCTGCCCGCAAGAAAGGTCGCAGTACGGTAATTTTATTTATATATATCAATGCATTGACTTCAACCCTCACCTATTCGGCCCAGATGGGGTCAGGTTTGCCGCCTTGAGCGGTGCCGCCGTTGGGCTATTATGCCTCCCGCAAGGAGCGAGGAAGCCGGTCAGGATGACGGGCCGCCAGGAAAGGCGACAGGAACTCCGCAGGATGCGGCAAGGGACACCTCCCCGGATGGAGATGGCAAAGCGGGTCAGGATGGCACGCGGTCAGGACGACCAACAGGACACACCGACGGATCGGGAAGAGGATGACCTTAAGGATTAAGGCGAAGTCAGGGATTGCAGGGAGCAATTGGGTTTAGGGACTGAACCGTCAAGACGACAGGAAAAGGGGCAACATGATGTTGCCCCTTTTTCTTTGTGCCCCTGACGGAGGCGCTTCGCTTGTCTCCGAAGGTTAACGGCCCGCCCCCGTGTCGGGGCGACGGGCCGGCCTTGTGTCAACTGCCGCTCAGGCGGACCACCAGGCAATCCATGCCTTGGCGGGACAGGCGCTGGCAGGCGCTTTTGGCCTGGCCTTCCTGCAACCCCACCAGCCGGGCCCGGAACAACTTGCGGTTGCTGATCTCCACCTCGCTCACCGCGATCTGGGCCAGCTCCACGTCGGCCAATCGGCGGGCCGCATCGGACGCCCTTTCCCGGGCCTGCTCCGGCACCCGGAAGGAGCCGATCTGTACCGCCCAACCGAGTTCATCGGTGATCATGGTCTGCTCGACCGGGAAGGTCTGGGAGGTGCGCTGCAGCACCGCCGGCGCCCGCGTTACCGGCTGCTCCTGCCGTACGACCTGGCGTACCGTGTCGGTACTGACCACCAGGTTGGCGGCCGGCCTGGTTGCCTCGGGCGAGGCCTTGGCGAGCTGGGTGGCCCGCTCGAACCCCCGATCCAGCAGCGAGGCCATGTGGGCGTCCCGCGACTGGGCGGTCTGCCCGCCCATCACCACCCCGATCAGACGCCGGCCATCCTTGACCGCGGACGTGGCCACGTTGAAGCCGGAAGCGCGGATAAAGCCGGTCTTCATGCCGTCGACCCCGGCGTAATTGCGAATCATGCGGTTATGGCTGGTATAGGTCCGGCCCTTGTAGGTAAAGGACTGGGTGGAAAAGTAGTGATAATACTGGGGAAAATCCTTCATCAGCCGCACCGACAGTATCGCCAGATCCCGGGCGGTCGTGGTCTGCCCCGCGTCGGGCAGGCCAGAGGCGTTGCGGAAGGTGGTGGAGGTCATCTTCATCGCCTTCGCCTTTTCCGTCATCATGGCGCCAAAAGCGCGCTCGGTGCCCCCCAGCGCCTCGGCCACCACCGATGCCACGTCGTTGGCGGAACGCACTATCAGCGCCGGAATGGCATCCCTCACCTTGAGCCTGTCCCCCGCCTTGAGCGAGATGTTGGTCTGGGGCATGGAGGCGGCGTGGGCCGATACCGGCATGGCGGTATCCAGGGTCATGAGCCCCTTTTCCATCGACTCGAACAGCATGTACAAGGTCATCATCTTGGTCAGCGAGGCAGGATAGCGGGTCGCATCCGCATTGGAGGCATGCAGCACCTCGCCGCTGTCCGCGTCGAGCACGATGGAGGCGTAGCGCGGATTGGCCTGCGCCTGGTTGAACAGGGAGTACAACAGCAAAACGGCCAGGAACAGAAATCCCGCTTTTCCGGCGTTTCTTACGGCAAACATGGAGGGCTCCTCCCAGAGATTGAACAAAGCCGGCAGAAGCTACGTTATCGCCCGAATTCTGTCCAGCCTTTCCCGCAGATCCCATCGACAAAGGCCAGGCAAGACACCGGTCCCTCGATGGTCTTCATTATTATTACAAGCATACACGTCGCCGCCACCGGCGGGGAGTCGGTCCGGTACAATATTTAGCATAAAGGCGCCCGCAGGCGCCTTTTTCCGCTCCCTTAGTCGCTCAGGTTGGGCGCCAGCCACTTCTCGGCCTCGACCCGGCTCATGCCCTTGCGGGCAGCGTAGTCGAGCAGCTGATCCTCCTGGATCCGGGCCACCGCGAAGTAGCGGGTGTCCGGATAGGAGAAATACCAGCCCGACACCGCCGCCCCCGGCCACATGGCGAAGGATTCGGTCAGCTTCATGCCGATGCGCTCTTCCACGTCCAGCAGCTGCCACAGGGTGCCCTTCTCGGTGTGCTCCGGGCAGGCCGGGTAGCCGGGTGCCGGGCGGATGCCCCGGTATTTCTCGCGGATCAGCTCGTCGTTGCTGAGCGCCTCGTCCGGGTCATAGCCCCAGTATTCCCGGCGCACCAGCAGGTGCATGTATTCGGCGAAGGCTTCCGCCAGCCGGTCGGCCACGGCGCTGGCCATGATGGCGTTGTAGTCGTCATGGGCTTCCTTGTAACGGCGGATGATGTCGTCCTCGCCGATGCCGCCGGTCACCGCGAAGGCGCCGATATAGTCGGGTTTGGTCCCCTTGGGGGCCACGAAATCGGCCAGGCAGTAGTTGGGGAAGCCGTCTTTCTTCTCGGTCTGCTGGCGCAGGAAGCGCAGGGTATGCAGCACCTGGCTGCGGGACTCGTCGGTGTAGACCTCGACGTCGTCCTCCACGCTGTTGGCCGGGAACAATCCCATGACGCCGGCACAGCGCAGCTCGCCGTCCGCCGCCAGCCGGTCGAGCAGGGCGTTGGCGTCGGCGAACAGCCGCTTGGCCTCCTCGCCCACTATCTCGTCCTCGAGGATGCGGGGGAACTTGCCCGCCAGCGACCAGGTGAGGAAGAAGGGAGTCCAGTCGATGTACTCCCGCAGTACCGAGATGGGCACGTCACGGAATTCGTGGATGCCCGGTTTGGCCGGCACCGGCGGGGTATAGGCCTGCCAGTCGATGGCCACCTTGTTGGCCCTGGCCTCGGCCAGGGTCACCGGCTGGGTGCGGGGTTTCTTGCGGGCGTGCTGATCCCGCACCACCTCGTACTCCTGCTTGAGCCGCTCGACGAAGGCGGGTTTGTTTTCCGCGCTCAGCAGGGTCTGCACCACACCCACGGCACGGGAGGCGTTGGCCACGTAGACCACCGGCTCGTCGTAGTTCTGCTCTATCTTCACCGCGGTATGGGCCTTGGAGGTGGTGGCGCCGCCGATCAGCAGCGGGATCTTGAAGCCCTGGCGCTGCATCTCCTTGGCCACGTGCACCATCTCGTCCAGCGACGGGGTGATCAGGCCGGACAGGCCGATCATGTCGGCGTTGGTTTCCCGGGCGGTCTTGAGGATGGTCTCGCAGGGCACCATGACCCCGAGGTCGACCACCTCGAAGTTGTTGCACTGCAACACCACCCCGACGATGTTCTTGCCGATGTCGTGCACGTCACCCTTGACCGTGGCCATCACCACCTTGCCGTTGCTCTGGCCCGCCTCCTTGCCCGCCTCGATATAGGGCTGCAGGTAGGCCACCGCCCGCTTCATCACCCGGGCCGACTTGACCACCTGGGGCAGGAACATCTTGCCCTCACCGAACAGATCGCCGACCACGTTCATGCCGTCCATCAGCGGGCCTTCGATCACCTCCAGCGGGCGCGCCGCCTGCTGGCGGGCCTCTTCGGTGTCGTCCTCGATAAAGTCGGTCAGTCCCTTCACCAGGGCGTGCTCCAGCCGCTTGTTTACCGGCCAGCTGCGCCATTCCAGGTCCCGGGCGTCCGCCTGCTGGCCACCGCTGCCCCGGTAGCGCTCGGCGATCTCCAGCAGTTCCTCGGTGGCGCCGTCGTGGCTGTTGAGCACCACCGCCTCCACCCTGGCCTTGAGCTCGGGCTCGATGTCTTCGTAGATGGCGAGCTGGCCGGCGTTGACGATGCCCATGTCCATGCCGTTCTTGATGGCGTGGTAGAGGAACACCGCGTGGATGGCCTCGCGCACCGCGTCGTTGCCGCGGAAGGAGAAGGACACGTTGGACACGCCGCCGGAGATCATGGCGTGGGGCAGGTTATCCTTGATGTCCTTCACCGCCTCGATAAAGTCCACCGCGTAGTTGTTGTGCTCGTCGATGCCGGTGGCCACGGCGAAGATGTTGGGATCGAAGATGATGTCTTCCGGCGGGAAGCCGACCTTGTCCACCAGCACCCGGTAGGCGCGCTCGCAGATCTCGAACTTGCGTGCCCGGGTATCGGCCTGGCCCACCTCGTCGAACGCCATCACGATGACGGCGGCGCCGTAGCGGCGCACCAGCCGGGCCTGCTCGATAAATTTCTCTTCCCCTTCCTTCATGGAAATGGAGTTGACGATGCCCTTGCCCTGAATGCACTTGAGGCCGGCCTCGATCACCTCCCACTTGGAGGAGTCGATCATGATCGGCACCCGGGCGATGTCCGGCTCCCCGGCGATCAGGTTGAGGAAGCGGGTCATGCAGGCCTCGGCATCGAGCATGCCCTCGTCCATGTTGATGTCGATGATCTGGGCGCCGTTCTCCACCTGCTGCAGCGCCACCTCCAGCGCCTTGTCGTACTGCTCTTCCTTGATCAGCCGCTTGAACATGGCCGAGCCGGTGACGTTGGTGCGTTCGCCCACGTTGACGAAGATACTCTCGGGGGTGATCAGCACCGGCTCCAGGCCGGACAGCCGGCAGGCCACCGGCAGTTCGGGCAGGGCGCGCGGCTTGATGCCGGCCACCGCCTCGGCCATGGCGCGGATATGCTCGGGGGTGGAGCCGCAGCAGCCGCCTACCAGGTTGAGGAAACCGCTCTCGGCCCATTCGCGGATATGGCCGGCCATCTCGGCGGCGTCCAGATCGTATTCGCCGAAGGCGTTGGGCAGGCCGGCGTTGGGGTGGGCCGACACGTAGGTCTCGCACACCCGGGACAGCTCGGCCACGTACTGGCGCAGCTCGTCCGGCCCCAGGGCGCAGTTGAGGCCGAAAGACAGCGGCTCGGCATGGCGCAGGGAGTGGTAGAAGGCCTCGGTGGTCTGGCCCGACAGGGTACGGCCGGAGGCGTCGGTAATGGTACCGGAGATCATCACCGGCAGGCGCACGCCCATCTGGTCGAACAGCCCCTCGATGGCGAACACCGCCGCCTTGGCGTTGAGGGTGTCGAAGATGGTCTCGATCATCAGCAGATCGGCACCGCCGTCGATCAGGGCCTGGGCCGCTTCGGTGTAGGCTTCGACAAGCTGGTCGAAGGTGACGTTGCGCTTGCCCGCGTCGTTCACGTCCGGCGAAATGGAGGCGGTTCTGTTGGTCGGACCCAGTACCCCGGCCACGAAGCGCGGCTTGTGCGGCTCTTTCGCGGTCCACTCGTCCGCTACCCGGCGCGCCAGCCGCGCCGCCTCCAGGTTGATCTCCGCCGCCAGGCTTTCCATCTGATAGTCGGCCATGGCGATGGTGGTGGCGTTGAAGGTGTTGGTTTCGATGATGTCGGCACCGGCGGCGAAGTAATCGCTGTGGATTTGGCCGATGATCTCCGGCTGGGTCAGTACCAGCAGGTCGTTGTTGCCCTTGAGATCCGAGGGCCAGTCGGCGAAGCGCTCACCCCGGTAGGCGGCCTCGTCCAGCCGGTAGGACTGGATCATGGTGCCCATGCCCCCGTCGATGATGAGGATCCGTTCGGCCAGGGCCTGTTCGAGCTGGGAAAAAACCGGGGATCTGGACACTGCTGACTCCTGTAACAACCTGATTCCTGTATGCGGCCCCCATGCTACCACAAAACCGGCGGTTGGAAATCCAGCCATCTACAAGGCCGACCGCAAGGAGCGTCTCGGTATTTTCGGGAAAGACGTAATTTAACCACAGTTTTCACTAGGGAAAACGGGTGCGCTTAGGCAAACTAGGGGCAGCCGGCGCAGACCGGCCAACCCAGCTTGCAACCCTAAAAATAACGATCGGAAGTGCCTCTATGAGTGTCTATTACACCCTGTGTTTTTTGGCGGCCATGGCGATTACCATCGCCTTCGTCAATCAATACATCATGAAAATCCAGACCACCATCGCCATCACCTCGGGAGCCCTAGGCATCTCCATCCTGATGCTGATCCTGGGCAAAACCACCTGGCCCGAGTTGCAGCAACACGCGGTAGAAGTGGTCAAGACGGTGGACTTCGGTGAGTTCCTGCTGCAGGGCATCCTCGGCTTTCTGCTGTTCGCCGGCGGCCTGGGCATCAACCTGCCGGCGCTGAAGAGCCAGAAGTGGGAAATCTCCATCCTGGTGATAGTGGGCGTGCTGATCTCCACCCTGGTGGTGGCCGTGGGCCTCTGGCTGCTGGCCTATGTGGCGACCATCCCCCTGCCTTTTATCTACTGCCTGCTGTTCGGCGCCCTGATCTCCCCCACCGACCCCATCGCCGTCTTGGCCATCGTGAAAAAGCTGGGGGCGCCGGAGCAGATCGCCATCCAGATAGAGGGGGAGTCCCTGTTCAACGACGGCATCGGCCTGGTCATTTTCCTGACCATCTTCGCCGTGGCCTTCAGCGGCAACGAGGCCAGCTTCGGCTCCGTGATGGCCCTGTTCACCCACGAGGCCATCGGCGGCATCCTGTTCGGCGCCCTGCTCGGACTGATGTCCCACATCATGATCAGCGCCACCGACGACGGCTCCATGGAACTGCTGATGACCCTGTGCGTGCCCACCGCCGGCTTCGCCCTGGCCAACGTGCTGGGGGTGTCCGGCGCGCTGGCCATGGTGGTGGCCGGCATCATGATCGGCAACTGGACCCGCTATACCGGCTTTTCCGAGCAGAGCCGGAAACACCTGGATCACTTCTGGCACCTGCTGGACGAATTCCTCAACGCCCTGCTGTTCCTGCTGATCGGCCTGGCCATGCTGCTGGTGGAATTCCACTGGCAGGCCTGGATACTGGTGCTGCTGTCCATTCCCCTGGTGCTGGCCGGGCGCTTCACCAGCGTGGCCCTGCCCTACCTGGGCTTTCGCCGTTTCCGGGCCTACAACAAGTATTCGGTGCGCATCCTCACCTGGGGCGGCCTGCGCGGCGGCCTGTCCCTGGCGATGGCGCTGTCCATCCCCGCCGGGGTCAAGCTCGGCAGCAGCGGCCAGGTGGAGCTGCGGGATCTGATCCTGATGATGACCTATGCCATCGTCATCTTCTCGATCATCGTTCAGGGCATGACCATCACCCCCATGATCAACAAGGCCAAGGCGGCGGAAAAGGCCGGTTTTCCCATCGAATAAGGGACGGCAAGGGGGCGAATCGCCCCCGGTTATTCTTCCCAGTCTTTGGTCAGGGTATCGCCGGCCGCGCTCAAGGTGCTCAGATCGTAGGGCGTCAGCTGGTAGACGTGGTAGTTGAGCCAGTTGGAAAACAGCAGGTGGCCATGGCTGCGCCAGGTGGCCCGAGGCGCGTTGTCCGGATTGTTACCGGGGTAGTAATTCTCCGGCATCTTCGGCTCGATGCCGGCGCTCAGATCGCGCATGTATTCCTGATGCAGGGTATCGGCGTCGTACTCCGGGTGGCCGGTGACGAACACCTGGCGCCGATCCGGGCTCACTGCCAGGTAGACCCCCACCTGCTCCGAGCCGGCCAGTATCTTGAGGTTGGTCTTCTCCCGGATCAGATCCAGGGGGAAATCCGCATAACGGGAGTGGGGTGCCAGGAAGGCATCGTCGAAACCGCGCACCAGGGGCTCGAACTGGGCCAGGTTCTGGTGCTCGTAAACCCCGGACAGTTTCTCCAGCCGGGTCTGCTTGTCCAGGCCGTAGAGGATTTTGAGGCCGGCCTGGGCCGCCCAGCACAGGAAGAGGGTGGAGGTGACGTGGCTTTTGGCCCACGCCACTATCTGTTCGATCTTGTCCCAGTAGACCACGTCGCAGAAGTCGGTCAGGCCCAGGGGGGCACCGGTGATGATGAGGCCGTCGTAGAACTCGTCCTTCACCTGCTCGAAATCGTAGTAGAAATGCTCCAGGTGGGATTGGGGCGTGTTCTTGGAGGGCCTGTCGTCGATGCGCAGCAGGTCCACCCCTATCTGCAACGGCGAGTTGGACAGCATGCGCAGCAGCTGGTTTTCGGTTTCTATCTTCTTCGGCATCAGGTTGAGCAACAGCACCCGCATCGGGCGGATATCCTGGTTGACCGCACGGGTTTCCGTCATCACGAAGATATTTTCCTGAGTCAGGACGTTGGCCGCAGGCAGGCGATCCGGAATTCTGATGGGCATTTGCTCACTCCATGCACAGTATCGGTAAGAAAGTCTAGACATCTAGAAATCTACAACAAAGCAGCGGTGCTTGTCATCCCTGCCGTGGGCCGGAAATGGAAGTTGCGTTAGAATCCTGTCAAGGCATCTCGAGGACAACGATATGGAACCTGTGATTGAGCTGGTGAGTACCGGCGACGAAGTACTGACCGGGCTGATAGTGGATACCAACGCGGCCTGGCTGTCCCAGCGCCTGCTGGAGCAGGGCTGGCAGGTGAGGCGCCGCTTTACCCTGGGGGATGACAAGGCCGATCTGGTGGCGCTGTTCGAGCAACGCAGCCATGAGGCCGATCTGGTGATCGTCAACGGCGGCCTGGGCCCGACCTCGGACGACATCAGCGCCGAAGCCATGGCCGCCGCCGCCGGCGTTCCCCTGGAGCTGAACGAGCACTGGCTGGCGGTGATGGAACAGAAGTACGCCAGCCGCAACAGGGCCATGCCCAAAAGCAATATCAAGCAGGCCATGCTGCCCCGGGGCGCCGAGCTGGTGGATAACCCCATCGGCACCGCCTGCGGCTTCGCCGTCAGGCTCAACAGGGCCACCTTTATCTTTACCCCGGGCGTCCCCTCCGAGCTGAAGAAAATGGTGGAAGAGGAAATCCTGCCCCGTATGCAACGTCAGTTCGGTGGCCGGGGCAGCAACCAGGTGCGCCGCTTCTTCCTGTTCGGCCTGTCCGAATCAGGCCTGAGCGACCGCCTCGACAACCAGTCCTGGCCGTCCGGCATCACCCTCGGCTACCGGGCCAACCTGCCGACCATAGAGCTCAAGCTGATCATCGAGCGGGACGACGTCGCCGCCATCGCCGCGGCGGAAGCCCAGTTACTGGCAGAGGTGGGCGCCCACCTGGTGGCCCGGGACGAACTGAACTTCGCCACCAGCCTGGGCCCCCTGCTGCACAAGCAGGAGCTGACCCTGTTCGAAGAGGCCAGCGGCGGCCGGCTGACGGATACCATCAGCACCATCACCGCCGAATTCGAGGGCCATTACCTGAGCGGCCTGCCCGACAACGCCGAGGATCTGGGTCTCTGGCTGCAGCGCAGTGCCCGTCCCCTGGCACTGGCCGTGGGCGCGGAAGGGCCCGAGGGCGTACCGGTGGCCCTGCTCACCGAGCAGAGTTGCCAGGTGCAGACCCTGAAACTGCATTTCCGCGATCCCCTCTCCCGCCGCCGCCTGCTGGCCTTTGTGGCGCTCGACATGTTGCGCCGCCACCTGCAGGGCCAGGAGGTGATGATCGACTACGATATCCTGCCCTGCAGCGAGCGGCTTGTCCTGGCTTCCGCGTCCTAGCCGATCAGGCGCAGGCGCCGCAGCAGCCCCTCGACCAGGCCCGTGGCCAGCTCGATCACCCTGCGGGCCAGGGGGGTATGGAACAGCCAGGCAGCGGTGATCAGGGCCAGGGGCACGGAACCGCAGAGGAAGTCGGTCAGCCAGTGGGCCCCCGACATCACCCTCGGCATGGCCAGGGCCAGCACCAGGGGCACCACCACATAGAGATAGCGGCGGGGGAACTGGTAGACGGCGAACAGCAGGAAGGTGGCAAAGCCGATGCCGTGGTCGCTGGGGAAGGAGTCGCCCGAGGCGTCCTTGGCCTTGATATGCGGCACCAGTTGGCTGACCCGCTCCGCCTGTTCGTATACCAGGGTCGGGCTGGGACGCTCGATGGGCAGGGCCTTGCCCGCCGCCGCCTGGATGGAAAAGCAGCCGGCCATGATCAACAGCAGGCAGCAGATGCGGGCCCGTTCCCGGCCGGACACCGTCCAGGCGTGGCGGAATACGAACAGGGCCATCAGCAGGGCCACGGCGCCGTCGATCCAGCGCTGGTTGACGAAGGCCACGAATTCCGCCCAGCCGGGCACCGTCACCAGCCAGCCGTTGAACAGCCAGAACACCCCTTCGTCCAGCCCCTGCCAGTAGCCGAGAAACCAGGAAAAAAACAGTAACAGCGCCAGGGCGTGCAGCGCCGCCCAGCCTTTGAGATCCCATTGCATGGTGATATCGCCCTCCATTAAATGGGGCCGTTTATACCAGATGGGGAAGAGAATTGCAGGTCGGATCACGGAAAAGGGGGCACCACTGGCCCCCTTATGGTTAACGCAGCAACACCGACAGTTCCCGTTGCCGCGCCTTGAGCGCCTCGAGATCGAGACCGCAGATGGCGCCATCGGTCACCCGCCAGCGGCCCGCGACCATGACCCTGTCCGCCTGCCGGGCACCGCAGAGCACCAGGGCCGCCAGGGGATCGCCGGCACCGGCGAACTGGAGGTCGTCCAGGGTGAACAGGGCCAGATCCGCCTGTTTGCCGACGGCGATCTCGCCGATATCGCTCCGTCCCAAACAGGCCGCCGAACCGCGGGTCGCCCAGTCCAGCACCTTCTGGTGGGTGATGCGCCTGGCGCCGTAACGCAGCCGTTGCAGCAGCAGGGCCTGGCGCACTTCCATGATCAGGTTGGAGCCGTCGTTGGAGGCGGAGCCGTCCACGCCGATACCGACAGGGCACCCCGCCGCCTCCAGTTCCAGGGTCGGACAGATGCCCGAGGCCAGCAGCATATTGGAGGAGGGACAATGGGCGATACCCACCCCCGCCCGGCCCAGGCGGGCGATCTCCTCCTCGTTGAAGTGAATGCCGTGGGCCAGCCAGACCCGGTCGCTAAGCCAATCCACCGACTCCAGGTAATCCACCGGCCGCATGCCGAACATCTTCAGGCAGAACTCGGTCTCGTCATGGGTTTCCGCCAGGTGGGTATGCAACTGCACCTGGTGCCGCTCCGCCAGGGCGGCGGACGCCTTCATCAACTCGCTACTGACCGAGAAGGGCGAGCAGGGAGCCAGGGCCACCCGGCTCATGGCCCCGTCGGCCGGATCGTGATAACGCCGGATCAGCCGCTCGCTGTCGGCCAGGATCTGCTCTTCCGGCTGCACCGTCGACTGGGGCGGCAGCCCGCCCTGCTCCTTGCCCAGGCTCATGGAGCCTCGGGTCAGGTGCACCCGCACGCCCAGCCGCCCGGCCTGTTGCAGTTGCAGATCGATGGCCTCTTCCAGCCCCTGGGGGAAAAGATAATGATGATCGCTGGCGGTGGTACAGCCCGACAGCAGTAGCTCGGCCAGGGCTATCTGAGTGGAGACTTCCACCATCTCCGGCTGCAGCCGGGCCCAGACCGGGTAGAGCGACACCAGCCAGGAGAACAGCTCCTTGTTGAGCGCCGCCGGGTGGGCCCGGGTCAGGGTCTGGTAGAAATGGTGGTGGGCGTTGATCAGGCCGGGCAGCAGCACATGCCGACCGGCATCAAATACCTCGTCCACCGCACGGGTGGGGGCCTTTCCTTCCGCCACCAGTTCAACGATTTGGTTGCCGCTGATAACCAGACCGCCGGCATAGGCCGGATCGAGGGTAGCGAGGGGTTTTTTTATCCAGAGTGTTTTGGGGTTTTGCATCAGACTTTCGACTCCATAGCAAATGAAAGTTGGCATCCCCCGGATGTGGAAACCCCTGACGTACAATCCGGGAAGGTACGCCAGGGGATTGCGCCAGTTCAGGCGACAATACGACAGTGAGTCTTAACTGACTTCACCTAATTTTTTTTTGGCAGCCGCGTCAGCCTCGGTTTCGGCCACGTCAACCTCTTCCTCTTTGCTCTCGGGCAGGACCAGGCTCAGCAGTATGGCGGTGATGGCTCCCATGGCGACCGGCGAACTCAGAATGTTGGCGACCGTCTTGGGCAGGGCCTGCAGCACGTCCGGCACAGTGGACACCCCTATCCCCATGCCAACAGAGATGGCGATGATCATCATGTTGCGGCGGTCCAGGTTGGCTTGGGAAAGCACCCGGATACCGGCCACGGCCACGGTGCCGAACATGATCAGGGTAGCGCCCCCCAGTACCGGCTTGGGCATTTGCTGCAATATGCCGCCGATGACGGGGAAAAGACCCATGATAAAGAGGATGGCGGCGATATAGATGCCCACGAAACGGCTGGCCACCCCGGTCAGGGCGATAACGCCGTTGTTCTGGCTAAAGGTGGTGGACGGCATGCTGTTGAAAACAGCGGCGATCATGGAGTTGACACCATCGGCCAGCACACCACCGCGGATCCGGTTGATGTAAACGGGTCCCTTGACCGGCTCCCGGGAGATGGTGGAGTTGGCGGTCAGATCACCGGTGGTTTCCATGGCACTCACACAGAACAGGATCGCCAGGGGAATAAAGGCGGCCAGATCAAACTGGAACCCGAACTTGAAGGGCACCGGGATGGAAATCACCGGCAGGCTGCTCAGGTGGGAAAAGTCCAGGCGTCCCATAAAGAAGGCAGCCAGCATGCCCAACGCCAGGCCAATCACCACGGCCGCCAGGCGGATCATGGGGTTTTTGGAGCGGTTCAGCAATATCACGCTGACCAGCACTATACCGGCCAGCAGCAGGTTATCCAGGGCACCAAAGTTCTGGGCACCGAAGCCGCCACCGATGTCGGTCATGGCCACCTTGATCAGCGGGATACCGATCAGGATGATAATGGTGCCGGTCACCACGGGAGTGATGATTTTCTGCAGCTTGTGAACAAAGCGGCTCAGGAAAATTTCGATAAAGGCGGCACAGAAACTGACACCAAAGATGGTTGCCAGTATATCTTCCGGCGTGCCACCCCGGCTCTTGACGATCATGCCGGCAGACAGCACGGCGGTGAGAAAGGCGAAGCTGGTGCCCTGCAGGCACAGCATGCCAGCCCCGACCGGCCCAATACGGCGGCACTGGATAAAGGTACCCACACCGGACACCATCAGGGCCATACTGATCAAGTAGGGAACATGTTCACCCAAGCCGAGCACGCCGCCCACGATCAGGGTGGGGGTAATAACCCCGACCAGACTGGCCAGCACATGTTGCAGGGCGGCAAAGGTCGAAGGCCAGAAGCTGGGCCTGTCGTGTAGTGAATAAAGCAGATCGTGGTTCCGGCTTTGTTCTGTTCTGGTTTCCTGGGTCATAACAGATCCCTTTGTTAATCGTTGCCGAGAGCGGTCGGGAAGACCGCTGTTGTTTATTGGCCAACATCCTGTAAAGGAGACGGTTGACGCTTATCCTCCATGCTCCACTGCAAAGCCTGGGCTAAGTGGGGAGCTGTCGTGATAATACCGCAAAAAAAACACAATTGTTATATCCATGTGATATTTTTGTACACAAAAATAAAGGCAATGTGATCTATACCGATTACCCAAGCGTCTTCAACAAGCAGGGGTGTAGCAGGCCTTACCCTGACTTCAACCAAAACATAGCACATCAATATTGTGTACAGTAATGAAGTTCACTGCACCAGCTCTTTAGAACAGAAGGAGTCAAGCCCGCCTGGGGCAGCATGGACGTCGATGGAGGAAACCGGGGGCAGCAGGAGCAGACCGGCTGGCAACGCTCTGGCGCCATCCCCAGCTGTAAGAGACAGGAAAATTTAAACGTAAAAAACCCCGATACTTTCGTATCGGGGTTTTCCAATTGGGTGCCTGGCAGTGACCTACTTTCACATGGCAGCTGCCACACTATCATCGGCGCGGGTGCGTTTCACTTCTGAGTTCGGCATGGGGTCAGGTGGGACCACA
>NZ_NMUO01000097.1 GCF_002237365.1 Zobellella denitrificans
CTGGTGATCCTGCTCGCCGCCGCCGGCCTGGCGCTTAAAACCGCCCTGTTTCCGCTGCACTTCTGGCTGCCCCCGGCCCACGGCATCGCCAGGTCGCCGGTCAGCGCCCTGCTGTCGGCGCTGGTGGTGAAGGCGTCCTTCTATATTTTCGCCCGTCTGTGGTGGGGGTTGGGGGAGGGCGCCTACGGCTGGTGGCTGGCTCAGGCGCTGGGGGCCCTGGGCGCCGGCGGGGTCTTGGTGGGCGGCTGGCTGGCGCTGCGCCAGGCGCGGCTGAAGATGGTGGTGGCCTATTCGTCGGTGGCCCAGATAGGCTACCTCTTTCTGTTGTTTCCCCTGAGCCAGGGAGGCGAGGCAGCCGAGCTGGCCCGCCAGGGGGTCATGCTGCACCTGTTGAGCCACGCCCTGGCCAAGGCGGCCATGTTCCTGGCGGCGGGCAACCTGATCCTGGCGGTGGGCAGCCACCGGGTGGATGCACTGGCCGGAGTGAGCCGCTTTCTGCCCTTTTCGCTGTTTTCCTTCGGCCTGGCGGCGGTGTCCCTGATGGGGCTGCCGCCTTCCGGCGGCTTCGTCGCCAAGTGGCTGTTGCTGCAGGCCAGTATCCAGAGCGGCCAGTGGTGGTGGATACTGCTGCTGGTGGCGGGGGGACTGCTGTCGGCGCTCTACCTGTTCCGCATCTTCCGGGCTTCCTTCCTCGAAAAGGGGGGCGAGGATACCTTCTATCACCCGTCCCGGGGACTGGAGGTGATCCCCATGGTGCTGGCGCTGATGGCCATCGGCCTCGGCTTCGCGGCGGAATGGCCGCTGGCGGTGCTGGCCCTGCCCTTTAGCGGGGAGGGCGGGCCATGAATCTCAACACCTGGATGCCGGTACTGGTGATCATGACCTCGCTGCTGGCGGCGCTGATCATCTTTATGCTGCCGGAGCAGAGCCACGGCCGCCGCACCCTGGTCAACCTGCTGGCGGCGGTGATCAAGCTGGGACTGGTGGCGGTGATGACCCTGGGGGTGTTCCGGGGCACCGACTACGGACTGAGTTTCCCCCTGGCGCCGGGAGTGAACTTCGTGCTGCAGGCGGACGGGCTGTCGGTGATGTTTGCCGCCCTGTCCGCCCTGCTCTGGTTGTTCACCACCATCTACGCGGTGGGCTACCTGGAGGACTCGCCCAACCGCAGCCGCTTCTTCGGCTTCTTCAGTCTGTGCGTGGCCAGCACCATGGGCATCGCCCTGGCGGGCAACCTGTTTACCTTCCTGCTGTTTTACGAGCTGCTGACCCTGTCCACCTACCCGCTGGTGGTGCACAGGGGCAACGACCAGGTCCTTCGGGCGGGCAACAACTACCTGGTGTACACCCTGTCCGGTGGCATGGTGCTGATGCTGGGCATCGCCTGGCTGCACGCCCTGGTTGGGGATCTGAATTTCCGCGCCACCGGCCAGCTGCGCGATCTCGATCCGGCACTGCACGGCACCCTGTCGATGATTTTTGCGTTGCTGATCGCCGGCCTGGCGGTGAAGGCGGCGATCTTTCCCTTCCACGGCTGGCTGCCCAGGGCCATGGTGGCGCCGGCGCCGGTCAGCGCCCTGCTGCACGCGGTGGCGGTGGTCAAGGCCGGCGCCTTCGGCATAGTGCGGGTGGTCTACGATATCTACGGTATCGAGTTCACCCAGTTGCTGGGGCTGTTGCAGCCCCTGGCCTGGCTGACCGCCTTTACCGTGCTGTACGGCTCGCTGCGGGCCCTGTTCCAGCAAAACCTCAAGCGGCGGCTGGCCTTTTCCACCGTCAGCCAGGTGTCCTACATCATACTGGGCGTGGCCCTGTTCGGCCCCGTGGGCACCGTCGGCGGCCTGGTCCACCTGCTGCACCAGGGCATCATGAAGGTGACCCTGTTCTTCTGCGCCGGCAACTACGCGGAAACCCTGGGGGTGACCCGTGTCGATCAGCTCGACGGCGCCGGGCGGCGCATGCCAGGCACCAGCATCGCCTTTACCATCGGCGCCTTCGGCATGATGGGGGCGCCGCCCCTGGCGGGCTTTATCACCAAGTGGATGCTGGGCTCGGGGGCGCTGGCGGCGGACATGGCCTGGGTGCTGCCGGTGCTGATCGCCAGCAGCCTGCTCAATGCCGCCTATTTCCTGCCGATAGTGCACCGGCTATGGTTTCGTCCCGAACCCACCTACTGGCCCCGGGATCGGGGCCGAGGCCGGCTGGAGACCAGCGGCTGGCTGTTGTGGCCGGCCCTGTGCACCGCCCTGTTCACCGTGCTGGCCGGGGTGCTGGCGGCGGCGCCTTTCAGCCCCCTCAGCTGGGCGCGCCTCATTGCCCTGCGGGAGTACCTGCCATGACCGCCCTGCTGCTGCTGACCGTGCTGCTGCCCCTGGGCCTGCTGCCGCTGGCCGCCCTGGCCAGGAGCGGTTATTCCTGGCGGTTGGGACTGGTGCTGATGCCGCTGCCGGGGTTGCTGCTGGCCCTGGCCTACGAGGGGCCCTTTTCGCTTTCCCTGCCCTATCTGCTGACCGGTGCCCTCTGGGGGCTGGACGACCTGCGCCGCCTGCTGCTGCTGGCGGCGGCGACTTTGTGGCTGGCGGCCGGGCTCTACGCGGCGGGCTACCTGAAGCGACGCCGCCGCCGCTTTTACCTGCTGTGGGCCCTGACGCTCACCGGCAACCTGGGCCTGATGGTGTCGCTGGATCTGGCGAGTTTCTACTCCTTCTTCGCGCTGATGACCTTTGCCGGCTACGGTCTGGTGATCCACGACCAGACCTCGAGGGCGCTGTTTGCCGGCAAGGTCTACCTGGTGATGGCGCTGCTGGGGGAGATGCTGCTGCTGGCCGGGCTGCTGCTGGCGGCCCAGCGGGCGGGCGGCATGATGCTGGCCGAACTGGCCCCCGCCGTGGCGGCCGGTGACGGGGGTGGGATCATCTTCCTGTTGCTGCTGCTGGGCTTCGGGGTCAAGGCCGGCCTGCCGCTGCTGCATTTCTGGCTGCCCCTGGCCCATCCGGTGGCACCGACTCCCGCCAGCGCCGTGCTCAGCGGGGCCATGATCAAGGCCGGGCTGCTGGGTTGGGTGCTGCTGCTGCCCCTGGGATTGCCCGGCCAGGAGTGGCTTGGCCAGGGGCTGGTGCTGGCGGGAGCGGTCGGCGCCCTCGGCGGCGCCCTGCTGGGGTTGATGCAGCGGGAGCCCAAGACCATACTGGCCTATTCCAGCATCAGCCAGATGGGGCTGATGACCTTGCTGGTGGGGGCCGCCGTGGCGGCCCCGGGCGAGGCGGCGGTCATGGTACCGGTGATCGGCCTCTATGCCCTGCACCACGGCCTGGCCAAGGGCGCCCTCTTTCTTGCCACCGGTCTGGCTCGCCCCGCGCACCGGGGCGGGCAGGCGTTGTGGTGGGGGCTGGTGGCGTTGCCGGGGCTGTCCCTGGCGGGCCTGCCCCTGACCAGCGGGGCCGTGGCCAAGCTGGCGATGAAGTCGGTGCTGGTGCCGGATTTACCGGGTGTCGGGCTGGCGGCCCTGCTGCCGGCGCTGATGAGTGCCGGCGCCCTGGCCACCACCCTGGTGGTGATGCGCTTTCTGTGGTGCCTGCAGGGAGAGACCAAGAGCGGGCGCCATTCCCCCTGGATGCTGGCGGGCTGGGGCGGCCTGACCCTGGTCAGCCTGGTGCTGTTCTGGTGGCTGCCCTGGCGGGCCACGGCGGAACTACCCCCCATGACCTTCGGCGAAACGGGCCTGAGGCACGCCTGGAGCCTGCTGTGGCCTATCATGGTGGGGTTGCTGTTGACCCTGGTGCTGCTGTTGATCCGCTCAGGAAGGACGGCGCGGGCCGCTCCGGCGAGGGCAGACAACGGCCGGGAGTGAGCCGTTGAAAAAAATGCCTCTTTACGCTTGACCTTCCCATGATGGTAAGCCTGATAGTCAGCCCATAATGTCAAACCGAGGAATTCCATCATGACCGCATTACCTCAAACCGCTTTTCTTGACGAGCATCGCCTCAGGTTGCCGATTGCAGGCATGACCTGCGCTTCCTGCGTGCGACGGGTGGAAAAGGCGCTGCTTGCCACACCCGGGGTGCAGTCGGCCTCGGTCAACCTGGCCGCGGAAAGCGCCGAACTCATCCTGGACCGGGAGGTCGCCCCCGCGACCCTGGTCGCTGCCCTGGAAAAAGCCGGCTACCACAGCCGTACCGAGCAACTGGAGCTTGCCATCATCGGCATGAGCTGTGCCTCCTGCGTGGGGCGGGTAGAGAAGGCGCTCGCCGGTCTGCCCGGGGTCTTGTCGGCCAGCGTCAACCTGGCCGCCGAGCAGGCCCGGGTGGAGGTACTGGCCGGCAACCAGGACGCGGCCAGCCTGGTCGAGGCCATCCGCCGGGCCGGCTACGACGCCGTTCCCCTGTCCGCCGAGCGGGAAGACGACAGCCAGCGGCGGGAGCGGGGACAACTTGTTCTCAAGCGGGCCTTCTGGCTGGCGGCGGTGCTGACCCTGCCGGTGTTCGTGCTGGAGATGGGCGCCCATTTCGTGCCCGGCATGCACCACTGGCTTGAGCAGACCCTGGGCCGGCCGCTCAACTGGGGAGTCCAGTTCGTGCTCACCAGCCTGGTGCTGTTCGGCCCCGGCCTGCGCTTTCTGCAGAAGGGGCTGCCTGCCCTGGTGCGCGGCGCGCCGGACATGAACTCCCTGGTGGCCCTGGGCACCCTGGCCGCCTGGGGGTTTTCGGTGGTGGCCACCTTCGCCGGCCACTGGCTGCCGGCGGGCAGCCGCCATGTCTACTACGAGGCGGCGGCGGTGATCGTGACGCTGATCCTGCTCGGCCGCTACCTGGAGGCGAGGGCCAAGGGGCGCACCGGCGAGGCCATCGCCCGGCTGCTGAGCCTGCAGGTCAAGACCGCCCGGGTGCGGCGCGGGGAGGAATGGCGGGAAGTCCCCCTGGCCGAGGTGCGGGTGGGGGACAGGGTGCAGGTGCGCCCGGGGGAACGGATCCCGGTGGACGGGCGGGTGCTCGAGGGCAGCTCCTACGTGGACGAGTCCATGCTCACCGGCGAGCCGGTGCCGGTGGCCAAGCAGGCGGGGGACGAGGTGGTGGGCGGCACCGTCAACAAGAACGGCGCGCTCGGCTTCGAGGCCGTCAAGGTGGGCGCCGATACCCTGCTGGCCCAGATCATCCGCATGGTGGAGCAGGCCCAGGGCGCCAAGCTGCCGATCCAGGCGCTGGTGGACAGGGTTACCGCCGTGTTCGTGCCGGTGGTGATGACGGTGGCGGTGCTGACCTTCCTGGTCTGGCTGTGGCTGGGGCCCGAGCCCGCGCTCACCTTCGCCCTGGTCAACGGCGTGGCGGTGCTGATCATCGCCTGCCCCTGCGCCATGGGCCTGGCCACGCCCACCTCCATCATGGTCGGCACCGGCCGGGCCGCCGACATGGGCATACTGTTTCGCAAGGGCCAGGCGCTGCAAAGCCTGCGCGAGGCGAGCGTCATCGCCCTGGACAAGACCGGTACCCTGACCCGGGGCCGGCCGGAGCTGACCGATCTGTTGATGCGGCCGGGGTTCGACGAGGCCGAGGTGCTGGCCCTGGTAGCGGCGGTGGAACGGCAGTCCGAGCACCCCATCGCCGAGGCCATCGTCCGGGCGGCCGAAGAGCGGGGCCTGGCCCTGGTCGAGCCGCAAGGGTTCGAGGCGCTGCCGGGGCTGGGGGTGTCCGCCATGGTTGCCGGCCGGCGGCTGCAGGTGGGGGCCGATCGCTACCTGACACAGCTGGGGCTGAGCCTGGACGAGGTGAGCGAGGCCGCCGCCGCCCTGGCCTCGGCCGGCAAGAGCCCGCTCTACGCGGTGGTCGACGGTCGCCTGGCGGCGGTCATGGCGGTGGCGGATCCGATCAAGGAGGGGACGCCCGAGGCCATCGCCGCCCTGCACCGGCTGGGATTGAAGGTCGCCATGATCACCGGCGACAACAGGCGCACCGCCGAAGCCATCGCCGCCGAGCTCGGCATCGACGAGGTGGTGGCCGAGGTGATGCCGGACGGCAAGGTGGCGGCGTTGCAGGCATTGCGCGCGCGCTTCGGGGCCGTGGCCTTTGTGGGAGACGGCATCAACGACGCCCCGGCCCTGGCCGAGGCGGAAGTGGGCATCGCCATCGGCACCGGCACCGATATCGCCATCGAGGCGGCGGAGGTGGTGCTGATGGGCGGGGACCTGCGCGCCGTGCCCAATGCCCTGGCCATCAGCCGGGCCACCCTGCGCAATATCCGCCAGAACCTGTTCTGGGCCTTCGCCTACAACGCCAGCCTGATCCCGCTGGCAGCGGGTGCCCTCTACCCGGCGCTGGGCCTGCTGCTGTCGCCCATGGTGGCGGCGGGCGCCATGGCCCTGTCCAGCGTCTTCGTGGTGGGCAACGCCCTGCGCCTGAAAAGGGTGAAGCTGTGAGCCGGGCGGCTACAGCCAGAAGCCCAGCAGCATAAAGGCCGGGATCAGCACCAGCAGCGGGCACTTGAACACCCGCAGGGCCAGCAGCCCCGGGCGGCGGCGGCCAGGGCCGGGGCGCCGGTGACGCTGCTGACGAACACCGGCTGGTACAGCGCCGCCAGCAGCAAGCCCACCACGGCGGCGTTGATGCCGATGACGGCGCCGGCCATCAGCGGCCGGGCCGCCAATGCCTGCCAGCCGTGTTGCAGTGCCAGCAGCAGCAGGAAGCCGGGCAGGAAGACCCCGAAGGTGGCCACCAGGGCGCCCAGCACCGGTGATGCCGGCCACAGCTCGGCACCCAGAAAGGTGGCCAGGGTGAACATGGGTCCGGGCATGGCCTGGGCGGCGGCGTAGCCGGTGAGGAAGGCCTCACTGCTTATCCGCTCGCCCAGCAGCCCCTGCAGCAGCGGCAGCACCACATGGCCGCCGCCGAACACCAGGCTGCCGGCCTGGTAGAAGTCGGCGAAGATCCGGGCGGTGCCGTCCAAATGCAGCAGCCAGGGCTGCAGGAAGAGGCCGGCGAACAGCAACAGAAAGGGCCAGTTGGGGCCTATTTTGCGGTGGCTGTCCCCGCCGGTTTTTTGGAGCCACAGGGCGCCGACCAGGGCCGCCGCCAGCAGGGCGGTGAACTGGGCAAGCAGGCTGGGCATCAGCCACAGCAGGGCGGCGGTGCCCACCGCCAGCGCCAGGGTCAGCCGCTGGCGGCAGAACTGGCCGGCCATGGTCAGCACGGCGTCGGCCACCACCACCAAGGCGAACAGCTTGAGGCCGGCGATCGCCGCCAGGGCGGCGGGCTGGCTTGCCCAGGCCTGGCCGGCCAGGGCCAGGCCCAGCATCAGCAGGAAGGAGGGCAGGGTGAAGCCGATAAAGGCGGCGACGGCGCCGCCCAGGCCGGCGCGCTGGTAGCCGATGGCGAAGCCCAGCTGGCTGGAGGCCGGCCCGGGCAGGAACTGGCACAGGGCGAGGGTGGAGGCGAAGCGATCCTGCGGGATCCAGCCGAGTTGTTGCACGAAATGGCGCTGAAAATAACCGATATGGGCGGCCGGGCCGCCGAAGCTGACCCAGCCGAGCTTAAAGAACTGCCAAAACACCTGAAACATAAAATTAAGTCGTCAATTCGCATCCGAGTGCCTATCATAGCCGCCCCATATGAAAATCCCATGATGGGAAACGGCAAAAAATCAGCGGAATGATTCAAGTTTCGAGGCCTGGCGGCCGTTATTACTCATGTCGTGCCGGTTGCCGGCGGGGCCGTCGTGCTCCCCCGGTGGGGCGGGAATTTGGTCATTGCGGCCGAAGCCCGGCCATTTGCCGCCGATGTCGGCATGTTCAGGTTTTTTCAGAGCAGACCCCAGGGTCTCACCGGAGGTAAGTTGTCGTGAGAGAGAGGCCGCCGAAAAATACATCCACCGCCGGCGCCAGGGTCCATCTGGCGGCGCCGGACGTCCAGTTTCCCCGCTACGATTTTTTCCGCGATCAGGAGCCGGCGCTGCAACAGCAACGGCAGGTGAAACTGTGCCTGGAGGCCAGGAAGAATGCCTGGCGCGGCAGGCTGGAAGCCATGCTGTACAGCACCGAGCTGTCCCTGTCGCTGCGTTTCCTCCCCTCCTTGCCCGTCGCCGAACAGGGCGCCGTGTTGCTTTGTTTTGCCGGCGACGGCGAACGGGATGGCGCCATGATGCCGGGGCCGGCCCTGGTGATGGAGCATGCCTATCTCTACCAGCTGGCGGAGATGACCTTCGGCGGCCGGCCGGGGGACCAGCCGGCGCCGCCCCGGCGCCCGGTATCGGAAACCGAACGGCGGCTGGGGCTCAGCCTGCTGTCCCTGTTCGGCCAGGATCTGCTGACCCAGCTGGTACCGGGTGGCACCCTGAGCGGAGGACGCATGCTCCCCCTGGCCCAGTGCGAGCCACCGGCCACCCTGGTCGAGGTGGAACTCTCCCTGCACGGCCGGCAGATGCGCTGGTACCTGCTGCTGCCGGCCCTGGCCGCGCCGGCGGAAAACCCGGATCTTATCGAGGTCCGCCGGCTGGAGCTGGCCGAGGCGCTGAGGGAGATGCTGCCCCAGCTGAAGACCCGCCTCAGCATCCCCCTGGCCGAGTGCGAGCTGAGCCTGGGGGAGCTGGCCGGCCTGAAGGAAGGGGACATACTGCCCATCTCCCTGTTCCACGAGGCGACCGCCCGGGTGGGCGAGCAGCCGCTGCTCAAGGGCCGGGTGGCCGAGCAGCAGGGCATGCTGGTGTTTGCCAGCCACGGATTTATTGATTGAACATCGAGGTTGATGATGGAAAAACAAATGGATGAGGGCCTGCTGCTGGGCGATGGCCTGGACAGCCTGTTCCAGGACGTGGCCGAGCCCGAGGTCAAGGAGTCGGGCAGCCGGGATCTGGGCTATTTCCAGCAACTGCCGGTGAAGGTGTCGCTGGAGGTCGCCAGTGCCGAGATCAGCCTGGGCGAGCTGATGAAAGCCGGCGAAGGGGCGGTGATCGAGCTGAACAAGCTGGCCGGCGAGCCCCTGGACGTGCGGGTCAACGGCACCCTGCTGGCCCAGGGCGAGGTGGTGGTGGCCAACGGCCGTTACGGCGTGCGCCTGACCCGCATCCTCCACCAGCAGGCGGCAAAAGACCGGCAAGATGAAGCTTAAGGTGTATTGGGGGCTGGCGGCCCTGCTGCTGCCGGCGGCGGCCCTGGCCGACATTCCCCTGTTGTCGGTGATGGGTCCGGACGGCGAGGCCGAGTACAGCATCAAGCTCCAGATACTGCTGCTGATGACGGCCCTGGGGCTGCTGCCGGCCTTTCTGCTGATGCTGACCAGCTTCACCCGCATCATAGTGGTGCTGGCGGTGTTGCGGCAGGCGCTCGGCCTGCAGCAGAGCCCGCCCAACCGGGTGCTGATCGGCATCGACCTGGCCCTGACCCTGCTGATCATGCGACCGGTGTGGCAGGACATCTACCACAACGCCTTCGTGCCCTACGATCAGGGCGCCATCGGCTTCGAGCAGGCGCTGGTGACGGCCAAGGCGCCGCTGCAACAGTTCATGCTGGCCCAGACCCGGGAAACGGATCTGGAGCAGATACTGCGCATCGCCGAAGAGGATGTGAGTCTCGAACCCCGGCAGGTGCCTTTCGACGTGCTGATCCCGGCCTTCGTGCTGAGCGAGCTGAAGACCGCCTTCCAGATAGGCTTTATGCTGTTTATTCCTTTCCTGGTGATCGATCTGGTGGTGGCCAGCGTGCTGATGGCCATGGGCATGATGATGCTGTCGCCCCTGGTGATCTCGCTGCCCTTCAAGCTGATGCTGTTCGTGCTGGTGGACGGCTGGTCGATGACGGTCGGCACCCTGGCGCGCAGCTTTGGAGGCTAGGTGACACCGGAGCAGACCGTCGATCTTATCGGCCAGGCGGTGCTGACCATCATCGCCATGGTCAGCGTGCTGATCATACCGGGCATGGTGGTGGGCCTGGTGGTCAGCATCATCCAGTCGGCCACCCAGATCCAGGAGCAGACCCTCAGCTTCTTTCCCCGGCTGCTGATCACCCTCCTGATGCTGGTGTTCGCCGGCCACTGGCTGTTGCGCCAGGTGATGGAGCTGTTCGATCAGCTGTTCCTGATGATACCGGGGACCATTGGATGAGCCCCCTGGTCAGCCTGACCACGCCGGAGCTGATGGCCTGGCTGGGCAAGGGCTGGTGGCCCTTCTGCCGGCTGGCCGCCTTTTTCTGGGTGCTGCCCCTGTTTGGCGATGGCCACCTGAGTCCCCAGGTGCGGCTGCTGTTCGCCTTCCTGGTCAGCCTGCTGCTGTTTCCGCTGCTGCCCCCCGGGCCGGCCGTGGATCCCTTTTCCTTCGGCGCCGCCGTCCTGACCCTGGAGCAGATACTGTTCGGGGTGCTGCTGGCGCTGATGCTGCAGATGCTGTTCACCCTGGTGACCATGGCCGGCCAGATACTGTCGATGCAGATGGGCCTGGCCATGGCGGTGATGAACGATCCGGTCAACGGCGGCTCGGCGCCCCTGCTGGGCCAGTTGCTGTGGCTGTTCGCGGCCCTGCTGTTCCTGGCCTGGAACGGCCACCTGCTGGCGCTGGACATCATAGTGGAGAGCTTCCGTACCTGGCCCGCCGGCCACAGCCTCTATCGCCTGGATCTGGAACTGCTGAGCCGGCTGTTCGGCTGGATGTTCGGCGCCGCCCTGATCCTGGCGCTGCCGGCGGTGATCGCCATGCTGCTGGTCAACATCACCTTCGGGGTGATGAACCGCAGCGCGCCGTCCCTCAACATCTTCGCCCTGGGCTTTCCCATGAGCATGATGCTGGGGCTGGCGTCCCTGCTGCTGATGCTGGCCAACATCCCTCAGCGCTACCTGGAGTTCAGCCAGGAGGTGTTCGACCTGATGCGCCACTGGAGTCGCTGAGGCATGGCGGAGCAGCAGTCGGCCCAGGACAAGACGGAGCAGCCCACGGAGCAGAAGCGGCGCAAGGCGCGGCGCGAGGGCCAGGTGGCCCGCTCCAAGGATCTGAATACGGTGGTGTTGCTGCTGCTGGGCGGCCTGCTGCTGTGGTGGCAGGCCGCGGCCCTGGGGGACTTTTTCAAGCGGCTCTTCGTCCTGGCCATGGAGCTGCCCGCCGAGGCCAGCCGCGAGCCGGAACTGATGCTGGCCTACCTGTACCAGGCGCTGATGGAAAGCCTCCGGGCCCTGCTGCCCTTCTTCCTGACCATATCGGTGCTGCTGGTGCTCTCCGGCCTGGTGCCGGGCGGCCTGCTGCTGGCCTGGGGCAGCGTCAAGCCCAAGCTGGAGCGGCTCAACCCCCTGGCCGGCCTGAAGCGGATGTTCTCCAGCCATGCCCTGGTCGAGCTGTTCAAGGCGGTGCTCAAGGTCGGCCTGCTGGGTGCCACCCTGGGCGCCACCCTCTACTACAACTGGGAGCGGCTGCTGTTCCTCGGGCGTCAGCCGCTCTACACCGGTTTCGGCCAGGGCCTGGCGCTGCTGGTGCTGGCGGTGCTGCTGCTGTGCCTGGCGCTGGCGGTGATCGCGCTCATCGACGTGCCCTTCCAGAAGTGGTCCACCACCAAAAAGCTGAAGATGACCCGGCAGGAGGTAAAGGACGAGCAGAAGAACACCGAGGGCCGGCCCGAGGTCAAGCAGCGCATCCGCCAGATCCAGTTCCAGATGGCCCGGGGCCGCATCGATCGGCGGCTGCCCGAGGCGGACGTGGTGGTGGTCAACCCCACCCATTACGCCGTGGCCCTGAAATACGATCCCAAGCGGGCCGAGGCGCCCTTCGTGATCGCCAAGGGCAGCGACGAGCTGGCGGCGCGGATCCGGGAGTTGGCCCGGCTGCACCAGAAGGAGGTGATCAGTGTCCCGGCCCTGACCCGGGCCCTGTACTATTCCACCCGGGTGGATCAGCAGGTGCCCGCCGGCCTCTACAGCGCCGTGGCCTATGTGCTGACCTATGTGCTGCAACTGCGGGCCTGGCGGGAGGGGCGGGGCAAGGCCCCCGGCCGGCTGCCCGAATTCAAGATACCGCAACAATACCGACGACAATGAGGTGAAGCGTGAACTGGAGAGGCCTTAGCCATCCTTATATGGGAGTTCCCCTGCTGCTGATAGCGGTGCTGGCCATGGTGATACTGCCGTTGCCGCCCTGGCTGCTGGACGCCCTCTTTACCTTCAACATAGTGCTGGCGATCCTGGTGCTGCTGGTGGCGGTCTCGGCCCGCCGGCCGCTGGACTTCTCGGTGTTCCCCACCGTGCTGCTGGTGGCCACCCTGATGCGGCTGACCCTGAACGTGGCCTCGACCCGGGTGGTGCTGCTCACCGGCCACGAGGGCGGGGACGCGGCGGGCAAGGTGATCCAGGCCTTCGGCGAGGTGGTGATCGGCGGCAACTATGTGGTGGGCATGGTGGTGTTCGTGATCCTGATGATCATCAACTTCGTGGTGATCACCAAGGGCGGCGAGCGCATCTCCGAGGTGGCGGCCCGTTTCACCCTGGACGCCCTGCCCGGCAAGCAGATGGCGATCGACGCGGATCTCAACGCCGGCGCCCTGGATCAGCACCAGGCCAAGCAGCGCCGGCAGGAAGTGGCGCGGGAGGCCGACTTCTACGGCTCCATGGACGGCGCCTCCAAGTTCGTGCGCGGCGACGCCATCGCCGGCCTGCTGATCCTGTTCATCAACCTGCTGGGCGGCTTCCTGATCGGCATGTTCCAGCACGAGCTCGGCGCCGGCGAGGCCTTCCAGCGCTTCGCCCTGCTCACCATCGGTGACGGCCTGGTGGCCCAGATCCCCTCGCTGCTGCTGGCCACCGCCGCCGCCATCATCGTCACCCGGGTCAACGACGAGGCCGAGATGTCGAGCCAGGTGGGCCAGCAGCTGCTGGCGTCGCCGCGGGTGGTGTACACCGCCGCCGCCGTCATGCTGATCCTCGGCCTGGTGCCCGGCATGCCGACCCTGGTGTTCCTGCTGTTCGCCGCCGTGCTGGGCTATGTGGCCTGGCAGCTGCAACGGCAGGGGCCCGAGAGCACGCCCCTGGAGCAGGCCGAGGCCCTGCTCTCCCAGGAGCAGGAGTCGGTCCAGGCCCTGGCCTGGCAGGATCTGCCCCGGGTGGACCTGCTGACCCTGGAGCTGGGCTACCGCCTGGTCGGCCTGGTGGACGAGCAGCAGGGCGCGCCCTTGCTGGGACGGATCCGCGGGGTGCGCAAGACCCTGTCGGAGCAGGCCGGCTTCCTGCTGCCCGAGGTGCGGGTGCGCGACAACCTGCAACTGGCGCCCCAGGAATACCGCATCAAGCTCGGCGGCGTGGTGATGGCGAGCGGCAGCGCCGACGGCGAGCGGATGCTGGCCATCAACAAGGGCCAGATCTACGGCGAGATCGACGGTGAACTCACCCACGAGCCGGCCTACGGCATGCCGGCGGTATGGATAGACGCGGCCAGCAAGCCCAAGGCGCTCAACCTGGGCTATGCGGTGGTGGATGCCGCGACCGTGGTGGCCACCCACCTCAGCAAGCTGATGCGGGAGCACCTGTCCGAGCTGCTGGTGCTGGACGACGTGGTCAAACTGGGGGAGCGGCTGCAGCAGCAGTCGCCCAGGCTGGCCGACACCCTGGCCGAGGCGCTGCCGCCCATCCTGCTGCTCAAGGTCTACCGCTACCTGCTGAAGGAGCAGGTGAGCCTGGCGGATATCAACACCATCGCCACCGCCCTGGTCGAGGGAGCCGAGATCACCAAGGATCCGGTGTTGCTGGCGGCGGACGTGCGCTGTGCCCTGAAGCGGGTGATAGTGCGCCAGATCATGGGGGAACGCGGCGTACTCACCGCCTTCACCCTGGCGGACGGGCTGGAGCAGACCCTGCTGCAGGCCCTCAACCAGGCCCAGCAGCAAAACGCCAAGGCCAGCATCGACAGCTTCCCGGTCGAGCCGGCCCTGCTGTCGCAGCTGCAGCAGAAAATGCCCGCGGTGGGGGAAGCCCTGCAGGCCCAGGGCGTGCCGCCGGTGTTGCTGGTCATGCCCCAGCTCAGGCCCTTGCTGGCGCGCTACGGCGCCGTTTTCGCCAGGAGCCTGAAGGTGCTGTCCTACAACGAGGTGCCCGAGCATATCCAGATCGACGTGGTCGGCACCCTGGGCTGAGCCGCGCCGGATTTAGGCAAGGCTGTCTGGTAGGAGGACTGGCGGTATCTTGAGCAGGATGCGATGCCAGTCCCACATCAACGGAAAAAACACACTTTTGTTGTTGAATTACGTCGTTTTTTTTAGTCAACTATTGTCGCACTAAATCGATTGCTGATGACAAGGGCAAACTGGCCGAAAGGTCAGGACGCAAAGCCTCCGGTCTAAGGGATGTGAATCCTAGGATAGCGGGGTTGCCAAGGCAGGGATTTCCCTCCAGGCCCTCAGGGGCCCGCCTGTATTACCTTTCTCAGCCGTACACAATAAAAAACTGGCCAGTGGCCTGACCGGCGGGAAGTGCCGGTACACACTCTCAAAAGACGGAATATGAACAAGCTTACAAAACTGCAGGGCATGTTTGGCCTGGGTGTTTTGTTGAGCGGCTCCCTCATGGCGCAGGAATACGCAACCGCCATGGACAGGGCCGCTTGGCGTGCCTCTGGCAATGCCTCCCGTTGTGTGATGGAACACCAGATAGACAGGGTGGCCTTGGCCCGGTTCGTTGCCGAGCCAGGCCGTGGCGTACGCTTCGAACTCGAGTGGCAGCAGGCCGGCATTCAGGGCGGTGGCGCCGAGCTGGCCCTGATCCCCGCGCCCTGGCAGCAGGGCGATGCCGAGCCGGTCGCGTCCGGCCAATGGCAGCGGCAGCAACTGCATTACCACCAGGGCATCCCCGGGGTGCTCGGCGCCATGGCCAACGGCCGCTGGCTGGAGATCCGCGAGCCGGGCAGCCGGCGCCGTTTCGTGATGCCCAGCGTCCATTTCCAGCAGGCCTACAGCCAGTTCCGCCTGTGCCGGGGCGAGGCCGCGGCCGAACCCGGCCGCGACGGCAACGGCCTGACCCTTCATTTCCACGCCGGTGTGCGCGGCCTGAGCGCCGGCCAGCGGCAAGGACTCTCGGCCCCGGCC
>NZ_NMUO01000098.1 GCF_002237365.1 Zobellella denitrificans
GACTCCCGCCCATCGGCCTTGTCGGCCTCAGCGGCTTGCCTGCCGCCGGTTTCCGCCTCGCCGAGCCGGCGCTCGGCGCTCTGCATGGTGTCGGCGAAGTTGCCCCCACCGCCGGCCTGGGCTCCCTGACCGGCGGTAGCCGCCGGTGCCGGGGCGACGGGCTGAATCATCATGTTCATGAACCACCTTCAATATCGGCCTGGGCCGTCGGAACTCGCTGTTCGTCAATGACCGCTGCTGTGCAAACTATCAAGCTGATTATGTTATGCAAATTGTGTGCCTGGCTACGAATGCCGGTGCTTGTGAAACCGGTAGATCGCCATGTTGTCCAGCATCTTCTGTTCGCTGCGCGCCGCCGCCTGCTCCTTGCGCAGCGCCTCCCGCTCCAGCAACCGGGCGATGGCCTGGCGGCGGCTTCTCACCTGCAGCCAGCCGGCCCGGGACTGCTCCACCTGGGCCCGGGCCTGCTGCAGCCCCTCCAGTTGCTGGCGCTGGGCCACCTCCAGCTTGTCGATAAAGCCCTGGAAGTGGCCGTACTGATGGGCGCTCAGCCCCTCTCGGCCCCGGTTCTGGAACTCCTGGCTGTAGTGGCGCTGGTACTGGCTCAGGGTCTGCTGCTGCTGTTGCAGCAACTGCAGTTGCTGCCGGGCCGCGGTCAGTTGGGCCGCCGCCTGGCGCTCCTCGCCGTCCAGCTTGTCCAGCAGCAACAGCAGGGCCTTGCTGCTCATCAGCCGGCCCTCTGCAGCGGCCGGGTCAGCACTTCGAGTTCACCCACGCTGGCTTCCAGGTTGATCACTTCCTTCATGCCCTGGGTCAGGAAGCGCTCCAGCCGGGGACGGATATTGATGGCCAGATCCAGGCGCGGATCGGCGCCCTGCTGGTAGGCCCCCAGGTTGATCAGATCGTGGTTCTGCTGGTACAGGGCATAGGCCTGCTTGGCGGCCCGGGCGCAACGCTGGTGCGCCTCCGTGGTCACCGCCGTCATCACCCGGCTGATCGATTTCTCGATGTCGATGGCCGGATAATGACCGCTGTCGGCCAGTTGCCGCGACAGCACTATGTGGCCATCGAGGATGGCCCGGGCGGCGTCGGCGATGGGATCCTGCAGATCGTCCCCCTCGGTCAGCACGGTGAAGAAGGCGGTGATGCTGCCCTGCCCCTCGGCGCCGTTGCCGGCCCGCTCCACCAGCGCCGGTAATTTGGCGAACACCGAGGGCGGATAGCCCTTGCTGGCCGGCGGCTCGCCCACCGCCAGGGCGATCTCCCGCTGGGCCTGGGCATAGCGGGTGAGGGAGTCCATCAGCAGCAGCACATTGAGTCCCTGATCCCGGAAGTATTCCGCCAGGGTCAGGGCGGTTTCGCAGCCCTTGAGCCGCATCAGCGGCGAGGCGTCGGCCGGCGCGGCCACCACCACGGCGCGGGCGCGCCCCTCCTCCCCCAGGATGACGTCGATGAACTCCTTGACCTCCCGGCCCCGCTCGCCGATCAGGCCGACCACCACCACATCGGCCTTGGCGCCCCGGGTCATCATGCCGAGCAGCACGCTCTTGCCCACCCCGGAACCGGCGAACAGGCCCATGCGCTGGCCCTGGCCCACGGTCAGCACCGCGTTGATGGCCCGCACCCCCACGTCCATGGGCTGCTCGATGGGCTTGCGCGCCATGGGATTGAGCCGCTGGGCGCTGAAGTCGGCGGTGGCGGCGGCCTGGATCGGGCCCCGGCCATCCAGGGGCTGGCCGATGCCGTCGATAACCCGGCCGAGCAGGCCCATGCCCACCGGCACCCCGGCCCCTTCCCCCACCGGGGTGACCCGGGCCCCGGGAACCACCCCCTTGAGGGATTCACTCGGCATCAGGAACAGCTTGTCTTCGGCAAAGCCCACCACTTCGGCGTCCATCTCCCCGAACAGGGTCTGGATCCGGCACTGGCTGCCGACCGCCGCGGTGCAGCCCACCGCCTCCAGGGTCAGCCCCACCACCCGGGTCAGGCGGCCGCTGGCCACCATGGCCGGCGCCAGGCCCCGGGTCTGGTAGGCGGCCAGCCGCTCACTCAGGACCATGGAAGCGGCTCCAGTTGGCCTTGATAAAATTCGCCATCAGTTGATCGATGCGCCCGGCCAGGCTGGTATCCAGGGTGGACAGGGCCGTCTTCAGGCGCAGGCTGCCCCGCTCGAAGCCCGGATCGGGCACCAGCTCCCAGCCCCGGCGGCCGAGGCTCTCCTGATCGTACTGGCGCTGCAGCAGCTCGATATCCTCGGGATGCAGGTAAAGGGTGATCTGGCCATCCTGCCCCGGCAGGGCGGCCACCGCCTCCTGCACCGTGGCCAGCAGCAGGCGGGGCGAGGTCTCGGCCTCGGCTTTGAGCAGGTTGCGGGCCAGCTCCAGGGCCAGGGTCACCAGGCTCTGCTCCACCGCCTTGTCGATGGCGGCCAGCGGCCGGCTCAGTTGTTCGAGCAGTTGCTGCCAGCGCGCGGCCAGCTCGTCGATGCGCTCCTGTCCTTCCGTCAGCCCCTGCTCCAGCCCCTGGGCCAGGCCCGCCTCATGGCCCTGCTGCAGGCCGGTCAGCCGTCCTTCCTCCCGGCCCTGTTCAAAGCCCTGTTGCCGGCCTTCCTCGTAGCCTTCGTCGTAGGCGGCCTGGCGGATGGCGTCCAGCGCCTCCGCCGTCAGCGGCTCGGGCTGCTCTTCCGGCTCCAGCTCGACCGCCGGCGCTACGGCCGGCAGGGGCGGCACATAGCCCAGAGCATTGCCGCCGGGCCGGCGCTTGCGCCCGTCCTCGGCCATGTCCGGCCAGGGCCAGCTTTCCACCTTCTGCCCGGCATCGGGGCGCAGGTACTGCCTGATCTTGTCCTTGCTCATACGTAATCGTCACCCGGCCCCTTGGCCAGGGAGATTTCCCCCTCGTCGGCAAGCCGCCGGGCGATGGCCAGGATTTCCTTCTGCGCCAGCTCCACCTCGCTGACCCGTACCGGGCCCATGGCGTCGATATCTTCCTGCAGCATTTCCGCCGCCCGCTTGGACATATTGCGGAAAAACTTCTCCTTGAGCATGTCGTCGGCCCCCTTGAGGGCACGCTGGATCAGTTCGTTGTTCACCTCGCGCAGCAGCATCTGGATGCCCCTGTCGTCCAGATCGATCAGGTTCTCGAACACGAACATCAGATCCTGGATCTTCATGCTCATCTCTTCGTCCTGCTCGCGGATGGAATCCATCAGCACCCCTTCGATGGCGGTATCGAGGTAGTTCATGATGTTGGCCGCCGCCTTCAGGCCGCCCATCTTGGCGGACTGCACCCCGGTCTGGCCGGCGAACTGCTTCTCCATGATGTCGTTCAGCTCCTGCAGGGCGGCCGGCTGCACCTCTTCCAGCTCCGCCACCCGCATGATGAGATCGAGCCGCACCGGCTCGGGGAACTGCTGCAGAATTTCGGCGGACTGCTCCGGCTCCAGGTAGGCCAGCACTATGGTCTGGATCTGGGGATGTTCGTTCTGGATCAGGCTGGCCACCTGGCGGGCGTCCATCCACTTGAGGGAGTCCAGGCCGCGGGAGCCGGTGCCGGCGGCGATCTGATCCACCAGCCGGGTGGCCTTGTCCTCGCCCAGGGCCGCCACCAGGGCGTTGCGCACGAAGTCGTGCACCCCGACCCCGATATTGGTGAAGCGCTGGATATCCTCGATAAAGAGGCGGTGCACCGCCCCCACCTTGTCGGGACTGAAATCGTTGGCGGTGGACATCATCATGCCCAGCCGCCGCACCTGGGTCGGCTCCAGGTGGCGGAAGATCTGGGCGGCGTCGTCTTCCTTCAGGCTCAGCATCAGCAGGGCGGCCTTTTCCACCCCGCTCATCTTGTGCAGCAGCAATCGCTGTTCGTCGTCGATGGTGATCTCGTTAGCGCTCATCGCTCTTTATCCAGTATTTGATGACCTGGGCCGTCAGGTCGGGCTCGTTGGCCACCAGGGCGCGCACCACCCGCAGCAGATCTTCTTCCTTGTGCAGTTCGGGCAGCATCAGCTTGCCGTCCTGAATGCCGAACATGTCCTCTTCCGCCTGCTGCGCCAGCAGGCTCAGGTTATCCGAGCCGAGCAGCGCGCTCTGGGAGTCCAGATCCACGTCCTCGGGCAGCTTGTCGTCGGCGTTGAGCAGGCGCATCACCATGGGCCTGACCAGGGTCAGCAGCAGCACCACCAGCACCACCACGGCGCCCAGGATGCGCATCAGGTGCCAGAACCAGGGCTGCTCGTAGAAGGGTTCATCCGCCAGACTGTCGAAGTCGGGCCGGTTGAAGGGCACCGACACCACCTCGATGGCGTCGCCCCGGCTGACGTCGAAGCCCAGGCCGCCGCGCAGCAGCCGGTCGATGCGCTGCAGCTCGTCCTGGCTGAGCGGAACCTTGTCGACCCCACCCTCGGCATTGGGCACCGTCTTGTAGTCCACCGCCACCGACACCGTCAGCCGGCGGATGTCGCCCACCGCGCTTTCGGTGCGGCTGATGGTGGTGTCCAGCTCGAAGTTGCGGGTGGCCTCGCGCCGGTTGCGCTCGTTGCGCGCCTTTTCCTGGGCCAGGCCCTCGGCCTCTTCGGGAATGTCCGACTCCATCGGCGGCTGGTTGGTCAGGGCGCCGGGAATGCCCACCGGGCCCAGGCCCAGGGTGTTGTCCTCCATCACCATTTCCGAGCGCACCGCCGGCATGTCGGGATTGAACGACTTGACGGTCTGCTCCTGGCGGGTGAAGTCGAGGCGCACGTCCACCTCGGCGGTGTAGTTGCCAAGCCCCAGCACCGGGCTCAGGATGGCGTCGATTTTTTGGCGATACTCCGCTTCCTGCTTCTGCTGCAGTTCAAACTCGCGCCGGGTGCGGGCCGCCATGGGATCCTGGGAGCCGGAATTGAGCAGGCGGCCGTTCTGATCGGTGACGGTCACCCGTCCCGGGGTCAGATCCGGCACCGCCGAGGCCACCGTATCCACGATGGCGTCCACTTCTTCCTGGCGCAGGGTGCTGCCCCGCCTCAGGTTCAGCACCACGGTGGCGCTGGGCTGGCGCCGGTCGCGCACGAACACGTTCTCGCGGGGAATGGCCAGCAGCACCTGGGCCTGGGCCACGCTGTTGTATTGCTCGATCACCCGCGCCAGCTGGCGCTCGCGGCTGAGGTTGAGCCGCTCCCGCTCCAGCCGCTGGCTGATGCCGAAACCGGGATCCGACAGCAGTATGGCCTCGCCCTCGGGCAGGCTCTGGCTCAACCCCGAGCGGCGCATGCCCAGCTGGATATCCTGGAACTTGTCCGCCCGCACCAGCACCGTATTGCCTTCGACCTTGTAGGGGATCTTCTGGGTGTCCAGGTAGTCGAGGGTTTCGATCAACTCGGCGTTGTCGTAGATGCCGAGCGGGCGCATTTCCGGCTCCTTGCCCCACAGCAGCACGAACACCGCTATGGCCAGGCAGATGGCCAGCACCAGCACCAGCATGATCTGGCGCAGCAGGTCGCTGTTGCTCAGGATGGCGAGTGGGGTGCTTTTCTGCTCATCGGCTTCCAGCCCAGTGCCGTCGCCGTTCGCCAGCGCGTTCTTGTCGGCTTCCACCAGCGGATTATCGGCCACCTGCTACCTCACACCGGCATGTTCATGATGGTCTTGTAGGCGTCCACCAGCTTGTTGCGCACCTGTACCGTGGCCTCGAAGGCGATGCCGGATTTCTGCGCCGCTATCATCACCTGCTCCAGGCTCACCGCCTCGTCGCCCAGCTCGAAGCGGCCGCGCAGCGAGTCCGTGCTTTGCTGCAGCTCGTTGACGTTGTTGATGGCCTTGCTCAGCAAGGCGGAGAAATCCTGATGCAGGCCGGGGGCATTTACCTGATTGGGGGTTCGCATCTCCCCCTGGAGCGCTTGCATTTCATTCAGCAAGGCACTGGCTTTGATGTCCATCGACACGGCTCCTGATCATTCCGTAAATTCGGTATTTTGACGTTGGCGATAATAATGCAATAAACAAGCCAGGGCTAATATTTACTCGCCCTATCCGGGCAGGCTGATGCCCGCGTCCCGCATCCGGGCCAGCTTGTAGCGCAGGGTACGGGGGCTGATGCCCAGCTTTTCCGCCACCAGCCGGCGGCTGCCGGCGCAGGCGTGCAGCGCCTGCAGTATGATCTGGTGCTCCTGGCTTTCCAGCTCCCGCCCCAGGGAATCGGGGGCGGACACCGGGGCGGAAGGCGGATTTCCGGGCGCCGGGCTGCCGGGCGCCGGGATAGCAGGCGCCGGGCTGCCGGGTAGCGGCGCATCCAGCAGGATGTCGCCGGCCTCGACCCTCTCTCCGGCCGCCAGGATCAGCGCCCGCTGGATCACGTTCTCCAGCTCCCGCACATTGCCCGGCCAGTGGTATTGCGCCAGGCGCCGGCAGGCCTGTGCGGACAGCGCCATGCCGCCGCGCCCCAGGCTCCTGGCATGGCGGGCCAGCAGGCACTCCGCCAACGGCAGTATGTCGCCGGGCCGTTCGGCCAGGGCCGGCCAGGCCAGGGGAAAAACGTTGAGCCGGTAGTACAGATCCTCGCGAAAGCGGCCCTCGGCCACCGCCTGGCGCAGATCCCGGTTGCTGGTGGCCAGCACCCGCACGTCCAGCGCCAGGGTCTTGCGCCCGCCCAGCCGTTCCACTTCCCGCTCCTGCAGCACCCGCAACAGCTTGGCCTGCAGGCCCAGATCCATTTCGGTCACCTCGTCCAGCAGCAGGGTGCCCTGGTGGGCCTGTTCGAACTTGCCCGGACAGGCCTGCACCGCCCCGGTGAAGGCCCCCTTCTCGTAGCCGAACAGGGTGGCCTCCAGCATGTTGTCGGGAATGGCGGCGCAGTTGATGGCCACGAAGGGTCCCCCGGCCCGGGCCGAACGCCGGTGGATAAAGCGGGCCAGCACCTCCTTGCCGGTGCCGCTGGGGCCCGAAATCATCACGCTGGCGCCGGAGCGGGCCACCCGCTCGGCCAGCTGCAGCAACTGGACGCTGCGGGGGTCCGCCACCACCGGCTCGCCCTCCTCGCCCGGGGCCGGCTCCAGGTAGCGGGCTATCTGGGCCAGCAGGGCGGCGGGCGCGAAGGGCTTGGCCAGGTAGTCCACCGCCCCGGCCCGCATGGCCGCCACCGCGCCCGCCACCTGGGCGTGGGCCGTCATCACCAGTACCGGCAGGCCGGGAAAGCGGCCGCCGATCCACTGCAACAGGGCGATGCCGTCCATGCCGGCCATCTGCACGTCGGTCAGCACCATGTGCACGGCCTGCTCGTTCAACAGCGCCATGGCCTGCTCGGCGCTGGCGGCACAGCAACAGCGATAGCCCGCCAGCAGCAGGGTGTCCTCCAGGGCCTGGCGCAGGCCGCAGTCATCCTCGACGATCAGTATCTGTGCGCTCACCTAGCTTCCCCCTGGTTCCGCCGGCAACAAGGGCAGTTGCAGGCTGAATTCGGCTCCCTGCCCCGGCGCCGACCACAGCCCGATCCGCCCCTGGTGCGCCTGCACCACCGATTGCACCGCCGCCAGCCCCAGGCCGGTGCCCTGGCTGCGGGTGGTGAAGAAGGGCTCGAACACCCTGGCCTGCAGGGCCTCGTCCATGCCCTTGCCGTTGTCCCGGACCCGGATGCAGAGGCCACCGTCCTGCTCCGCCGCCGTCAGCCGGATACGGCTGGCACCGGCCTCCAGGGCGTTTTCCACCAGGTTCAGCAAGGCGCCGCACAGGCTGTTGCCGTTGCCCAGCAACTGGGCGGCTCCGACCGGATCCAGCACTATCTCGGCCGCCTCCGCCGCCGGCAGGGCCTGGGCCAGCTCCTGCACCTGCCGCAGCAGGGTGTCGACCCGCAGCGGCTCGGCCAGCGGCGCCTGCTCCCGGCGGGCGAACAGCAGTATGTCGCCGATCTGGCGCTCGATGTCGGCAAGCCGTTGTTGCAGGCGCCGGCAGAAGTGTCCGCGCTGCTCGTCGCTCAGGGACGGGCTGGCAAGGTTGGCGCCGTAGAGCATGGCCGCCGACAGGGGAGTGCGGATCTGGTGCGCCAGGGTGGCGGCCATCTTGCCCAGGGCTTCCAGCCGGCGGGCATGCCCCTGCCGCTCGGCCCAGGCGCGGGTGGGAGTCATGTCGGTCAGCTGGATCAGCTGCCCCGGGCAGCCGGCCAGATCGGCGATGGCCAGCTGGATCCGCCGGCCGTCATGCAGCGACACCTGAAAGCCGTCGTCCGGGCGGGGCACGAAGGCCCGCGCCACCACCGCCAGCCAGGGCTGCCCCAGCAGGGGCTCACCCAGCAGGGCCTGGGCGGCCGGGTTGGCCCCGGTGACGATGCCGCGCCCGTCCAGCCACAGCAGGCCGCTGGGCATGGACAGGAGCAACTGCTCCAGTTGTTCGGCTTCCAGCAGGGAAAGCCAGCGGGTATCGGTAGTGGAATGGGCATGTGTCATGGCCGGCAAACATTCAATATCCATGCCATCTCATCTGGATCCCTGCCCGTCAATATTCCCGGCTGATGCCGTATTTTTTCATCTTTTCCACCAGGGTGGTACGGCGCATGCCCAGCTGCTCCGCCGCCCGCGCCACCACCCCTTCGTTGACGTCCAGCGCCTGGCTGATCAGCTCGATCTCGATGCCGGCCAGCATCTCCTTGAGGTTGATGCCTTGCGGACCGAGCGGCGGCACCCGGAGCACCTCGCCGCCGGCCTCCTCGTCGGCACCGAATTCGAAGAAGGCTCCCGCGTCGTCGTCCTCCGCCTCATCCCGGCTGCCGAAGAGGGCCGCCAGGGCGTCCCGCTCGTCTTCCTCACGGCAGGCGGCGGTGCCCTCCCCCGCGCTGCCGCGGTAGCGGGCCGGCAACTGCTCCGGCTCCACCCGGCAACCGGGGTAGAGAATGAACATTCGCTCCACCAGGTTGGACAACTCCCGCACATTGCCGGGCCAGTCGTGTTGCTGCAGGGCGGCCCGGGCCGCCGGCGAAAACGACAGCTCGGCCCCGTGGTGCTGGCGATGACGCTGGATCAGCTCCTCCAGCAGCAGGGGGATATCCTCCCGGCGCTCGCGCAAGGGCGGCACCTGGATGGGAAAGACGTTCAGGCGGTAGTAGAGATCCTCGCGAAAGCGCTGCTCGCGGATCATGGCCTCCAGATCCCGGTGGGTGGCGGCGATGATCCGCACATCGGCCCGGATGGGCCTGGTGCCCCCCACCCGCTCGAAGGTGCGCTCCTGCAGCACCCGCAACAGCTTGACCTGCATCGGCAGGGGCATGTCGCCGATCTCGTCCAGGAAGAGGGTGCCCCCCTCGGCCAGCTCGAAGCGGCCCTTGCGGGCCGACACCGCGCCGGTAAAGGCGCCCTTTTCGTGGCCGAACAGCTCGCTTTCCAGCAGCTCCGCCGGTATGGCGCCGCAGTTGACGGGCACAAAGGGGCCCTCGGCCCGCTGGGACAGGGCGTGGATGGCCTGGGCGATCACCTCCTTGCCGGTGCCGGACTCGCCCAGCAGCAGCACATTGGCCTGCTTGTCGGCCACCTGCCGCAGCAGCGCCTTCACCTCCTCCATGGCCGCACAGCGGCCGACCACCTGGCGGTGCAGCCGCTGCTCCTGCCCGGCCGGCGCCAGGTAGCGCCTGGCCTGCTCCAGCAGGGGGGTGAGTTCGTGATAGGTCAGCTCGTCCAGCCGGCCGACCAGGTTGGCCGCCGTGACCGGCAGGGCGCCCAGGCTGATAAAGGCATGGCGGGGAAAGGCCGCGATCAGCTCCGGTGCCTGGGGCGAGTCGCCCAGCAGCACGCAGATCGGCGCCCCGGCCTGGCCGAGCAGGCCGGTGGCGTTGTCGCCCGGACAGCTGCGCCAGTGAAGCTGCATAAAGGAAAGAATGGCTTCGAGACGTGTACGACGGACATCGTCGCTATCGATAATCAGTACACTTCCGTAAGATCCCATAGGATGGAACAATCCTTACACTCAGAACATGCTTATGTCGTGGGAGACAGGGGACCATCCCGATCCCCTCCCGGCTCGTTGTTTTCGGTGCCCGCGGGCACCTCTTTTGATTAGGCTGACTCTGTTGCTCCGGCGTCAGCAAGCCGGCACAGGGCAGGATAAAACAGGACCCATTAAGGTACTTCCTGGCCAAGCATGCTGCCGGGATTCTGACACAGGCGTCAAAAAAACTCGACATCGAACTATTACTTTTAGGCGATAAGTTGATCTCGATCAAGCAAGTACCCGTTACCACGCCCATAGACATTTGAATCCATTCCGCTCGTCGTTCCCCCCTTCCCCGCCCCTGCCGCCTTTTTGACAGCGGTGGCGACGCCCCATCGTCAGGGCCGGTATCGGCCCGCCGAAGCAACCGGCAACACGGCCTGGCGCAGGGAACGGCGCACACGCAAAAAAGGCGCCGAAGCGCCTTTTTTAGCCTGCCCGGCTTTCAGCCGGGCCGGTGTGACTTATTCCGGCAGCGCCTGCTGCTCGGGCGGGATGGCGTCCCAGGCTTCCTTGATCTCGCGGATAAGCCGGCTCACGGTTTCGATGCGGTTGCCGTCATTTTCGGCATTGGCCAGCAGCAGCTCGCGCACCGCGTAATCGTAGATGTTGTCGAGGTTGGCAGCGATATCGCCGCCGGCGTCCTGGTCCAGGGCGCCCTGCAGCTCGCTGATGATGCTGATGGCGCTGCCCACCAGCTCGCCCCGGCGGGCGATATCGTTCTGCTCGGCCGCCGCCCTGGCCTTGGCCAGGCGTTCCAGCACGCCCGCCAGCAGCATCTGCACCACCTTGTAGGGGCTGGCCACGTTTTTCTGGCTGTCGACCGCCACGGATTTATAGGCTTTGAGGGAACCGCGCATTATTACTCCTGTTGTTTTACCTGGTTGTAGGCCCGGGCGGAGGCCTGGCCCTTTTTCATGGTGGCCAGCCGCTCGGCGAGCCGTGCCCTGGCCTGCTCGGCGCCCTGCTTGAGCGCCCGGGATCGGTCCACCAGGGCCTGGGCCTGTTCGGGGCTGATACTGGCCTCGGCGATCACCGCCTGCAGCAGGGCGCCGCGCTCTTCAAGGCGGCTGTTGAGCGCCGCCTCGTCCAGCTGCTCGGGCTGCTCGAAGATGGCAAGCAGCTCCTGGTCCAGTTCGAGCAGCCGCGCGAGATGGCTCATTTCTTTCTCCAGCTGTTGAAATCGGGCATGCTCTCGAAGGCGCTGACCACGGAGTTAAGCTGCTGGTTCATCCGCGCCACGGCGATGTCCATGGCGGAAAACTGCTTGTAGGTGCGCGCCTCGAATTCCTCCATGCGCAGGGTAAAGGCGTCCGCCTCCTTCTCCAGCTTTTTCATCTGCTCGCGCAGGGACTTGTCCTTTTCGGTCAGCATGCCTTCCTTGCCGACAAAGCCCTCGAGCAGGTCGTCGAGTTTTTCCGCCACCCCCTTTTCGGAAGCAAACAGCAGCCCCACCTTTTCGAAGTTTTCGTCCACCTGCTTCTTGAGCAGGGCGGCGTCCAGCTCTATGGTGCCGTCCTGCTTGGTGGTAATGCCGAGGTCGGTCAGGCTCTTCACCGGCGACACCGCCCCTTCCACCGCCTCGCTCAGCAGGGCGCGGATCTGGGCGGTGATGGCCCGGGCGCTGCCGTCGCCGTTGAGCGGCCCCGCCTTCTGGGTCTCGACGTTGTAGGCGGTAAGTTGCTTGATGGTGCTCATCACCTTGTTGAAGGACTCGACAAAGCCCTTGAGGTTGGTTTCCACCGACGTCTTGTCGTAGCCGATGGTCAGGGTGGTGGCCTTGCGCTCGGTCTTGCTGTCGTCGGTCCAGTCGCTGACCTTGCTGGCGGTCAGGGTCAGGCCGGTGACCGCGTCCTTGAACTCGTTGGTGGCGCTGGTAATGGTGGCGCCATCCAGCTTGATACGGGCATCCTGCGCCGCTTGCAGGGTATCAAAATTGCCCAGCAGCGCCAGGCTGGCCGGGTTGCCGTTATGGTCGTCACCGTCGCCATTGCCGCTAACGGACAGGCTGACTTCATTGGCCACGCCGGTTTTTTCGGCAAAGAGCACCAGCCGGGAGCCCAGATCGTCGGTCACCACCGTGGCGCGTACGCCCTTGTTGTCCTCGGCATTGTTGATGGCCTCGGCGATATCCGCCAGGCTGCTTTTGTCCCTGGCGATATCGACGCTAAAGCTCTCGCCGTTGCTGGTCAGCTCCAGGGTGCCCGAGCCCAGCTGCAGGGATTTGGCGTTTTCACCCGTAATATAGTCGGAGCCGATTTTGTGGGCCTCGGCCAGCTGCTCCACCACCAGGCTGTAGCTGCCCGCCACCGCGCTCTTGTCGGCCTTGGCGGTGAGAAAACCGGACTCGCTGAAGCGCGCCGAGCGCTTCTGAAAAGCCTCTTCGTCGCCCAGTTTCTTGAGCGCGGTTTTAAATTCGTCCAGCACGCTTTTCAGCCCGCCATAGGCGGACAGCTGCACGTCAATGCTGTTGGCGCGCCGCGCCAGCTGCTGCTCCTTGGGGGTGCGCTCGGCGCTGACCACCGCGTCCACAAAGCTCTGGATGGGAAAGCCCGAGCCCACCCCGGGCAGTTTAAGACCGGACATTGGGCCTCCTTATACCTTTACGTCTATCAGGCCGCCGCTGGCCTCGGCCAGGCGGGCGATAATGTCGAGCAGCTCTTCGGTGGGGATCTGGCGGATGGTTTCGCCACTGGTTTTGTCCACCACCGTGACCACCTGGCGGCCCGAGTCTTCGTCCACGCTGAATCTAAGCCCCCGGTTAAAGCTGCCGGCCAACTCCTCCATCCGCGCCGCCAGCTCTTTCAGTTGCTCGCGCTCCAGAGCCCCTCTCTCGGCCTTGGCCGCCTCGGGCACGGCCTGGGCGGTTTGCGCCGCCTCGCCCACCTTGGGGGCCAGCTCTTTGGCCTTGAAGGCGGTGTCGGCGGTGGTGGTCATGGTTTTTTGGGTCAGCGGTTGAGTGTCCATAAATGCTCCTGCTGTCAGCCAGGCCTTAAGCTGAAGGCTGGTTCGCCCTGCGTTCCAGCCTTCAGCTTAAGGCTCGCCGTCACTTAAAAAGGGGCGTTGCCGCCCCTTGAGAGTGTATCAAACCCGGTCGCCTTAACCCAGCAGGGACAACGCCGCCTGAGGCAGCTGCTTGGCCTGGGCCAGCACGGAGGTACCGGCCTGCTGCAGGATTTGCTGCTTGGTCAGGTTGACGGTCTCTTCCGCAAAATCCACTTCCTTGATCCGCGCCATACCGGCGGCGGCGTTTTCACGGATATTGGCCAGGTTATTGATGGTGCTGTTCATCCGGTTCTGGAAGGCACCCAGATCGGAACGCTGGGAGTCGATCTGAGCAAGAGCGGCATCGATAACTTTAATAGCGCTTTGAGCACCATCGGAGCTGGCGATATTCAGTGATGCAATATCATCACTCTTGGTAGTTGCAGTATCAATCAAGGTTGTTGCAGGAGTAGCTCCATCAGCTGCAAACTCTTGAACTGTAATACCTGCGTCAGTTTTGGAATCGCTCAATACAATATAACCCTGCGAAATAAAGGCCATATTTGTAGCAGCATCAACAGCAGCGGGAATTCCTGCAACACCATCAAGATTTACTTTTGCCACATTAAAAGTTTCAGCGGCATCACCATCAGCACCTGAAAAGTCAGACAAAGCAATATCTTCACCGTTGGCTGATGTCAAAACCAGCGCGGAAGTACCATCATCCTTAGTAATAACTTCTGCGGAAACGTTAGTCGCTGATGATTTACCATTGATTGCAGATGCCAGCTCAGCCAGGCTGTTAGCGTTACTTGCATTGTAGCTGACGTTCTCACCATTCAGTGTGAATGTAACATTTTCACCTGCATCAATACCTGCCAAGCCAGTAATCTCGACTTTATTGGTGGCTTCGGCGGTAACACCTGTCACACTGCTCTGGGCATTAATAGCTGCTGCCACATCATTTGCTTCTGCGTTATCAGCAGCAGCAGGAAGAGTAATGGTTGCAGACCCGGCTGAACCAGTAATGGTCACTTTACCACCATCACCAAAAGCTTCTCGCCCAGTCAGATCGGCACCAACACTAATTGCACCTACTGCATCACCATCAAGTTCAACCTTATTCAGTCCCAGGCTGCTTGCGCTGATGTTATTGAGTTTAAGACCGAGTGTTTCGTTAGCCTGAGCACCAATCTGGAAATCACGAGAGCCAAAAGTGCCATCCAGCAGCTTCTGGCCACCAAAGGAGGTGGTTTCGGCGATACGGGTCAGCTCGGCCTGCAGGGCAGAAACTTCTTTCTGCATGGCGGCACGATCTTTGTCGGTGTTGGAACCGTTCGCTGCTTGCAGGGAAAGGTCGCGCATCCGTTGCAGGATGGAGGTAGACTCCTGCATGGCGCCTTCGGCGGTCTGGGCGATGGAGATACCGTCGTTGGCATTTTTCATTGCGACCCCTAAGCCGCGCACCTGGGAGTTCAGGCGGTTGGAGATCTGCAGGCCGGCGGCATCGTCCTTGGCGGAGTTGATGCGGTTACCGGAAGACAGCCGCTCCATGGAGGTGGCCAGGGCGCTGCTGGAGGCGTTGAGGTTACGCTGAGCGGTCATGGAAGTGACGTTGGTGTTGACATTAATCGCCATATTAAAACTCTCCGTTGAGGATGGTCCCGGCCCTTGCCGGTATTGCTTGCTTGTTCAGGTTATCGGCGGACTCATCAGCGACTTTAGTGATTTTTTCGCCGGGGAGGCTTCCCCTTCCGCCCTTGGGCCTGTGCTGGGGTTATCGGAGCGGCGGGCAAAAGCTTTAATGAAAAAATGACCGAAATGGGTGCCAATGAGATCCGGATCTCGCTGCCGGGCCCTGGCTTCAGGCGGTATCTTATACAAAACT
>NZ_NMUO01000099.1 GCF_002237365.1 Zobellella denitrificans
GGCCAGGGCGTCCAGGGGCGCGCTGGCGTCGGCGTGGCGCGCCAGCACCCGCTGCAGTATCTGTGTCTTGCGGGCTAGTCCGGCCTCGTCCAGGCCGGTGCCGCGCCCGGTGCATTGCGCCAGGGGCAAGTCGCCCAGCCGGGCCAGCAGCAGGCTGGCGGCGGAGGTGTTGCCGATGCCCATCTCCCCCGGGAGCAGCAGGTTGCCGGGCATGTCCGCCACCAGCGCCATGCCAAAGCGCAGCGCCCGGCGGCATTCGTCCGTGCTCATGGCGGGTTCGGCCAGGGCATCCCGGCTGCCGTGGCGGATTTTGCCGTCGATAAGAGCCGGGTGAGGCTCGAAGTGCGCATTGACGCCCGCGTCCACCACCTTAAGGGCAATGCCGTGCTGGCGGGCGAACACATTGATGGCGGCGCCGCCCCGCAGGAAGTTGTGCACCATCTGGGCGGTCACCTCGCCGGGATAGGCCGACACCCCGTGCCGGGCCAGGCCATGATCGGCGGCAAACACCCGGATCTGGGGCGCCGTTATCACCGGGCTCAGGCTCTGCTGGATAAGCCCCAGCCGCAGGGCCAGGGCTTCCAGCCGGCCCAGGGCGCCGAGGGGCTTGGTCTTGTGATCGATTTTGTGCTGCAGCGCCCGTTGCAGTTCGGGGTTGGCGACGGCGGGAATGGCGGGCAGGATAAGGGTATCGGGCATGGGGTTGGGTTCTCATGGCACAGGCCCCGTATGCTACCAGAAAGCGGCGACAATCGGGTCGCCCCTTTCAATAACCGGATATAAAGGGAGAACGATGGATTCTGTTTCGCAGCTGGCCCTGGGGGCCGCCGTCGGCGTGGCGGTAATGGGCCGCCGGGTCGGGGTAGGCAAGGCCGCCCTGGCGGGCGCCGCGTTTGGCACCCTGCCGGATTTGGATGTGTTCATCGACTACGGCGATCCGGTGAGCAACATGACCGAGCACAGGGGCAACAGCCATTCGCTGCTCTATCTCAGCCTGCTCTCGCCCCTGTTCGCCTGGCTGCTCTGCCGCCTGCCGGGGCAGCGGGTGCACTGGCGGGCCTGGACCCTGACCCTGTGGCTGGTGCTGGTGACCCATGTGCTGCTGGACACCATGACGGTATACGGCACCCAACTGCTGCGGCCCCTTACCGATTATCCTTTCGGCGTGGGCAGCATCTTTATCATCGACCCTTTTTATACCTTGCCGTTGCTGCTGGGACTGGCGGTGGCCCTGGTGCGGCGCGGTACCCGGGGCCTGGGCGCCAACCGGCTGGGGCTCTGGCTCAGCAGCCTCTATTTGGGCTGGAGCCTGGTGGCCCAGTGGCAGGTCGGCCTGGCGGTGGACCGGGCGCTGGCGGCGCAGGGGGTGGAGGTGGAGCGGCGGCTGGTCATTCCCACCGCCTTCAATACCCTGCTGTGGCGGGTCCTGGTGATCACCCCCGAAGGCTACCTGGAGGGGTTCTACTCCCTGCTGGACAACGGGGCCGCGCCCGAGTTCACCGCCTACGAGCGGGGCATGGAACTTTACCCCGCGCTGGCCGGCAACCCCCATGTGGCGCGCATCGCCCGCTTCAGCAAGGGGTTTTTCAAGATGAGCGAACGGAACGGCCAGGTGTTTGTCACCGATCTGCGCATGGGCCAGGAGCCGCGCTACAGCTTCAACTTCGTGGTGGCGCAGCGTCATGCGGAAGGGCTGGCCCTGGTCCGGCCGGAGCAGTTCAGCGAGCGGCTGGAACTGTCCCGGGCCCTGGACTGGCTGTGGCGCCGGGCCCTGGGCGAGCCCCTGCCGCCGCCGGGGCAGTGGGCCAGTCAGGTGAGGTAAAGAGCGTGAGGCGTGAGGATGTACACTCCTCACTCCTCACTCCTCACTCACCCCTCACTCTTTATCATTCCCGCCTCTTTCGGCTCGGGGCTGGCGGCCAGCTGCTGCTGGCACTGGCTCCGGGCACCCGGCTGCAGGTAGGGGCGCAGTATCGGCTCCATGCCTTTCAGCACCTGTACCGGCAGGGCGGAGGTAAAGCGGAACTTGTCCGACTCCCGGCCCGGCACATAGGCGGTGAGGGTACCGAAGTGGTTGTCCCCCAGGAAGAACACAAAGGTGGCGGTGCGGTTGCGGGCCAGGGAGCTCAGCACCTGGCCGCCGCGGCCCACGGTTTCGATGCGGTTGTCGCCGGTGCCGGTCTTGCCGCCCAGCACCAGGGGAGTGCCGTCTTCAAGACGGAAGCTGCCCTGCAGCCGGCGGGCGGTACCGCCGTCCACCACCTGGGAGAGCGCATTGCGCAGGGCCGCCGCCACTTCCTTGTCCATCACCCGCTGGCCCTGGCCGTGCAGGCGGCCCAGGCGGGCTTCGTAGGGGGTATGGGCGGCAAAGTGCAACTGGTCGATGCGCACCGTGGGCAGGCGTACGCCGTCGTTGAGGATGATGCCGATCAGCTCTGCCAGGGCGGCGGGTTTGTCGCCCGAGCTGCCGATGGCGGTGGCCAGCGACGGCACCAGGTGGTCGAAGGGAAAGCCCAGCCGCTGCCAGCGCAGGTGGATGTCGGAAAAGGCCTCCACCTCCAGCATGATGCGCAGCCGGCTGTCGCGGGCGCTGCGGTGGCGGGTTTTGAACAGCCAGCCGTACACCTCCTGGCGCTCGTCCTTGCTGGCTTCGGCCGCGTTGGCGAAGGTCGCTTCGGGCGACTCCTGCAAATAGCTGAGCAGCCACAGCTCCAGCGGGTGCACCCGGGCGATATAGCCCTGATCCGGCAGGCTGTAGGCGCCGGGCCCGTAGCGGGTGTAGAGCTCGTCGAGGCGTTTTTCGGTCAGCCGCTCCTGGGGCAGCCGGGTCTGCAGGAAGGCGGCGAATTCCTCGGGGCTGGCCTCGGGCATCAGGTAGCGGTGCACCGCCGCCAGGCGCACCGCGGTCGGCCGCAGGCCGTCGAAAAAGGTGTCCAGCCGCTCTTCGGTGGTCTTGCCCTGGTACTTGCGCCAGAAGCGCAGCAGAAACACCTGGCCTTCCCGGTCGGCAAAGCGGCTCAGGTATTCCTGGCGGCGCGGATCCTTGTCGTCTTCAAGCAGTTGGGCGCGGTTCTCGCTCTGGTAGATGCTGTAGCGCACGATATCGCGCATCAGCCGTACAAAGGGCAGGTTGATCGACTCCCGCAGGGCCTCGATCAGGGTGGGGTTGCGGCCGTTGTCCTCCCGGCGGAAGTTGCCGAAGGTGTGCATGCCGCCGCCGGTAAAGAAGCGCTCGCCGGTACTGGCGGAGTAGCGGCGTTCCAGGGCGGCGTTGAGCATGGGGGGCAGGCTGCGATCGGGGGTGCGGATCAGGTAGTCGATGGCCCAGCGGCTGAGCAGATCCTGCCGGTCGGGGCTGAGCTGGCGCAGGCTCTCGACCGACTTGCTGCCGTAACGCTGGTGCAGCTCGGCGATGATCTCCAGGTAGGTGGTCAGCACCCGGAGTTTGGCGGTGGAGCCCAGCTCCAGCTTGCTGCCCTCGTTGATGTCGAAGGGCTGGTTGGTGTTGTCGGTTTGCACCCGCACGTCGAAGCTGTCGGCGCCGCGCTCGAACAGGGTGAAGCTGTACCGCACGTCGGCGGTTTTTTCCGGCGACAGCAGGCGCTCGCCGAACAGGCCGATTTCCCGGGCGAATTCCGGATCCGCCAGCCGGTGCAGGTAGTCGCTCACCTTCTGCTGCAGCTCGGCGTTGAGGGTGGTGCTGGCGGAGAGATCCAGCCGGTCAAGTTCGTAGAGGGAAAGCCCCAGCAGGCTGGCCAGCCGTCCCCGGGTCACCTGCAGGGTCTTGTTGTTGTCGATAAAGACGGTGGCCGGATCTTCCCGGAAGTTGCGGAAGTTGAGCTTCTGGGCCAGGGCGGCGTCGCGCAGGGCCGGGTTGATAAGACCCGCCTGGGCCTGGATGCGCAGGTAGCTGTCGGTCAGGGTGTTGAGATCGTCCCGGCCCCGGAACAGGTAATAGGAAGGCCGGCGCTGGGCGATCATCAGCGCCATCACCTGGCGCAGGGCCTGGCCCTGCTCGGCCAGGGGCGTGTCCTTGTTCTGGGTGGGATCCAGCAACTGGTTGACCCGTGCCAGCTCGGTGCCGAACCAGATCCACAGGCCGTCGCCCAGGCCGTGCACCTCGCCATGGCCGGGGGCGGCGGCCAGGGGCACCGAGTTGATGTAGTCCAGGGCCACCGCCTTGCGGGCTTCGAGGGTTTCGGGGCCCTGCTGGTAGGCGCGCACGCTGGCGGAGATCATCTGGCGCAGCTTTTCGCCGGCGGAGTGGGTCAGGCCGCCCGGAGAGTGGCGGTATTTTTCGATCTGGGTGGCCAGGGTGCTGCCGCCGGCCGAGTCGTCCTGTATCTCCAGTGCCCGGCCCAGCTGGGACATGGCCGCCTTGGCGAAGCGGGGCCAGTCCACCGCCGGGTTGGCCAGGGGCTGCTCGTTATTGAGCAGCTCCCGGTTTTCGATAAACAGCAGGGCGCTGACCACCAGCGGCGGTATCTGCTCGAAGCGCTCGTAGTGGCGCTGGGGATAGCGGTAGTCGTGGATGGACTCGGCCCGGCAGTCGTTGATAAAGAGTCCGGCCTGGGTCTTTTCCTGATAGGGGGTGAAAAAGCCGCGCTGGGTATATTCCAGCAGGGCCGGGGAAAACTGGGCCTGCTGCTCGATCACGAAGCGGTTTTGCTGCAGCCGGGCGAGCAGCTCCGGCAGCCGGGTGTAGCCCATGCGCTGATCGAAGGGGCCATGGCTGGGGTAGCGCACCGCCTGGGTGGCGCCGGGCTCGAGGGAATAGGTCAGGGTCTGGGCATAGCGGGAGATTTCCCGGGCCTGCAGCCAGGAAGTGCGCATCTCGTAGGCCACCAGCACCCCCGAGGCCGCCAGCAACAGCAGCACAAAAAACCACAGCACCCACCGCCAGCGTCGGGGGCCGGGTTTGGTTACCGGCACCGCGGCCGGCTCCTGTTCGGGTAATGGAACGGGAGGGTGTTCTGCATGCTGTATCGCGCCCATAAAGGTCCCCTAAGCGCCACTATCGGTATCAGGGCTTCTTATATAAAAAGCGTAGCTTGGCGGGGCTGCTTGGGGGCCGTGGACGTAAAAATATTTGCAACCGCCCCGACCGCCCGGAACGCCTTTACGGGCGGGCTCTCCGCCTCGTCCGACGCCGGAGACAGCTTATCCCCGGGCGACAGTACTTGTCCACCGGGGCATCAGGCTTCCTGCTCCGCCAGCGCCACCTGCCGGGCCTGTTGCTGCAGCCGGTACATGGCCTGGTAGCGGCCCTGGGGCAGGGCCATCAGCTCGGCGTGGCTGCCGCTTTCCACCAGCTCGCCGTGGGCCATCACCAGGATGCGGTCGGCCTGGCTGACCGTGGACAACCGGTGTGCCACTACCACCATGGTCACCTTGCCGTGCAGGGCCTTCAGCGCCCGCTGCACCACCTGCTCGGTTTCGCTGTCCACGTTGGCGGTGGCCTCGTCCAGCAGCAGTATCCGGGGCGAGGCGGCCAGCGCCCGGGCGATCACCAGCTGCTGGCGCTGGCCGGTGGAAAGCCGTGTGCCGCGCTCCCCCAGGCGGGTGTCCAGGCCCTGCTCCAGGCCGTTTATCAGCTCCTGCAGGTGGGCCTGGCGGGCGGCCTCTTCCACCTGCCGGCGGGACAGGCCCCGACCCATGTCGATGTTGTCGTAGAGGCTGCCGGCCAGGATAAAGGGCTCCTGGGGGATCAGGCCGATGCCCCGGCGCAGGGCGTCCCGGCTGTAGTCGGCCAGGGGGCGGCCGTCGAGGCGGATCTCGCCGCCGCCGGGGGGATAGAAACTGAGCAGCAGGTTGAGCAGGGTGCTCTTGCCGCTGCCGGTGTGGCCCACCACCCCGATAAAGGCGCCGGCGGGAATGTCCAGGCTGAGTTGCCGGAACACCGGCTTGTCGGGCCGGTAGGCGAAGTCGACCCGCTCGAAGCGGACCGCGCCTTCGGGAATGTGGTCGGCCGCCCGGCCATAGTGCTGCACCGGCTGGTGCATCAGCTGGTAGACGCGATCCCCGGCCACCATGGCCTGCTGGTAGAGGTTGAAGCGCTGGGTGATCTCGGCCAGGGGTTCGGTGAAGCGGCCCATAAAGTTGAGAAAGGCGTACAGCACCCCCACCTCGGCCACGCCGTTGACCACCTGCCAGCCGAACACCTGCAGGATGCCGAGCAGGGCCAGCACGCTGAGCAGGTCGATGGCCGGGCGCAGCAGGGCGGCGCCGATCTTGATGGTGCGCATGCGGGCGGCGTAGTAGCGCTGGTTGAGCTGCTCGAAGCGCTCGGCGGCGGCCTGCTGGCGGCCGCAGGCCTGCAGCACCGCCATGCCGGCGATGGACTCGCTGATGTCGCTGTTGATCTCCGAGCGCAACTGCCGGCTGTCGGCCACCGCCGCGCCGCTCAGCTTCTGGTACAGGTAGATGACCCCCATCACCGCCGGGATCAGCAGCAGCGCCACCAGCATCAGCTGCACGTTGAGCAGCGCCATGGCGATGATGATGCCCACCAGCAGCACCAGGTTGGTCAGCACCACCGACAAAAACTGCACATAGAGATCCTTGATCGCCTCGGTGTCGTTGGTGACCCGGCTCACCAGCCGGCCGGTCATGGCCCGGTCGAAGAAGGCCATGGGCAGCTGCTGCACATGGGCGAACACCTTCTGGCGGATGTCCAGCACCGCCGCCAGCGCCATCTCGGTGAAGCGCAGGGTCTGCTGGTACCTGAGCCAGGCGGCGGCCACCTGGGCCAGCACATAGGTCGCCGCCAGCCCCGCTACCGGCCACAGCGGCAACCGGCCCGCCAGCAGGTAGTCGTCGATAAACACCTTGGCCAGCAGGGGGCCGGCCACGTCGGCGGCGGTGGCCAGCAGCAACAGCAGCAGGGCCTTCACCAGCAGGCGCTTGTCCCGGTAGACGTAATCCAGCAGCAGGCCGAAGGTGCCCTTGCCCTGGGGGAGATGATCAGGCTTCATCCAGCACTGCCTCCAGCTGTTGATAGGCCCACATCCGGCTGTACCAGCCGTCTTGTGCGATCAGTTGGCCGTGGCGGCCGGCTTGCTGCCGCCGGCCGTGGTTGAGCACCAGTATCTGGTCGGCGTGCTCCAGCGCCGACAGCCGGTGGCTGACGATGATGCAGCCCTGGTCCCGGCGGCCGCGCAACTGGTGCAGTATCTGCTGCTCGGTGTGCACGTCCACCGCCGACAGGGCGTCGTCCAGCACCAGTATCGGCGCCCGGCTGAGCAGGGCGCGGGCGATGGCCAGGCGCTGGCGCTGGCCGCCGGACAGGGTCATGCCGCGCTCGCCCACCTGGGTGTCGTAGCCCCGGGGCAGGGCGGCGATGTCGTCATGCACGCAGGCCTGGCGGGCGGCGTCCATCACCTCGTCCTGGCTCGCCTCGGGGCGGCCCAGGCGGATGTTGTCGGCGATGCTGGCGCTGAACAGGAAGGCGTCCTGGGGCACATAGGCGAACAGGCCGCGCAGGGCGTCGAGGCGGCAGTCGGCGATGGGGTGTCCGCCGATGCTGATCTGCCCCGGCTCGGTTTCCCAGTAGCGCATCAGCAGTTGCAGCAGGGTGCTCTTGCCGGCCCCGGTGGGGCCGGCCAGGCCCAGCACCCGGCCCGGGGCCAGCTCGAAGCTCAGTCCGCTCAGGGCCGCCTGGCGCTGCTCGGGGTAGTGGAAGCCGAGCTCCCGCACCCGGATATGGGCGTCCTCCGGGCGGTGGCGGCCCCGGTCGGAGACGCTGTCGGGCACCGCCAGCAGCGCCTCGACCCGGGTCAGGGCGGCGCTGCCGCGCTCGACGATGTTGAGCAGCCAGCCGAAGGCGAACATGGGCCAGATCAGCTGGGCCAGATAGAGGGTGAAGCTGGTGAGCTGGCCCACGCTCAACTGCTCATGCCAGATAAGCCAGGCGCCAAAGCCCAAGGTCAGCAGCAGGGCGGCGGACATGGACAGGAACACCACCGGCTCGTACAGGGCCTCGGCCCGGGCCACCTGGTAGTTGCGCTCGGCGGCCGCCTCGGCGATGGCGCCGAACTGGCGGCTTTCTATCTCTTCCCGGCCCATGGACTTGACCAGCCGCACCCCGGCGATGGCCTCCTGGGCCTTGTCGTTGAGCACCGAAAACTGCTCCAGCGCCGCCTTGAAGTGGTGGTGGATGCGGTTGGATATGCGGTAGAAGGCCAGCCCCATCAGCGGGAAAGGCAGCAGCGCCACCAGCGACAGCCGCCAGTCGATCACCCCGAAGATGATCACCAGCACCAGCAGCAGGGTGAGCAGGCCGTCGAAGCCGGACAACACCCCTTCGCCGGCGGCCACCTCGATGGCGTCGATGTCGTTGGTGGCCCGGGCCATGAGATCGCCGGTGTTGTGCCGGCTGTAGAAGGCCTGGCCCTGGCGGGTGAGCAGTTCGAAGAAGCGGCGGCGCAGCAGGTTGCCGAGGCGATAGGAGGTGCCGAACAGGATCCAGCGCCAGCCCAGGCGCAGGCCGTAGATGGCGATCCCCAGCAGCAGGATGAGCACCAGCAGCCGGCCCTCGGCCTCGCCGGTGGGGGAGGCGATCAGGCTGTCCACCGCCTGGCCGATCAGGTAGGGGATGCTCATGTTCATCACTGCCACCGTGGCCAGCATCAGCAGCGCCAGGCTGTAGGTGCGCCAGTGGGCCTTGAAGAACCAGGCCAGTTGCCTGAACAGTTTCATGGTTGTTTCCCGCTCTTTATCCCGCTATCAGGAGCCGCTCAATACCACAGATCGAAGCCCAGTTTGCCGATAATGGCGACTATCATCACCAGGGTCAGCCATTTTATCCACTTTACCCCGTTGGCGCTGATGCTGAGCCGGGCGCCGAACCAGGCGCCGAGCATGCTGCCCACGGCCAGCACCAGGCCGTAGCCCCAGGCCACCTTGCCGCCGATCACGAAGATGGCCAGGGCGGGCACCATATAGACCAGCACGATCAGCACCTTGAGCCGGTTCACCTGCACCAGGTCGATGCGCAGCACCCGGTACAGCAGGGTGATAAACAGGATGCCCACCGCCACCTGGATAAAGCCGCCGTACAGGCCGATCACCGCCAGCGCCAGATAAACCCTGGGGCCGAGGTGGCCCTCGTCCAGGGGCCTGGTCGGCAGGTGGGCGGGGGCGGGCAGCAGCATCAGCACGGCGCAGCTCGCCATCACCAGGATCAGTATCCACTGGAACAGCCGCTCGTCCAGCCATACCGCCACCCAGGCCCCGAGCAGGGCGCCGGCCACCGCGGGCAGGCACAGCCGCAGGCCCAGGCGCAGATCCCGAAAGCCCGCCCTGTGGTACTGGCCCAGGGCGGTGAGGTTCTGCAGCACTATGCCCACCCGGTTGCTGCCGTTGGCGGTGGCGCCGTCCAGCCCCATGAACATCAGCAGCGGCAGCGTCAGCATGGAGCCGCCCGCCGACATCACGTTGATAAAGCCGGACAGTACGCCGGCGGCCAGCAACAGCAGGGCTTCGGTCGGGGTCATCGGATCCTCGTCGGGGGGCCATCCGTACCGGCGCCTGGCCCGCCTCGGGTGGGTGAAAATCAGTGGGACTCATTATGCCCTAAAGTGGCATATAGTTTAAAAAATCAAGCTGCCAGCATGTGCCACCCCTGCCACTCTCGCCGGCAGGAAAACACCGCCGTTTGCAGAGGTGCGCCTTGCTGGCGGGGCGCAGGCGGCCCGCCTGCCTTCGCGCGCAGCGCGAATCCTCGGGTAGGCCTGCCACACCACAGGTTTAAAGAGGCTCAACGCAGAGCAGGCTGCGGGTTGGGCTGTGCCTTCTTCGCCCACCTCGGTGCCACCCTCATGCGGGCGGGCCGCCCGCGCCCCAAGAATCGCCACGGCCTAAGTTTTAAACTATATGGCGTTCTGGATTGGTACCGGAAAGGGCGGAAATGACAAGAGGGGCAAAAAATGCTTCCATCCGCTTTTTATCGATTAGCATAATTCCGCAGATTGGGGATTGAGATTGGGTAAGCGCGTGTCTGGAAAGATCCTGTTGATAGGGCTGCTGTTGCTGGCGCCCGGGGCCTGGGCGACCCAGGCGGTGTTCGCCGGTGGCAGCTTCTGGGTGATGGAGGCGCTGTTTGCCGGCCGGCCCGGGGTCGAGCGGATTGAAGCCGGCTGGATGCAGAGCGGCAGCCAGCACCAGCGCCGCCAGGTGGTGCGGGTGCACTACGACGACAACCTCATCGGCTACGGCGAGCTGCTGACCCTCTACTGGGCGGCGGTCGACCTTTTCGACGACGAGGGCCAGTTCTGCGACAGGGGCCGCGAGTACAGCCCGGCGCTCTATGTACAGAGTTCGCTGCAGCAGAAATGGGCCCAGCAGAGCCGGGCCAAACTGGAGCTGGAAACGGGGCGGGAGCTCGGCGTGCGCATACTGCCGGTGGGCGCCTTCGCGCTGGCGCTGCCCCGGCACCAGGGGTACGCCGAGCGCAATCCCCTGCTCTATGGCGCCTACCGGCGGGCCTGCGGCTACCCGGCGGGGGAGCGGCTCAATCCCGAGGCGCTTGCAGGCGTCCTGCCGCCAGCCATTGCCCGATAAGGTCGGCGATGGCGGGCGGGTCGTTCAGATCCTGCAGCGGCACCGGGGCCTCCAGGCCGGGGTCGTCGGTGGCCACCGCCAGGATGTGGGGGTCGTGCCGGCACAGCAGCGGCTTGCCGTGGGCGGGCCTGTGCACCTCCAGCTTGGGAATGGGCGCCTCGCGGAATCCCTCCACCAGCACCAGGTCGAGCCGATCCAGGCTCAGCCGTGAAAGGGATTCATTTAGATCAGGCTCCTGTACCTTGGGGTTCTCATAGGTCAGAATACTACGATGAGGTCCGGCCAGCAGGCATTGGCTGGCGCCGGCGTGGCGCAGCTCGTAGCTGTCCTTGCCGGGGGTATCCTGCTCCACGTCGTGATGGGTGTGCTTGATAACACCGATGCGCAACCGGCGTTGGCGCAGCAGGGCGACCAGTTGGCGCAGCAGCGTGGTTTTGCCGCTGCCGCTGAAACCGGCCAGGCCCAGCAGGGCATAAGGGCTGTCGAGTCGGGACATAAGGGGCTTCGCAATGGAACTGACAAGGGCTTAAGTGTGCCATGGCCGCGCGCCCGGACCGAACGACAAGATCAATAAAAATCGACGTTGTGCCGTAAGTCGACGACTTGCGGCAGAAACTGTCAGATACAACACAGAGTGAACGGGTTGCGCTATGAGCAAAGCTGTATGGGGAATACTGATCCTGATGCTGCTCGGCCAGCAGGCCCGGGCGGAGGAGATCAGTTTCCGCCTGTCGGGCCTGAGCGGCGAGCTGGCGGACAACACCCGGGTTTACCTGAACCAGTTGCCGGCCATCCAGGCCGAGCAGTTGCCCCGTTTCCGCAAGGACATAGTGACGGCGGTGGAAGACAGCCTGCAGGCGCTGGGGTATTACAGTCCGCAGATAGAGGTGGAGGCGGACCCGCGCAATCCGGCCCGGGTCAATGTGCGGGTGGAGGCGGGGGAGCCGGTGCGCATCCGCCGGCTGGAGGTGCTGCTGCAGGGTGACGCGGCCTCGGATCCCCTGTTCGAGGAGCGGGTCGGCAACCTGGGGCTGAACGAGGGCGACATCCTCAACCACGAAACCTATGAAAGCGCCAAGACCGGCCTGCTCAGCCTGGCGCTGACCCGCGGCTATTTCGATGCCCGCTACCGGCGCAGCCAGGTGCTGGTGCATCCCTGGGAAAACGCCGCCGACGTGATACTGTCGTTCGACTCCGGGCCCCGCTTCAAATTCGGCGAACTCAGGGTGGATACCGATCGCCCGGTGGAGCGGCTGCTCAGTCCCCTGGTCAATGTCCGGCCGGGCGATCCCTACCTCGCCAGCCGGGTGGCCGAACTCAGCCGCTCGCTCTCTTCCACCCGCTATTTCCGCCAGGTGGAAGTGCTGCCCCTGGTGGCCGAGGCGGACGAGGACAACCATATTCCGCTGTCGGTGGTGCTGCGCGCCAGGGCCGACAACGAGGTGGAGCTGGGCGTGGGTTTTTCCACCGACGAGGGCCCGCGCACCTCGGTCAGCTGGGACAAGCCCTGGATCAACAGCCTGGGCCACAGCGTCAACACCAGCCTCAAGCTGTCGGCGCCCAAGCAGGACATCAGCTTTGTCTACAAGATCCCCCGCGGCCATCCGCTCGACAACTACTACACCCTGCAAAGCGGCTACCAGCGCCTGGATCAGCGCGACACCCAGAGCGACCGCCTGGTGGCCTCGGTGCATCGCTGGGACAAAAACGCCTACGACTGGACCCGGGACGTCTTTATCCGCTCGGAATACGAGTCCTACACCCAGGGCGAGCAGAAGGACGACAGCTTCCTGCTGATCCCCGGGGTGTCCTACAGCCGGACCCGGGCGCGCGGCGGACTGGACCCCTACTGGGGCGATTCCCAGCGCATCACCCTGGAGCTGTCCGAGCCCTGGTGGGGCTCCGATACCCGCTTTATCCGGGCCTGGGGCCGCAGCAAGTGGCTGCGCTCCCTGTCCGACAACCAGCGCGTCATCGCCCGGGCCGAGCAGGGCGCGGTCTGGGTGGACGAGGTCGAGGACCTGCCGCCGTCGCTGCGCTTCTTCACCGGTGGCGACCTCACGGTGCGGGGCTTCGGCTATGAGAGCATCAGCCCCCGCGACGAAAACGGCGATCGCACCGGCGCCAAGTACACCACGGCCCTGAGCCTGGAATACGACTACAAGGTGGCGGAAAAGTGGCGGCTGGCCACCTTCGTCGACACCGGTACCGCCACCAACGACTATAACGACGCCTGGAAGGTGGGCACCGGCGTGGGCGTGCGCTGGCTGACCCCGGTGGGCTCGGTGCGCCTCGACCTGGCCTTTGGCGTGTCGGAGGACGACACCCCCTGGCGGCTGCACTTTACCCTGGGGCCTGAATTATGATCTGGTTGAAACGAAGCCTGTTCGGTGCCATTGCCGCCATCGCCCTGCTGTTGATGCTGCTGGTCAGCCTGCTGTTCACCCATACCGGCAACCAGTGGCTGTGGGCGCTGGCCAAGCGCCAGGTGCAGGGGCTCGACGGCACCCTGGTGGCCGGCCAACTGGGCACCGGCTGGCAGTTTTCCGAGCTGAGCTACCAGCAGGACTCCCTGGCCTTCTCGGCCCGGGCCGTCACCCTCGACTGGCAGCTCGGCAAGCTGCTCGATGGCCGCTTCTGGCTGCAACGGCTGGACGCGGCCGACATACTGGTGCGCATCACCGCCCTGCCCGAGGGGAGCGACGAGGAGGAGGCATCGGAGCCGCTGCTGGATCTGACGCCGCCGCTGCGCATCGATCTGGACGAGATCCGCGCCGATCGGGTGCGCATCGAGCTGCCCGGCCAGACCGTCGCCTGGGACAGCCTGCTGGTGGCGGCCCAGTGGGACGACGACGGCATGGTGATCACCGGCCCGGAAATGGCGGGGCTGACCCTGACCCTGCTGCCGGGCGAGGATGAAGTGGCGCCGGCACCGGTTGAGACCGACGCCGCCACCGCCGACCGATCGCCGCTGGCGCTGCCGGAAATCGTGCTGCCCTTTCCCCTCAAGCTCGAGCGGTTCAGCCTGACCGACAGCCGCCTGGTGCAGGGGGAGGAAGTACAGGCCCTGCACCGCCTGCAACTGGCGCTGGAAGGCGAGGGCAGCCGGCTCGATATCCACGGCCTGGAGCTGTCCCACGAGCTGGCGGATCTGCAGGCCGCCGGCCAGATCACCCTGAGCGGGGACTATCCCCTTGAACTCGGCCTTGCGGCCACCCTGCACGAACCCCTGCTGGAAGGGCAACTGGCGGGCCAGCGGCTGGATCTCGAGCTGCGCCAGAGCCTGGCCGAGCTGTCCGCCGAGCTCAGCCTGGAAGGGGTGATCGCCGCCCGGGCCCGGCTGCAGGCCAAGCCCCTGGACCCGGCGCTGCCCTTCGAGCTTGCCCTGGACTGGCAGCGGCTGGGTTGGCCCCTGGCTGAGCCGGAATGGCGCCTGGAGCAGGGCCGGCTGACCCTGGATGGCCGCCTGGAGGATTACCGGCTGCGGCTGGCCGCCGAGGCGCAGGGCCCCGAGCTGCCGCCCATCGGTATCGAACTGGCGGGCGAGGGCAATCTGCAGGGCCTGGCGCTGGCGCCCCTGGCGCTGCGCCTGCCACAAGGCGGGGGAAGGGTGGAGGGACGACTCGGCTGGGAAGAGGGCATCGACTGGCAGGGCCGGCTGGTGCTCGAGGAGGTGGATCCGGGCAGTTTCGTGGCGGATCTGAACGGCCGCCTCAACGGCGAACTCGACACCCGCTTCACCCTGCGCGGGGAGCAATGGCAGCTGGACGCCAGCCCCGATATCCACGGCCAGCTGCGGGATTATCCGCTGTCGCTCGAGGGCCAACTCAGCCTCAACCAGGATCTGCAGGGTACCCTCGACCAACTGGTGCTGGCCAACGGCAACAACCGGCTGACGGTCAACGGCACCATCACCGAACGCTGGCAGCTCGACGCCGAGCTGCAGGCCCCGGCGCTGGCGGTGTATGCCCCTGGCCTGTTCGGTGACCTGGCCGGCGGTATCCGGGTGCGCGGCGAGCTGGCCGCCCCCGAGGTCCGGGCCAGCC